>JBEHYP010000144.1:0-8168 GCA_048498115.1 Bacteroidota bacterium | reverse complement strand
CCCTCCCGATATATTGAGTCAGTTTACCGTCAAAAGAGAAGGGATACGCAAGCACCAGGCAATTAATCGAATTAATATCCATGCCTTCCCCAACAAGCTGCCCGGTCGCCAATACTACCTGGAACTCCCCGTTTTCCACCTGGGCAAGATTAGCCCTTCTCTTCACCTCTGCATCATCACCGGTCAGCCTGATTACTTCGCAGGATGCCTTTAGGTACTGGTATAATATGTCAATATGCGCTTTTCTTTCTGTAAGCACCAGTACTTTTCTGCCGGCTTTTGTTTCTTTCAAAACATCTGCTGTAATTAGGCTGTTTCTCGCCGTATCATGTACAAGCACATGCATCAACGTTTCAACATGGTCAGTCCGTGGATTAAATGGCAATGAAAATCCGGTGTCTTGAATTATAAGTGCCAGGGGCTTATTGCCCTGTAAATTAATGGGGACAATTGCTTCGTGGATAATATCGCCAATATGAATAAAGATGAGTTTTTCGTCATTGTTTTTCCGAATAGGGGTGGCGGTAAAACCATACAGGTGGAAGCAATGAAAGCGTGTTATCACTTCGCTGAATGTTTTAGCAGGGATATGGTGGCACTCATCTACGATGATAGTGCCAAAAGAAGTAAATACCTCCGGCGCAATTTTTTCAGACTGGAGGCTCTGGATCATAGCAACGGTTATCTCATGGTCAATGTCACATCTGCCGCCCTCTATTTTGCCAACACGAAATGAAGGAATGCCCAAGAAAGATTGGATGCGTTCTACCCACTGGTCAAACAATTGTTTGCGGTGCACCATAATAAGTGCGGGTTGCTTTTTGTCTGCAATAACAGCCAGCCCCATGATAGTTTTGCCCGAGCCGGGCGGCGACACGATTACGCCAAAGTCCTTTTTTCTCGCCGCCTCCACCACATCTTCCTGGTAAGGATATAAAGAAGCCGTAAACGAGAAATCAACGTTCTCATGTTTTGTACGCCTGTCCTCAAAATTGTATTCAATGTTTTGCTCCCTGCAGTACCTGATTATATTACCGGTAAAACCCCTTGGTATGATAAAACTATCTCCATCGCCATTAAATGCCGTATGATATTTGGAGGTGTTGTAAGTGCTGATGCCTGTATTCTTTTTTGCAAACCAAGCGTTATTCAAAAAATTAAGGCTATCCCTTACATATCTTAATAACAGGTTGGGCAGGTGTTGCCTGCTTATCAAGAGTTGGTTATCCAGGATGATATGGAGTTTTTCATAATGATGTGTAACCGGACGCCCTGGCTTAGATTGTTTTGTGGCGGCGCTCAACCCTTTAAATATGATGTCTAATGCGGCCGTATCTATTTTCTGCACACTTTCCAGGAACTCCCATTGGTTGCTATATGGCGCCGCAGTGCCGGGATCAATGAAACACGCATTTTGTTTTCTAAGCGCTTCAAGCTGCAACGGGAGTGCAATCAAGTTGCCAAGTTCTTTACCCGAGTGATAATCCTGGTTGGGAAATAAACGGTCAAAGCTTGCTGTTTTATTTTGCACGACACCGCACGCTGTAAGTATTTGTTTAAATATGCTCCTGCTTTTTTCTGCCGGGTAAGGCTGCCTGAAGAATAGCCACACATGCCCGCCATTGCCAGACCTTGATCTTTCAAGGTACACCGGCAGGTTATATTTCCTGCATTCTCCGATAAAAAGCCTGCATTTTGTTAACCAGCCTTTCGCCACAGATTCATCAAAATCGGCAGCAATAAACCACGAGGTATTATCTGGTAATAAAGGGTAAATACCTATAATTTCCTTCCCGGACAAATGATTCATCAATCTTGCATCTGTCAGCGGCGCATACTTTTTATTAGGAAAATTTTTGAGGTTGCCGCCATTTTCTTTATGCCTTCTGTATTCATCCCAATCCAAATCGTATGCAGGTGTATATCCGGCCTTGCCATCTTTTTCCCAACGGATGGCAAAAGCATCTGTGCGCCCTTTGAAAGTTGATTTAAATGGTTCTAATTTTATGTCCATGGCCAAATGGTACTCCTGTTTACCCAAATGTAAAGTTGCTTAAAATGAACCTATTTGCAAGCATACGCCGGAACTGGCGGGGGTATTAGTAAGAAATGACAAATGGGTATGTGTTTATGAAGCACGGGTGCTGTTTACTCTGTAATTTCTTCGTACAGTTCCCAATAAAACGTGGCACCTTCTGCGTCTATAGTTTTGTAGTAGTCCAAAAGCCTAATATATAATTCCTGGCCCATGCCCATGTACATAAAAGAAGAGATGCTATCCAATAAATGCTCAATGGCATTCTTGTCTGTGGACTTTGTTTGAATGATATTATCAACGGAAGCCTCAAAAGCAGGTAAGAATTTTGTCATCTTAGCCCTCGACTTATTAATAACTTTCACCAAACCATCAAGAGAGTTGTCTTTTTTTGCTTTCATGGCCGTTCCTATAACTATATTGTAAAAATCCCCGACTTGGTAGTAGGGGATTTTCGCTTTAAATACCTAAAACAATAATTATCTTTTATCAAGCAATTCTTTTGGAAATCCATGTTGGTCTAAAAATGCTTTAGATTCCTTTGCCTTCTTAACAACGTAAGGGTCATTGCTATAATCCCTTACTTTCTCTGAAACCGTCGCCTTTGAACGTTCCCCGTTGATTTGTTTCTTGGCAGCCTTACTCATACGCCCTCCTCTTTAGCTTAACAAATTTACATTTTCTTTTTGTTTATTACCGCTACAGGCATTAGTTGTTCTTAAATGAGGTTAACAACGAGGCAAATTCCTTTTTGACCTCATATTCAAAACTGTCAAGGTAATTTTCAGTTGTTCTTTTATCGGTATGTCCTAAAGCCTCCTGGATATATTCTGTGCTTACGCCTGACCTTTTTAATTGTGTGGAGAAACTATGACGGGATACCATGGTGGTAACTTTCTTCTCAATTCCTAACCGCTCCGCAATTCTTTTCATTCTCTCATTTACATATATCATCAAAGACTTGCTGGTATTGAATTGTTCTAATGGCGTAAAAGTATTATCCATTATTGGGAACAAATAACTCTCAGCGCTTTTATCCTTATTGCCCCAGCGCGTAATAATATCGTGCATATCGGCATTGATATAAACTGTAATTGGCTTTGGGTCTTCTCTTGTTGTCCTTTCTGTTTTCGCGCGAATGAATTCTAGGTAATCGCCTTTAATGTTCTTATTTTTTAAATGGATAAAGTCTTTTGGGTTCATTCCATTTCCAAAGTACATAAATAGCCAAAAATCACGCGCCTTTCGTTCATCGGGGCAATCCAGCTCGGCGTAGTAAATTTGTTTGATTTGGTCAATCAGCAATGCCCTCTTATTATTTCTACCTGTTGGTATCGAATACTTGCAGCGGCCAAATGGATAACACTTATCTTTTTTGATAATACCGAGTTCAATGGCTTCATTAAAAATGCTGCGTAAGGGGCGGAGCTTAATGCCGACGGTTGCTTTCGCCCGGCCCCTTTTTTTCATCCATTGCTCGTATTGTACTAAAAAGCTAACTGTAATATCGGCGAACAACACATTACCCCTGAATTTTTTGATAGAATTATAGGTATCCTGGTAGTTGAACGCGCTTCCAATCCTTTCTTCCTGTAAAAGCTTTTTAATATAACTCAAAAATACAATAGAGATAGAGCCGGGACGGGAATGGTCTTCCTGAAAAATCGGAAATCTTTTTAAATAAGGGGTATAATCAAAATCCCAATGGGCCTGTTCGTTACCAACTACAGTAATTTTGACGTTACGTTTTCGGAAAAGGGCATGGCCTGACACAAAACCGGTTTCAAATTCTGTAAAACTGAATGGGTCAATGTCTTTAATGAACGCTTCGGCATTAGCCTTAATTTCTTTTAATTTTTCTCTTACCTCGTGGAGTTCCTTGCTTACCCTCGGAGCAGATAGCTTTTCGTACTCTTCCTCTGTAAGCTCATAAATTGTTTGGTAATCTTTTGGGGCGCTTTTAAAAACGACCCTTAATTTAATGGGAAACTTACCTGTTTTTTTCTGTGTCGAGAATGACATTTGCTGTAGCAGACATAACTGATTTTTTTCGTGTTCACAAATACCTTCTCCTCAAAATTTGCAAGCGAATTTGCAAGTAATCACCAGCTAATTGCAATATAAATGTAAACAGCAAAAATAAATCATTTTTCTTAACTTGTTGAAATTTAATTAGTTAGTTAAAATTCATTCAAATCAAGTAAGATGAATTAGGTCTATTAAAAATCTCAAAATCTGGTTATCGCAAGGTAGTGCAGGTTCGATTCCTGTTCTGGGCACTGGATGTAGAATTTAAACCCCTGATTTTCATTGATTATCAGGGGTTTATTATTTTTAGGCTTCCAATTTTTGCCCATTTCTACCCCTTGTTTCCCCTGTTTTTGGCTCACAATTGGCACACAGTTTGGCACACACTTTTGAAAGCTAAACAATTGATATATGGACATTTCAGTGACACCGAGGCCGAACAGGGACAGGACAAAAATATACTATACGCTTGAATGGGGCAAGGATAGTGGACAGCGGCACGCAACTGGTATTTACACTTATGCCAAGCCCAAGGATATTATCCAGAAAAATCACAATAAAGAAGCGCTGGCCATCATTCAAACTAAAAAGTCTCAATTAGTACTGGACTTACAGGCGGCAGCCAATGGGCATATACCGCAACATAAAATCAAGAAGAATTTCCTTGACTATTACGATGAGTACGTGAGGCAAAATGAGAGGCCTGGCAACAGGAGTTTGTCCTGTAGTTTGTCGGCTTTTAGAAAATTTATAAATAAAGATTTTATCACCGCGGCAGATATTACTGAAAACCTGTGTGAACGGTTTAGAAATTACCTGTTGGATAATCTAAACGGAGAAACGCCCCAGGATTATTTCATGCGGTTCCGGCGTGTGCTTCGTTCAGCCAAGAAAGCCGGTTATTTCCGGGAAAACCCTGCCGAAGATGTTAAAGCCAAATCGCACCCTTCGGGTAAGAAGGAAATACTTTCCGCAGCTGAATATAAAAAGCTTGTGGAGACCTACTGCTCAAACCACGAGGTAAAGAAAGCCGCAGTGTTCTGTTTGTACACAGGCCTGCGGTGGGTTGACGTAAGCCTGTTAGCATGGGAGTGCATTAAAGAGAAAACTTTAGTGCTGCCTAAACAGAAGAAAACATTGGTTCCGTTAGAAATACCGTTGCATGCCATCGCAAAGGAAATTATTGGAGAGCCAAAAACGGGTTTGGTTTTTCAATTGCCCACCCAAGACGGCGCCAACAAGGTTTTAGGGAATTGGGTAAAGGATGCCGGGATAGACAAGCATATTACCTAGCATTGTTTAAGGCATTCTGTTTCCGTTTTGCTACAGGACAAGGGGACGGATGCCGCAACAGTTGCCGGCATGCTGGGCCACACTTCGACGAAGTATGTTCAAAAAACTTACCAGCGCTATAAACTTGATTCCGCTATTGAAGCTGTGAGCAAGTTGCCTTAATCTTTTTTGCTTTAGGAAAAGCTTTTTCACCAGATGCCTGGCTGACTATCCTTATGGTGGTGGTTGTGGTGAATTCGCTTTTGAAATTTTTGTTAGGAAAATTGCTAAAAACCTAACAAATCTGTATTTTTGTTAGGAAAATTGCTAAAAACCTAACAAATGAACCACCCAAATAGTGTACAGACACAAGTGGAACAGCAACTTGACAGGTTGTCCCCGGGGGTAATCATTTTCCCCGGAGACTTCCTGGAGGCCGGCAGCCCTGAAGCAGTCCATATGGCGCTATCCCGAATGGCTAAGAATAAACAGGTTACCAGGCTGGGCAAGGGCATTTACCAGAAGCCCAAAACCGATCCAGAACTCGGGCTTCTCCGGCCGCCGCTGGAGGAAATTGCGAAGAATATCGCAGAAAAGGAGCATATCCGTATCAGGCCAACAGGCAGCTATGCGCTGAATAAACTCGGCTTATCTACACAGGTGCCTACCAAGGCTGTATTTTTGACCGATGGGAATACCCGCAAAATACAGGTGGGGCGGGCTACTATCGTGTTTAAGAAAACAACGCCTAAAAAACTGGCTGTAACAGATGACACTGTATTTTTGGTGATACAGGCCCTGATTGAGCTAAAAGACGAGGCCAGCTCTCCGCAAATTAACAAGCGGTTGTTAAGTGCCCTGGCTGGTATTAAGCCGGAGACCATCAGGAAAAATGCCCGGCTTGCGCCGCACAGCGTAGCAAGGATATTATACCAACTCGCAAACCAACTGGAAAGCCATGGTTGAATTTTTGCAACTCACGGAAGAAAGAAGGCGCCTGTTTATAGAGCAAGCTGCCGCAGAGACAGGCATGACTGTCAATGCCATTGAAAAAGACTGGTGGGTTACCTTGGTACTCAAAGCCGTCTTTTCATTGCCCATGTCCCAGCATTTCATTTTTAAAGGCGGCACCTCACTTAGCAAAGGATACGGGCTGATTGAAAGGTTCTCAGAGGATATTGACATTGCATTGGCTGCCGAAGCATTTGGTGAAGGCTATCATTATATTGACGAGCCCAGCAAAACATATGTGAAGAGGCTAAAAAAGAAAGGCTGTGCATTTACGAGCAATGATATAAAACAAGCGCTTATCCAAAGGTTAGCGGAATTGGGCGTGGAGGAAGGCATGGTCAGAATAGAGGCGGAAGAGGTAAAAGCTGAATTACCTGATAAAGACCCTCAAACACTATTTGTTTATTATCCTTCGTTGTTTGAACACATCCCTTATATCAATGAAACAGTAAAAATAGAGTTTGGGGTACGCTCTCTTAAAGAACCATTTGAAATCCGGCGTATCCAATCTGCAGTGGGCAGCACCGTACGGGCCGCCAGCTATTCAGAAGAACCATTTAACGTGCCTACGGCTGCACCTCATAAAACCTTGCTTGAAAAGATGCTCCTGCTGCACGAGAAATTCGAGAGCGGTGATGCAGCTAATATTACTGTTGCAGAAAGGCAATCCCGGCACCTTGCAGATATTGTTGCCCTGTCGAAAGCAGGCCTTATTGAAATCGCCATTGCAGATAAAGCCTTATTTACCGCCCTGGTAAAACACCGAAGCCATTATGTGACCATCAAAAATGTTACGTATGAAGGCTTGGCATTAGGCAAGCTGAAATTCATCCCGCCTGGCGAGGCGCTTGATTTATACAGGAGGGATTATGAGGACACGGTGCAGGAAATGATCTACGGGGAGGCAATAGATTTTGACAGCCTGATAAAAGAACTTACCAAATTGCAGGAGATGCTGGCCGAACCAGAAATTTCATAAATATATTGAGGCAGTTGGCAAATTGCCATAATCATTTTTTGACAAGCAAATGTTCCTTTTCGGGATTTGAAAGTATATCATCCATAATTGTTTCAACAATGTCCTGGATAGACTGCTGTATCGCTGCATAATTGTTGCGCATTACCGGCCTGTGTTGTTGCTTTACGGGGAAATCTTCGGGCCGTGGTAATTGGCCACCTTCCACGGGTTTATGTTTTGTTGCGGGCTTTAAGATTTTTGCGTGGAAAGCTTTGTATTGGATGGGTTGGTCCGGGTTATCCGCGACCAGCCCGACAAATTCCCCGCTGGACAAACTCGCTATGGTAGCTGCCTGGATGGATGCATCCAACTGTTTGGATTTACTAATGGACGTATCCGCGCTATTAATGGACAAGCTTTGCCTGTCCTGCATAATCTTGGGGAACCGCTCCGCCAGCAAACGTGCCGTCTCGCCGCTTACCTGGCCGCTGATAATATTGCCCGTCATATTAAAGATGGCCTCCGCTTCTTCTTTGGAGTAAATCTTCTTCAGCTGGCTGTAATCCTGTATGGCCATTACCGGCACAATGTTATTGGAACGGCCGGTAGCCACAATGGTCTGCACACTGGTCACGCGGATGGTCGCAAATTCATCATAAACGGTGCCGCATTTGGCTTTTCCCTTCTGGTTTATAATCTTGTTCAGCCGGTCGCAGATAAGCGAAACAACTGGCGCTAATGCCTCAGATTTAACGGGGTCGTTGCCCAGGCAAAAGATCTTTGGCGCAGCGGGGTTGTTGATGTCTAAACTAAAATCATTGCCGGACAAAATGTAGTACAATTGTGGCGATGCCAGCCTGCCTA
>JBEHYP010000143.1:0-8267 GCA_048498115.1 Bacteroidota bacterium | reverse complement strand
GCAGTTTGCCCGCTTGCAGATAATACAAAAGAGGTAGCCGGAGCACCATTGGAAGGTGTGGCCGCAATGGTTGTAGCAGCGGCAGGTGTGCCTGAGCATGCCGCAGGGGCAATTACATTTACTTTATAATCTTCGGCTTGGCCATAGCTAACGGACGTACAGGCGTCAGGTATATATTGGTTATAATTTTTTATAACACGGATAGTGGTGGTACCAACCGTAGCAGCAGCAGGCACCGTTATGCTGCCTGATAATGTTATTGCATCTGCCCCTGTTGAGTTTGTAATAGTACCTATATTATATCTTTCCCCGGCATCTGAAAAATCTCCATCCTGGTTCCAGTCTGCAAATACAGTAATGTAATCCGTAAAGCTTCCGTTTGTATTACCTTTTACAGAAAGGGGCACCGTGGCACCCTGTGTTACACTGGGTATTGGTGTACAGGATATTTCGTATGCGGAAATACTGGCGCTTGGTGCACCAATAGCAGCACTTGTAGTATTATTAATAGTGCTGAATGTAAAATTGGTAATTGGCTCTACCATATCAGCCAAAAACGGGCAATAATAAGGAGTGGCTATAGTAAAAGTTATTTTTACCTGGCCATCGCCACCGTTGCCGCCGTTCCTGGTACCACCACTGGCACTATTGCCGCGGTATGCACCACTGCCACCACCGCCGGGAGTGCTGCCGGGCAATCCTGTATTGGTATTTGTGCGCCCGTTAGCTCCGGCTCCTCCATTAGCAACAGCTGCTCCGCCAGTATTGGCTACGGCATCATTACCGTTAGCGGCGCTGCCGGCACTACCACCGCCGCCACCGCTATTGCCGCCCTGTACTCCATTGGCTCCATCGCCACCATAAAAATTGGCAGGAGCGGTACCGGTATTTATATTTCCTGTGCCAGGAGCAGTGGCCCGTACGCCATTAGGGCTGGCCGTGGTGCCTGCTGCGCCACCGGGACCACCAATTGCTTTGAGCACCGCAGTACTGTTAAACCATGTGTCACCACCGGCACCGCCATTTCCTGTTCCGGCGGCACCGCCTGTACCTACATTAAATACATAAGAACTGCCTCCTGCAACGGCAAAAGTACCTTTGGTATAAGCGCCGCCGGCACCGCCACCGCCCGTAGTCCTGCTGTTAACAGCCGCACCGCCGGCACCGCCGGCACCCCATGCTTCTACTGTGATAGCAGTAACCCCGCAGGGTACTGTGAAAGTATAAAGTCCGGGGCCGGAAGAGGTAACTGTCTGGGTTTGGGCTAAAATATTATTTGCAACAAAAAACAATAACAAAGCAGTAGTAAATCTCTTCATACAGATAATTTTTACGGTTGTAGGTTTCAATGGAGGCAGCCGCCCTCCGGGGTACATAATTTATTTTACCACTTTACCCTGTGGTGTTTATATTTTTATAATAGTGAAAAAGCGCAAATTCTATACAAACCGAGCCTGTCTCCCGGGGGGTGCAATCATCATTAATCTATCAGGGGATATTGGAAAAAAGCGATACTGGAAGGGTTATTTTCAGAGGAGTATGGGAGCAAGGTAATAAAAATAATTAATACATTATTAGATTTTACTAATAATTTCTTCTTTATTCAATTATTTTCAATTAACAGGCTTGTTTTAATAGGTTGCATCAAAATATTATCTTTACCCGGATGATAAATGATCAATATGAGCTTGTGATAGGGCTGGAAGTACATACCCAGCTTTTAACCAAAAGCAAATTGTTTTGCGGCGACAGCATAACTTTTGGCGCTGCTCCCAATACCCATATCAGCCCTATTACCCTGGCACATCCCGGCACTTTACCTAAAATGAACCGGCAAGCCGTAACGTATGCCATCCGCCTGGGGCTGGCTCTTAACTGCAATATTGAACAACAAAACTACTTTGCCCGTAAGAACTATTTTTACCCTGACCTGCCAAAAGGTTACCAAATAAGCCAGCACACTACCCCGATTTGTAAAGATGGCCTGGTGCCCATAAACGTTGGCCATGCAGAAAAAAAAATCCGGCTGAACAGGATACATATAGAGGAAGATGCCGGCAAAAGCCTGCACGATGTGGATGAAAACTTTACTGCCATTGACCTTAACAGGGCGGGCGTACCATTGCTTGAAATAGTAAGCGAGCCGGATATACACAGCAGCGATGAAGCATTTGCCTATCTTACTGCATTAAGAAAATTAGTGCGCTGGCTGGATATCTGCGATGGCAATATGGAAGAAGGCAGCATGCGATGCGATGCCAATATTTCCGTACGCCTTAAAGGAGAAAAAAAGCTGGGCACAAGAGTTGAAGTAAAAAACCTCAACAGCATCCGTAACGTAAAGCGTGCCATTGATGTGGAAGCAGCAAGGCTGGTTGCAATAACTGAAGCAGGGGGAAAAATAATACAGGAAACCCGCAGTTATGATGCTGATAAGAACACTACATTTTCATTGCGCAGCAAAGAAGAGGCAGATGATTACCGCTATTTTGCCGATCCTGACCTTACGCCTTTTAATATTACCGGTGAGTATTTGAACGAAATAAAAAGGTCGCTGCCGGCATTACCGGAAGAACTGGAAAAAAAATACCAGCGCCTGCTTAACCTTCCTTTGCATGATGCGCAATTCATTTGCAGCGATAAAGCCATGGTTGATTATTTCGAACAGGCAATAAAGTGTACTTCTAATTACAAGGCGGTAGCCAACTGGCTGATGGGCCCTGTTCAATCTTATTGTAATGAAAGCAATATTGAAATTGGCCAATTTGCTTTGCCTCCATTAAAAATTGCAGAACTGTCGCAATTGGTGGAGGAGGGAAAAGTGAGCTTCAGCATTGCGTCAACAAAAATCTTTACTGCCCTTATCCGGGAGCCCGGAAAAAATGCTTTGCAAATTGCAACCGAACTAAATCTGTTGCAGGAAAGCGACAACAGCTCCGTAACAGCATGGGTAGATGAAGCCATTGCAAAAATGCCCGATAAAGTGAGTGAATATAAAAAGGGCAAAAAGGGATTAATTGGTTTGTTTGCCGGGGAAGTGAAAAAAATAAGCCATGGAAAGGCAGATATGCAGCTGGTGAATAAATTGCTGGCAGAAAAATTGAATGCCTGAATATTTTTAACTGGATAAACTTTAAACGTATGCTGTCAAAATCAATGCAGGAAGCGCTGAACGGTCAAATACTGATGGAAGCACAAAGCTCCCAGGCCTATCTTGCTATGGCAAGCTGGGCTGATATACAGCCGGGGCTTAAAGGCGTAACACAATTCTTTTTTAAGCACAGCGATGAGGAGCGCATGCACATGCTGAAGCTGATTCATTATGTAAATGAACGCGGCGGCTTTGCTATGGTGCCTGCACTTGCACAACCTGTGCTTACTTTTGTTTCGCTTAAAAGCGCTTTTGAAGAATTATTAAAGCATGAACTGGCGGTGAGCAGCAGCATTAACGACCTGGTGGAAATTGCATTAAAAGAAAAAGATTATGCCACTCACAATTTTTTACAATGGTATGTAATGGAGCAGATGGAAGAAGAAAGGCTGGCAAGGGAATGCAATGACAAGCTGGAACTGATCGGCGATGACAAGAGCGGCCTGTATTTATTCGACAGGGATATTATAAACATGGGTAATGATAAATAAAACGATAATGAGATATTTTATTTGTACCGGCATCGCACTGTTTTTTTTATTGGGCTGCAAAAGCAAAAATGAGCAGGGTAAATTTTCTCTTGCGGGCGAAATTAAAAATTTACCGGACCAGAAAATTTTCCTGGAGCAGCTGTACTTTGGCCCCAGGGATCCTGAAGTGCTGGACACCGCTGTAATAAAAAACGGGAAGTTTATAGTGAGCGCCTTATCCCCGCAGGAAGGCCTTTTCAGGCTGCGGCTTGAAAGCAGCAAAGAGGAGTTTCTTTTTATAAATGATAAAAATGAGCTTTCCCTCAAAGCGGACCTTAATAACCTTTCCATGAAAACCGTGACGGTTAATTCACCGGCCAATGCGTCACTGAAAAATCTTATCAGCAATACTGATGAACAGCTTACCTGGCTGTATAACAAAAGCAACGAGATAAAGCAATTTAATAAAACGGCGGCAACCGACAGCCTGTACAATGCCCTGCGTAAAGAGCATGCCGATAAAAGCGCCGCTTACGAAAAGTACATTCTTACTTATATTGATACCTGCAGCGATCCTGTGGTTACTTTATTTGCGCTGGGCTACACCAATGGCATTGCCCCGGAAAAATTAAGTAAAACAATGAGCGATTTATCAAAGCGCTTTCCGGGAAACAGCGATGTAGCTTCTGTAATAACACAGTACAATCAAATGACGGAGCAGCAAAACCAGCGGCAATTACAGGCAAAGATCCCGGATGTAGGCGATACTGCGCCGGATATAACCATGCCGGACACAGATGGAAATATGTTTTCGCTCAGCAGCCTGAGAGGAAAATATGTGCTGGTGGATTTCTGGGCAAGCTGGTGCGGCCCCTGCCGTGCAGAAAACCCCAACGTGGTGCATGCGTTTAATAAATACAGCAACAAAAATTTTACGGTGCTGGGTGTGTCACTTGACAAAAACAAGAATGCCTGGATAGAAGCGATCAAAAAGGATGGCCTCAACTGGAAACACATCAGTGATTTAAAACAATGGGAAAGCGCTGCGCAAAAATTATATGGCTTTGAAGGTATTCCCTATAATGTGCTGCTTGATCCGCAGGGAAAAATTTTAGCAACAAGTTTGAGGGGAGAGGATTTGGAAAATAAACTGGCGGAAGTATTAAAATAAAGCGAAGGGCAGATACAGATTTCATCCGCTTTATCAGCAATAATCTGCTCAATCAGTGTTCCTGTCTTCTGCATCAATAATCCCGCTATACAATTCAGAATAATCCGCAACCGCTTTTTCCAAAGAATAAAACTCTTCCGCTCCTTTTCTTATTGCTGCAGCATCAAATCTATTTGCCACAGCCACTGTATCAATTACTTCTCTAAAGCTGATATCGGTAAACTCACTGATCACAAAACCGCTTTGGTATTTATCAGCAATTTCTTTTACATCACCTACGCCGCTATTTGTAATTACAGGAATGCCCATTGCCATTATCTCCCCATGCTTGGTAGGAGAAGAAGACAATTTTGAATAACACGGCTTGATGAAGAATAAAGAATATTGACTTAAGGATAACAATGCCGGCACTTCATTTCTTTTGCCATGCTTCACAATAATTTTTTCCGGTGGTATTCCATGTTTGGCAGCTTCCGCCTCAATCACATCATGCAAATGAGGGGAAATGAATAAAAATTTTGCTTCTGGTTTTTTATCCGAAAGCAGTTTGCAAAAACGCAGCATTTCATTGGTCATATACCAGCCGCCAATGGAGCCAAGGTAACTGACGATAAAATCATTTTCCGAAATGCCGAGCTTCTTTTTTAATTGCAGTTTTTGCTCATTGCTTATGGCAGCAGGGTTAAATAAATTCAAATCAACACTGCAGGGAATCACTTTCAGCGGTGCCGCTGCCTTGTATTCCGGTAAAGCTTTTATTATTTTTTCTGCCGTATGGGTAAGGCAAACAATACCATCGCTCGCTGTTAACTCTTCTTTTTCTTTTCGCTTAAAATAATTAAAAATGATCCTGTACAAAGGGTTTTTGATGTGCCACATACCCCCTTCCACACGGCTGTCGGCGTAAAACTCCCTTATGTCGTGTAAAAATTTTATGCCGTATTTTCTCTTCATCCACAAGCCAACCAATGCAGGAATGCCCGGTCTTGTGTGCACCATATCAATACCGTGATCCTGATGAATTTGCCCTGCTTTCCTGCGGAGACGGATAATATCTTTTACTGTAGACAAAACAGGCGGCTTCTTTGTGTAGGGAATGGGGTGCCATTCTATTGCATATCCATTTAATAGTTGTTTTACTGCTATTTTATTTTTTTCAAGCGCTCCTGGTTTTTCACAACTCAATAAATAAAATTGAAAACCTTCCCTGCTCAATCCCTGTAAGTACGGGATTACCTGGCTCTGGCCGAGGGGATCAGTCATACCATCGTAAGAGATAAAAAGGATTTTCTTTTTCATTTAGCCAACAATTACACTAATAGATACGAATGTTTTAGTCACAGTTTCACAGATAAACACAGAATATATTTTCGGAGCAATCTTCACAAACGCTTATTGTTGATTTGCTTATCACCTGCTGTTTTCTTCAAGCCACCAGTGCAGCACAATGATGAGCCAAAGCCGGTTGTACAAATAATCTTTCCCGTTCTGGTATTCGTCTTTTAATTTTTTTACAGCAGCAACATTCACCATCCCGTATTTTTCAATGACAGCAGGTGCTGTGTATTTATCCAATAAATATTTCAAATCGGTTTTAAGCCATTTGGAAAGAGGAATGGAGAAACCCCATTTGGGCCTGTCAAAGATTGCTTTCGGCACATAATCATATAACACTTCCCTTAGCAAATATTTCATAGTGCCGTTTTTTATTTTTAGCCCCGGCGGCAGGTTGTAAGCAAATTCCACCAGCCGGTAATCAAGCAGCGGCACACGGCTTTCCAGGCCGTACTGCATGCTGGCCCTGTCAACTTTTACCAGCAGATCGTCTTTTAAATAATAATTGAAATCCCATAAGGATTGCTTTTCAGATGCAGATAATTTCCTGGCCGTTAATGGCTGTTCATTAATGGAAGAAAAATCAGCAGCAGTATTTATCAATAACGATGACAATTCATTTTCCTTAAAATAATATTGCTCCTGTGAAAATATATGGGTAATAATATTCCTGCCGTAATCAAACAAGTTCCCGGCTCGCCGGTATTTATTACCAAGTAGTTTTGATACAGCATACAGAGGTTGTCTTGCAAAAGGAACCAATGGATTATTTAACCACTTTGCCCACCGGTACATGCCATAGCCATGAAACAATTCATCGCCGCCATCACCGCTCAGTGCCACCGTTACATGCTTACGTGCCAGCCTGCTCACCATCATGGTGGGAAAGGCAGACGAATCCGCAAAAGGCTCATCGTACGCAGGCATTAATTTGTCCACCAGTTCCATCACCTCTTTTTCTTTTACGGTAAATTCATGATGGTCTGTTTGCAAATGCCCTGCTACCTGTTTTGCAAATTTTGACTCATTGTATTTTCCATCGTCAATGGCAATGCTGAATGTTTTTATTTTATTACTGCCGGCAATGCCGGCCGCAATAGCTGTAACGAGGCTGCTGTCAACACCTCCGCTTAAAAAAGTACCCAGCGGCACATCGCTTATCAATTGTTTTTTTACAGCATCAACCAACAAATTATTTAGTTGCTCTTTTGCAGCCGCTTCATCGCTCATAGTTGTTTCTGCGATTTGGTCCTCCAATTTCCAAAATGACCGGGGTATAACTGTGAGAGCATTTGTATTCAAGCTTATTTGTGCATAATGGGCGGCAGGAAATTTATAAGTGTCATTATAAATTGTAAGGGGTTCCGGTATAAACCCAAGATGAAAAAAATAAGGAATGGCCCTGTTGTTCACTGATAAGCGATCACCTGTTACTGCTTTAACAGCCTTCAGTTCAGATGCAAACACCAAACAAGAACCATCGGTATAATAAAACAAAGGCTTTATGCCAGCATGGTCACGGCAAAGGGTAACTGTTTTTTCAAGGCTGTCGTAAACAGCAAAGGCAAACATCCCATTGAAGGCGGCAAAACAGGCAGGCCCCTGCTGTGCAAATAATTCCAGGATCACTTCGGTATCAGAAGAGGTTTTAAGCGAAGCGCCTTTGTCTTTCAGCTGCTGCTTTAATTCATTGAAGTTATAAATCTCCCCGTTGAACACAATGCAATACCTGCCATCGGCAGATAACATTGGCTGGTTGGCAGCGGCAGATAAATCAAGAATGGAAAGGCGGCGGTGGGCAAAGCCCAGTTGGTTATCTTCTGAAAAATAAAACCCTTCTGCATCCGGCCCGCGGTGCTGCAAAGCAGCAGCAGCATTTTTCAACTGCTGCCGGGTAATTTGGTTATTCAAAGAGATATAGCCTGCGATGCCGCACATGTTGACGGAGTTTGAACGAAAACGAAAATAAGTAATTATTATTTCGGGGTTTTACCTGCGAAAGTAAGTTAGTCTGTTTTTTCCCTGGTGCCATTATCAGGCAGTGCTGCACGCAGGTATGCTTCACCGGAAGCGGTGATGCTGAAGCACCTAGCCCGCTGCTGCAGCACTGCAGCGCTCAGTTTATGCTGTAAGGCAATCT
>JBEHYP010000142.1:0-8518 GCA_048498115.1 Bacteroidota bacterium | reverse complement strand
CGCTTTAAAGCAGTCGCCCACCAGCTATGAAAGGCTGTCTCCCCTCCTGCCCCTGTACAGGGACCATCCCGAGATACAGCCTGTGCTGAACCTGCGAAGCCCTTTTGAGAAGTATAAGTTCATTTCCCGTATTTATCCTTATAATTCCATGCTGTTTAAGATTGCTATTTCCAATCTTGAATCCAATAAGCAGCAACATAAGGATATAAAAGGGTATGTAATGCTGGAACACAGCCTGCATGAGCCTTTAAAGAGTATTGATGAAAGAGAATTGTACCCATTAGACAGCATGAAGGTGAAGATGCTGTATTCATTTATTGATGATTGCAGGAAAAGAAGTATCCGGTTGTACCTGGTGAATCCCCCCTATTATATGAATACCATCGGCACCGATCATTCTTTTGCAGTGATACAGGATATTGCAGCCGAAAAGAAGGTGGAACTGATAGACCATTCAAAGGATACCTTTTTTTTAAGAAGGCCGCAGCTGTTTGACGATACAGTACACCTGAATTATGAAGGCGCAAAGATTTTTTCTGCGCTGCTGGCAGGTGAGTTAAAGAAAAGGCAATAAAGCAAAGTCCCCGCAGTGGCGGGGACTTTGAGTTGATATACGGGCCGGGCTGTTATTATTCGCTTAGTATTGCTTTTACAATTGAGTGTTCGCCGGTGAATAGCTTGATGTAGTACACGGCTGTGCTCACCGAAGGAATATGGTTTTCTATTGTATTGTCTCCGGCATTTAATTGCACCTGCCGCTTCATTACCACCCTGCCGGCAGCATCTGCAGCGATGATGTTCAGTGTTTGCTGTTTGCCGCTGCTGACAGCAAGTTTAACAGAGGCATTGTGTATTGCTGCTTTCACCAGCTCAAATGATTGGCTGCTGCCTTCGAAAGTTGCAGTTACTACTTTACTGTAGGTGAATGCGCCGTCTTTGTCCAGCATTTTAAGCCTGTAGTAGTTAATACCATCAAGCGGCCTGGTATCGGTAAAGTTGTAAGTGCTTTGCTCTTCCCTGTTATTGGACAGCACCTGCCCGATGTTTTTAAAGCTCCTGCCGTCAGCGCTTCTTTCAATTATATAGCTATCGCTGTTAATTTCACCGGTGGTAACCCATGTAAGTGCTGCCTGGCTATTGCTTTTGGCAGCAATGAAGCTAACCAGCTTTACAGGCAATACGCTGGACACAATTACACTTAGTGTATCCCGGCTGAATAAGCCGGCATTGTTTGTTGCCTTCAGCTCAAATTTGTACGTACCAATCACGAGATTTTTTATCGTGGTAGAGGCGCTGCCTGGGCTTACAATAGTAAATTGCGCCGGGCCTGTAATTTTTGACCATGCATAGCTGGTGATGGTACCGCCGCTGGCGCTGCCGGCAAGCTGCACACTGTCAACAGGCATGTAAATAATTTTATCGCTGCCTGCGTTTACCATTGGCATGTTATCAATTGGCCCTATTTTCACCATTACTTTTGAGCTGAATGGCTGCAGCGTGAGCGTACCATTGTATATGGTGCTGTCCACTCCCATGTATTTTGCATCCAGCGTTACTGTTTTTACTGTGTTGGCAGCATTGTATTCAAAACGTATCTGGCTTGCAGGAGTGTTGATAGTGGCATTTACTTCATAGAATTCAATGTCGTCAATGTAAGTGGTACCGGACATTTGTTCTATTTCAATTACAAAGCTTGCTTCAGCCTGGTCAGGCGGCCCATCAAATAAAAATTCCTGCGTGATGATGCTGGTACCAAATGCTTTTACCTGCCTGGGCACCATATCAGTGTAAGGAGAGTTAGACAGGCGTATGAAAGCCCTTACTATACCATTGGCCGTTGTTCCCAGCATTTTAAACCGCAGGATGTATTTGCTGCTGCTGCTTACGGCGCCTATCCTGCCATGAATAAAGCTGTATTTGTTGGCCTGTGGTGCGACAAAATCCATCCGCAAGCTCCCGGTACCGGTAATTTTGCTGGTGTTGTCGTATGAAGCGGTGGTAGCCGTGCCATATAGTGTTACGCCGGTGATATTGCTGTTAAAAGTTGAGTTGGTAAAACGATTGGCGCCTATAGTATTCAGCAGAGTGTACGGTTCGTATTGCCTGGCTGGTTTTTTTGATTTAAGATCATAGTTTGAAAAATCCCTCCAGCCGCCTAGCGAATAAGGTGAGGTTGGCAGCAGGGCGCCCCCTTCCGTGTTGTAAATTTCGCATTGTATGCTGGCATCATTGAAGGTGTTGTAATAATTACTGTCTATGCTTCCCAATGATTGTACATTAGTTTCCAGCGCTGTGGTGACAGGCGTATTTAATCCTGCATTTGTATAGTAAATATTTTTTTGTGAAACATCAAACGGGAAAGAAATGTTCTTTTTAATGTTCAGGTTATTGATAGATCCCCATGCCCAGCGCATAAAGCTTATGTCCATCGCATTGTTAAAAAAGGTGTTTCCCCTGATGGTTACATTAGAAGGGTTATTGGAGTGAAGCCCTCTTTTTGCAACATTAAAAACAGTGTTGTCGAGCACTGATACATTCATTGTTCTGCCGTCAAGAAAGATGCCGCCAACATAGCTGCTGCTGTTCGGGGTGCCTATTTCATTTCCAATGCCATTCATTACAATGTTATTTCTTATCACCCTGTTGGTATAGTACCCGGCGGGGCTGGCATCGGTGCCTCCCACAAAAGTGTAAATACCACCAACATCATCCAGCGTGGCACAGAAATGATTAACAACATTGTATTGCACAACCACATTGTTACCCTGGAATTGTATGCCGGATAAGCCCGTGCTGTCAACCTGGTTATATTCTATCAGGGTGTTGTTATTGGTAATTACATATATCCCTTTGTGATCAGATTCATCAAAGAAGGATGCCATGCCCGGGAAAGGAGCAACATTTTTTACTATGCAGTTTCTTACAGTAGCATTGTCTTTAACACGGGCAATGCTCTGTATGCCGTTTGATAACGCATTTGTTACGTTTACGCCATCAATCAGCACATCGTTGCTGGCAAAAATTTGTATGCCTCTTGATCCTATGTTTACAAAATTGCAGTTCTTAATCGTAATATATCCGCCGTAGTAGGAAAAAATACCGCTCATGTTTGCTCCTTCAAAGTTCATTTCCGATACTGAAATGTTTGTTCTGCCGGCCATGTTCATCAGCGTATCCACCACGCTCACCTGCACATTATAATTAGAAGGGGTGTTGCTGCCAAAGTACATCAGCAGTTTTTTCTGTGTAGTGTCAAAGTACCATTCCCCAATCTGATCCAGTGTGCGTGGATCGTCCTGTATAAAATATCCGTAGTTGAGCTTGGCAGCATACAGTGTAGGCGTATTACCGGCATTGGCGTTGCGCCCTATCCGGTACGTGAAGGTACCATTGGTGTGATTGGTGATGATGCAGCGTTCAATTGCCCATTCGTTTTTTCTTATGGCTATTTCTGCGCCTGTCCAGTTTATTGCAGATGTCATTTCATTGTCTGTAACAGAGGTACTGGAAGCCGATTCGAAAGTTAAGTATCCGCCGTTGGCATCACCTGCATTGGGATACCTGCCTATCTGCTGCGGGTTGCCGTTCAGCGTTACCATATTAAGGCTGCTTTTGGCATTTACCGGCGCCGAATATATACCGGTGCTTACAGATGTCCATGAAGAAAGTGTAACAAAGCCTGTTATCAGCGGCCTTGCACCTGTACCATAGGCAGAAAAGTTAAGGTTGTTCCTGCCCACTATAACAGAGCCAAAGAATGTATCCCCTCTTTTGAAGAGGATGCTGTCGTTGGCAGCAAAGGTGAAGGAGTTTACTTTTGCAATGGTTTTCCAGGGGGTAGCAGCCGATGTGCCGTTGCTGGCATCATTACCTGAAGCTGATACATAATAGTTAGTTGCGCCTGCACTTCCTGCAATTACAACTACGCATAGGAGTAACAACAGTTTTTTCATAAATACGGATTTTGGTTTTCACAGAATTCAGTTTCACTCAAAAAGAATCCGGTACGAATTAATCTTAAAAACCATCAGAGATGCATACCAATGGTAATGCTTACACTTACACTTGAGATCATTGTTTGGGAAACGCAGCAAGGCGTAATTAATGACGGGTACCAACCCGGGCAGTGAGTGTTTTCATAGTTTTTAAAATTTATAGTACGGATGTTCTCTTCGTATCTTGGGTAAACCTTAAAAACAATGGAAAGAAATGTAGCGGGAGAGCTGCGGTTTCATTTCACAGGGTTCCAGGTTTTTCGGACAATTGAATTTCTTAAAGTTCAGCTAAAATTATGCCAGCAGTAGTTTAATTCTCTTCTTTATCATCTTTCGTTTCAGCGAGCAAATTAAAAAAAAATCTTCTGTTTTCCTTTTGCCAGGCACAGCTTGCGCCAATAATTTCAGTGAATTATATTATAAACAAAGAAAGAGAATGAATATTGCAAACAGCAGTTTGTTTAACAAAAATCGGGTACTTGTTCTCGGTAGTTTTCGTAAAATTACGAATGCATTTATAGTATTTTTCCGGGCAAAAAAGAATACACTGAGCAAGCGGTTATGCCATCGAGTATAAAAAATCTTTCAGCAATGCAGTTTCAGCTTTCATTTTTATGCTTTTCTTTTCGGCATTTACCTGTTGCTGCACAGCAGCAGGCACGGGCACTTTTTCATTGATGACGGGCTCTACCACATCGTAAAATTTTACAGGATGGGCTGTTTCCAGCACAATGCCTTTTTGCATTGGATGCTTTTCCAGGTAAGCATTTAATGCAAGGAACCCGACAGCACCGTGCGGATCGAGGAGATAGTTATATTGCTTATAAACAGATTGTATAGCAGCCCTTGTTTCATCATCAGTAAAGCTATAGCTGCTTAATACTTTTTGCAGGTCAACAAATTCATTTTGAAATATTTCAAGGATGCGTACAAAGTTGCTGGGGTCGCCCACATCCATTGCATTGGAAATAGTGGCAATAGCTTTTTTAGGCTGGTATTGCTGCGTACGCATGTAAGACGTCACCACATCGTTTGCATTACAGGCAGCAATAAAGTGCTGCACCGGCAGGCCGGAAACATGCGCCAATATGCCTGCGCAGATGTTTCCAAAGTTGCCGCTTGGCACCGATATTACCGGCGGGTTGGCTTTATCACTCCATTGCTTATACGCAAAAAAATAGTAGAACTGCTGCGGCAGCCATCTTGCCACATTGATCGAATTGGCAGATGTAAGAAATAGTTGTTTGTTCAGCTCTTCATCGGCAAAAGCCTGCTTCGCCATTTGCTGGCAATCATCAAAAGTGCCGTTTATTTCCAGCGCATGAATGTTTTTACCCAGCGTAGTTAATTGTTTTTCCTGTACGGAGCTTACTTTGCCCGAAGGATATAGTATTACCACATCCACGCCTTCCACATCATAAAATCCATTGGCAACAGCGCCGCCGGTATCGCCGGAAGTAGCTACCAATACTGTTACTTTCTGATCTTCGTCTTTTACAAAGTAACCGAGGCAGCGGCTCATAAACCTAGCGCCGGTATCTTTAAACGCCAGCGTGGGGCCATGATATAATTCCAGGGAAGAAACAGCATCATTTATTTTTACGAGGGGGATATCAAAGTTCACCGTTTCGTTTACAATTTTCTGCAGCTCGTTTTCGGGAATGGTATCGCCAACGTAAGGCGCAATCACAGTGTATGCAATTTCTTCTTTAGATAAATTTCCTATGTTTTTTATAAAACCGCCGGGTAATACAGGTATTTTTTCAGGAAAGTATAAACCTTTATCAGGCGCCTGCCCTTTAATGGTTGCTTGTTTAAAGTTTACAAACGGAGCATTATGATTGGTACTGTAATATTTCATTTTTGGTTACACTAATTAAATTAATTTCACGAATTGCACTAATTGATTTGACCACTGACCACTGACCACCGACCACCGACCACCGACCACCGATCACTGATCACTGATCACCTTCACCCCTTCCATATTAATAGTAGTTACATAGGAATGATATTCCAGGCCAATTTGCTCGTATACTGCATTCATTTCTTTTTGCACTGCATTGGCTGTAGCTTCCTCTTTGCTCAGCATAAATAAAGAAGGGCCGGAACCGGAGATACCGCCACCCAGGGCGCCAACTGTTTTACATCGTTGCTTTACTTCGTCAAACCCGGGAATTAAAATACTTCTTACCGGTTCTATAATTACATCTTCCAGCGAGCGCCCGATAAGCCCTGTATCATTGCCCATAAAACCAGCTACCAGCCCGGCTATGTTGCCCCATTGCCTGATGGCATCTTTCAGCAATACTTCTTTTCGCAATATCTGTCTTGCATCTTTTGTCTTTACTTCAATTTGCGGGTGAACTACGGTAACGAAAAGAGAAGGTGCAGGTATTGATATAATGTCCAAAGGAAAAATGCTCCTTATCAATGTGACGCCGCCATAAATGCAGGGCGCAATGTTATCAGCATGCTTAACGCCGGTGGCAACTTTTTCTCCAAACATGGCAAAGCGCACCAAGTCTTCCTTACTATAAATGTTTCCCAGCAAATGATTGGCAGCAACAACTGCACCGGCTGCGCTCGCTGCACTGGAACCGATACCGCTGCCCGGTTTTATTTTTTTATGAATGGTTATATCAAAGCCAACGTTGCCGTCCAGTTCGTTTATCATTTCTATCAAAGGGGCGCCTGCAGTGTTTTGCGCAGGGTCGGCCGGCAATGGATAACCATCGGCGCTCTGGATGATAATTTTTTTTTCATCCAGCAGCTTTACTTCCATCAAATCGTTAGGCTCATCCAGGCACAATCCTAATATGTCAAAGCCGCACACAAGGTTTGCCACTGTGCCAGGTGCCTGAATTTTTACACTTCTTAAATTGTTATGTAAAGTCATTTTTTGTAAATTTTAAAACCTGTTACACCCTTGATGCCCGGATAATATCTGCAAATACACCAGATGCTGTTACATCAGCGCCGGCTCCTGCCCCTTTCACCACCAGCGGTTGTTCAGGATAACGGTCTGTATAGAACAACACAATGTTATCCTTGCCGTACAAATGGTAAAAATCATGCTGCGGATTGATATGCTGTAAACCAACTGCAGCTTTGCCGGTGCCCTCGCCGGATGCCGTATAGCCTGCCACAAATTTTAATTTATTTCCTGAAGCGGCTGCCTCATCATACAGCTTTTTAAAGTGTGCTTCGTGTTTTTCCATTGACCTGTAAAAATCGTCCACAGTGCCCTGCATGCATTCTCCGGGCATAAAGCTGTTGTTGGCGATGTCTTCCATTTCAATTTGGGCGCCGGCTTCCCTTGCCAGTATCATTATTTTACGCATCACATCTTTTCCGCTCAGGTCAAGCCGCGGGTCAGGTTCTGTATAGCCTTCTTCCTGCGCCTGCTTTACTACAGAGGCAAATGTTTTTTTACCATTGTAGTTGTTGAAAACAAAGTTAAGCGTGCCGCTCAGCACCGCTTCTATTCTTTTTATGTTATCGCCGCTGTGCAGCAGGTCGTTCAGCGTGGAAATAATAGGCAGGCTGGCGCCCACATTGGTTTCAAATAAAAATCTTGCATTAAATTCTTCGGCAAGGTGCTTCAGCCTTTTATAATAGTTATATGAAGATGAGCAGGCAATTTTATTGCAGGCCACTACCGAAATGCTTTTCTCAAGCAGCCTGTCATATATGTTTGCCACGGCATCATTGGCAGTTACGTCTGCAAATACAGTATTACGCAGGTTTTTTGAGCGCACTGTTTCAATAAATGCATCCATATTCATTACAGGTGCTTCCTTCATTTCTTCATTCCATTTGCTCAAATCGATCCCCTGATCAGCAAATAACATTTTTTTACTGTTGGCAATACCAGCCACGTTTAATTTCAGCCGCATGTTTTTCAGCAGGTATTGCTGCTGTTTTTTTATTTGCTCCATTAGTTTGCCGCCCACATTGCCCACGCCTGCCACGAAGAGGTTTATTTCTTTGTACACCGTTTCAAAAAATTCTTCATGCAGCACATTGATCGCTTTTTTTACATCATGCACGGCAATAACTGCTGTGATGTTTCTTTCAGAAGAGCCTTGTGCAATCGCCCTTATGTTTACACCATTCCGGCCAAGCGTGCCAAACATTTTACCACTGATGCCGGTATGGCTTTTCATATTATCACCCACTAATGCCAATACCGACAATTCTTTTTCCACTGCAATCGGGTCTACTTTTTTGGTTTCTATTTCATAGGCAAATGCTTCATCAATTGCTTTTTTGGCAACAGCAGCAGCTACTTCATCAATGCCCACGCAAATAGAATGTTCGGATGAACCCTGCGTGATTAATATCACATTCACCTGTTTTGCAGCCAATGCCTCGAATAATCTTTTTGAAAAGCCGGGTATGCCCACCATGCCGCTGCCTTCAAGGCTCAGCAGGGCAATGTTATTGATGCTGGATATACCGCGGATGCTGTTGCCGTTGATAGTGGAGTCTTTTTGTATCACTGTACCATAGTCTTCCGG
>JBEHYP010000141.1:0-8730 GCA_048498115.1 Bacteroidota bacterium | reverse complement strand
GGTAACAGAGCCAATATTGATGCTGGCGGTACCACCGCTGGTAAACCCTGCATCCCTGGTACACCCGATATTATCCGTAACGCTTACTAATGTATAAAGATTAAGAAGGGTGGGTGGTGCAGCAGGTAAAAATGGAGTGCCTGACGTTACACCGGTTGCTGTTTGGGTTGAAAGCCCGTCATTATATACAACAGTAAATGGCCCCACGCCGTCTGATGCTGTAAAGCTGAGCTGCCCCGTGCCCCCGCTGCAAATGGTATTGCCTGCAAAAACACCCTGCGGCTGCCCGTTAATGGTAATATCTGTTCCGTTATCGGCGCCTGTAACAGCGGGACTGCTGCTGGTTACCCTTACCCGGTAGCCGGTGCCCGCAACTGCAGAAGCGGGCAGGGTGGCACTAATAGTACCGGAATTGGCATTGCTTAATAACAACGTGCCTATTGATACAGGATTTGCAAACGATCCGCTGGTATCTGATAACTCTGCTGTATAAGTGTTCAGAAAAGAAAAACTGCCATTGCTGGTAAAGGGAATGCTCACAGCAGCACCCCCGCAATATGGCCCGCCTGTAAAGTTGGTGCTGATTGAATTGGGCGATACAATGCAAATATTACCCGTCATGCCGCCCGAAGTACGGTTATAGGCTACTATTCTCACGTAATAGGTATTGCCGGCAGTAAGTGTTGTCAATGTTATAGTTTCTGAGCCTCCATTGCCTGTGGCATCGGCACAGGCTATTTGCGTCAGCGCGGAGCAGCTACCGCTATATACGTAAATCATCGGGTCCCTGTTTATCTGGGTGCTGGTATAAGTTATTTTGGCTGTGCTGGAAGCGGCTACAAACTTTCCCCACTGGTTCCTGGACGAAGCATTGGTTGTACATCCTGTATAGGCAGGGCCTGTACCAAGGGAACCGGTCGTGCTCAGGTTAAAAGTGGTTGGGAGAAAACAACTGTTCCCGCTCGTTACGGGTATAAGGGTTGCCGTGGAGCAGGAACTCGTTTGCGCTGCCGTATGCTGGTGAAACAGGCACAGGGACATCGCAATAAAAAGCCACAGGCAATGCCGGTTTTTAGATCTGGGGTTAGTTTTTTTTGCTTGCATGGCATTATGGATATTGGGTAAATGTTGGGGGAAACATGGTTATCCCCAACAACATAAAACGCATTAACGTGCCGCTTAGTATATAATTTCTTTGCTAATGAAAGTTTTAGGCAATAAATAACCCGGTACTAACAATTTCAACAGGGCAAACTGTTTATATTTGCTTCCCATTAACCTCTCACATTATGAATTATAAGCGGATCAATAACATCACAGGCTGGATAGTATGTATTGTTGCCTGTGCCGTGTACATTATGACGATGGAAGCCACCGGC
The DNA here is from genome assembly GCA_048498115.1 of Bacteroidota bacterium. Classification (GTDB taxonomy): domain Bacteria; phylum Bacteroidota; class Bacteroidia; order Chitinophagales; family Chitinophagaceae; genus Ferruginibacter. The sequence goes on along the minus strand of JBEHYP010000141.1, from coordinate 7,351 downwards.
AGTCTTTGGGATTGCGGCGAATTTGCTTCCAGTGCCTATAAATTACAGATTCCCCATCCGCCCGGGGCGCCCTTATTTGTGCTGATCGGCCGCCTGTTTATGGCGCCGTTTGATGCACACCATGCTGCTACCGGCATTAACCTGATGAGTGCCCTTGCCAGCGGCTTCAGTATTTTGTTTTTATTCTGGAGCATTACACACTTTGCAAAAAAACTGCTGCAAAAAAATGATGCTGAACTTACCAACAACCAGGTTTTTGCTGCAATGGCTGCCGGTGTGGTAGGCGCCTTTGCCTATTGTTTTTCCGATTCATTCTGGTACAGCGCTGTGGAAGGCGAAGTGTATGCACTATCCTCTTTTTTTACTGCCATAGTGTTCTGGGCTATTTTAAAATGGGAAGATGCTGTTACCGAAGAACAGAAGAAAGGCATCAACAGGCATTTTACCAGTGCAGATAAATGGCTGATATTGATCTTTTACCTGATGGGCCTTTCCATAGGTGTGCATTTGCTGAACCTGCTTACCATCCCGGCAGCAGTGATGGTATATTATTTCAAGCGCTACAAGGTAACGCCTGCGGGCACTTTCATTGCCTTTGTAATAGGTTGTGCCGTTACAGGTATAGTGCAAAAATTTGTAATACAGTATTCCATTAAAGGGGCCGGCGCATTTGACATTTTATTTGTAAACAGTTTTGGACTTCCTTTCTTCTCCGGCTTTGCATTCTTCTTTGTGCTGCTGGCGGCTGTAATTTATTTTGGTTTGAGAATAGCCAATAAAAACAACTGGAATTTTTTAAAACTGGCTTTGTGGTGTACCGCATTCATGCTCCTGGGTTATTCGTCCTACATCACCACCTTAATGCGTTCCAATGCAGACCCTGCGGTGGATATGTACAATGTAGATAACCCGGTGAGCCTGGTAGGTTATTTAAGCAGGGAACAATATGGCGACACGCCAATTATGTTTGGTGCGGACTTTACTGCCGGCAATGTGGAAGGCGATGAGTACCAGCCTGACTATACCAATGAAGACACATATATCAAAACCAAAAATGGTTACGAGAAAAAAGGGCGCAAGCAAACCGTAACATACAGGCAGGAAGACGAGCACCTTTTCCCCCGTATGTGGGATGCGGGCAATGAGCAGGGCCATGCCGATTATTATGCAAGCTTTGCCAATATTACCAAAGACCCCAAGACCGGCAACTGGAGCGATAAGCCTACCATGGGTGACAACATCCGCTTTTTTACCAATTACCAGGTAGGCTGGATGTACCTGCGTTATTTTATGTGGAATTTTGTAGGCAAGCAAAATGATATACAGGGTGTGACAATCGGCAATGTAAGGGATGGCAACTGGAAAAGCGGTATTGGCTTTTGGGATAAGCTAAGATTAGGCGACCAGAACGCTGTGCCTGACAGTATAAAGCACAATAAGGCCAATAACAAATTATATGCTCTTCCTTTTATACTCGGCCTGCTTGGATTTGTTTACCAATACAGGAAAAATAAAAGAGACCTGCTGGTAACCGGCCTGCTGTTTTTCTTTACCGGCCTTGCCATTGTTATTTATTTAAATATGCCGGGCAATATGCCGAGGGAAAGGGATTATGCATTTGTGGGCTCCTTTTATGCATTTGCCATCTGGATTGGCCTGGGTGTATTATTTATAAAAGAGCTGGTAGAAAAATTTGCTTCTTCCGCTGTGGCAAATTACGTGGCTGCAGGTATTTGCATATTGGCCGTGCCTGTGCTGATGGCCAACCAGGAATGGGATGACCATGACAGGAGCAGGAAAACACTGGCCAGGGATCTTGCCACTGATTATCTTGAAAGCTGTGCCCCCAATGCTGTATTGGTTTCATTCGGCGACAATGATACTTATCCCTTGTGGTATGCACAGGAAGTGGAAGGGGTGCGCCGCGATGTGAGGGTTATCAATTCAAGCTTGCTGGGAATTGACTGGTACATTAACCAGTTGCGCTATAAGGTAAATCAAAGTGATCCTATTGACCCGATATGGACGGCAGAACAAATTGAAGGCGCCAAAAGGGACGGGGTATATTTTGTTCAGAACCCTGCTTTTGACCAAAACCAGTTTATGGATCTTGACAGCCTGATGCGAAACTGGGCAGGCAGTGATGACCCGCTCAAAACAAGGCAGGTAGGCGATGGTGTTGTGATCAATACTTATCCTACCAAAAAGGTAACAGTGCCGGTAGATGTAAACCTGGTAAGAAGCAACGGCACGGTGAATGCAGACGACAGTGTGGTGAACGAACTGCGTTTTGAAATACCTAAAAATGTAATCCAGAAAAATGATGCTGCTATCCTGAACATCATTGCAGCCAACAAATGGAAACGCCCCATTTATTTTACATCCGAGAGGGTAGGATTGGGTTTTGACAGGTACCTGCGCCAGGACGGTATGGCCTATCGGCTGGTGCCGGTGGACGGAGGCGATGTTAATAAGCCATGGGTAGCAGATAAAATGATGAACAAATTTGCATTTGGCAATGCAGATAAGCCGGGTGTGTATTTTGATGAAGAAAACCGGAGGCACCTGAACAGTATCCGCCTGGCTTATGCCAGCGCCGCTGCCAACCTTGCCGACCATGGTAAAAAAGAAGAAGCAACAAAGCTGCTGGAAAAATGTGATAAAGGCATGTTGGAAGAAAATTTTGGTTATGGTATGGTATCACGCTTTCAGCAGCATGATTATATTTCACTGCAGTTTTTAGAAGCCTGCTACAAAGCCGGCGATACTACCCTGGCACAAAAGGTAAGCGGGCAGGTGAAAAAAGATCTTGAAGAGCAAATGAGCTATTATGCTAACCTTGGTGATATGTCTGCAGAAGAGCTGAAGAAAGGAATGGAACAGAGCATACAGATACGTTACCAGCAGGAAAGGGATAATTTCATTTCGAACCTTACTGATAAGCTGCGTTTTGTATATGAAGATGCTGAAAGGGGCTACCAGTTCCTGAAAGGGCTGCAGTCGCTGGAGCAGCAATATAAAGCGGTGAGGGCGGCAGAAGTGCAGCCTGCAATTAATAATAATCCCGCTGCGCCCAAAACAGGTAACTAAAATAAATAGCTGTAATAACTTTTAAAAATCCTTCCGAACAGGAAGGATTTTTTGTTTAAAAAAAGAACTTTAGTTAGACAGTTATAATTAAAAAAATATATTATATTACATTTATTTTTTAATGCAGATACAGATACCGTTATTTATTATAGGAGGTTGACGGTTAATTTCATTGAATTGATATAACCCTTTTATCTTAAATTTCTAATGACTCCCGCCCTTTAGTAATTTTTGAAGTTATGTTTTTATTGCAATAGTTAAAAAATTTATTTTATGAAAAAGAAAAACATTCTTATGAAAAAAAAGTTGCTAACTCTCTTTTTGATTTTTTCAGCGTTTCATTCATTTGCACAATGGTCACCGTCATCGCCCGGAGATGAGAATGTAAATGCAAAACCTATTTATGTGCACGGTACACTAGCGAATGGGCTTTATATCGGAAGAGGAACAAATAACATTGCTGATAATGTTGCTATTGGTAATTTAAATAGTGCAATTATATTGCCTCCTCTTGCTGGCTCGGGCGGCGAATGTGTTGGAATAGGAACTGGAGTTTTAAATGTAACTACTAATACAGGGACGCATAACGTAGGTGTGGGTTATTTGAGCCTGAGAAATAATAATGGTGATGGAGGTAATTCTGGTTGTTTTAATACTGCAGTTGGAAGCGGTTCAATGAGTGCTAACACTACGGGTATCCGAAATACTGCTGTAGGAATGTCGAGTTTATCTGCTAATACGGTCGGGGCAAATAATGTAGCAATTGGGTGGAGTGCATTATCCGGATTGAACAATACTGATCCGGCGCTATCATCAGAAAATACTGCAGTTGGCGTTACTGCAATGAGCGGACTGCAAACGGGTATTGGTAATGTAGCTATCGGGAAAAATGCTGGTGTGTATCAGCCCGCAGGCGGCGTTTTTACCACCGGGAATTATAATGTAGCTCTCGGGGCAGGCGCATATTTGTCCAACGGGAGTTATCAGTTGAGTATCCAAAGTTGTATTAATGGCGTTAATATGGGCAATGCAGGAATTGGGAGCGGCTACATAGGAATTGGTGTTGTACCCACTGCAACAGCCATTTCGGGCTTATGGCCAAGACTGCATGTAGCCGGAAACTCAGTCAGGCCCAGCCTTCAATTGGATTTTGTACCCACTTATTCCGGTACAGCCCCTGTTACAAATCCTGTTGGATCAGGAAAATACTTATTTGTAGATGCTGAAGGAATAGTTAGCCAGGCGTCCTTACCAGCAGGCGTAGGGTCACCTACACATACCTTTACAAACCCTGTAAATACCATAACCAGCGAAGTTGGTGGGATAGTACGTACTGCTCTTGCAGTAAACAGTGTAGAAAATGTAATTGCTGGTAATACAATCGTAACTAAAGTTAATGGGGTCCCAAGCCCGGCAATAACACTTCCTTCAAACTCCAATTTAAATATTTATAATAGCGATGGCACTTTAACAGCCAGCCGGACAGTAACAATGACAGATCAAAATTTATGGTTTAAGACCGGTACAGATTTTAATGGATCAACCGGAAGGATATATATTGGTGCCACTCCATCTTATCCAACAAGTGTTCCTGGTAATAATTACCGCTTATATGTGGAGGGTGGCATACTTACCGAAAAGATAAAAGTTGCAGTAAGAACTACATCAAACTGGGCAGACTATGTATTTGCAGACAATTATGCATTGATGCCAATAAAAGAATTAGCATCTTTTGTGAAAACTAAAAAACATTTGCCTGGAATAAATGCTGTGGATGAATTGGTTAAGGAAGGGTTGGATCTAGGAGCAATGCAAGCCAGGCAAATGGCAAAGATAGAAGAACTCACGCTGTACATTATTGATCAGCACAACAGGATGGAAAAGCAAAACGAAGAAATTGAAACATTGAAAGCGCAAGTGAAAATTTTGTTGGAAAGACATAAATAAATTGCCAATATCAAAAATGCCTAATAATGAAAATATTATATCATTACCGAATAAAAAGTCTCTTTTTTTTCATATACATACTAATGAGTTCTTTAAGTGTGGTTTCTCAGGAATATATAACTTGGCGGGATTTTGCATCCGATAATGTTTTGCAAGGTTCCTTCACGGGAGGAACTGTTACTGTAGTAAATTTTTCTCTTGATAATAATGATCAAACTGTATTGCTATCTTCACCTGCTCGGGGAATTAATTGGAATCTGGATGTTAATGATGGTGATATGACTTTTTTTTCAAGTGCCAATGGTCAAGGAGGGCAAGCAAAAAGCCTGAGAATTAATTTTTCAACAGCAGTAATTATAACAAGGTTCAATGTGTCAGATATTGACAGGCAAACACCCCTTGGAGGGGTTAGGTGGGATGACAGCTTCAATTTTGGGTTATTTGGGGGATTTCAACCAATAGGCAGTGGTGTATTATGTGCTCCAACTACAGCAGGTGTAGTTGCGGATCATGAGAATGTCGGAAATTATGCAGAATATGCTAGTTGGTCCAGTGGCTGCGCAATCGCAGATTTGACGATAAATTTTCAGGGCGCCTCCAGTAATTTAACCACAGCCGATCTCGGGTACTCAATGCAAGTACTGGCTTTCCCTTTGCCGCAACTAGGTCCCTTCTGCGTAAATTCCATCCCTGTCCAGCTTCCTCCTACTGTCAACGGGGTTTCTGGTGGGTGGTTTCCTGAAACAATTAATACAGCCGAGGTAGGAGATTCTTATTATACTTTTACACCTGCACCCGGCCAGATACTTACATGTCCATTTCAAATTGAGATAGATATTCTTGATGCTAACGATTGTTGTGTACAGAATTTAACATTAGCATCTACCGGAGACGACTTAGATAATAATTCTCCAGTTGCCATTAAACATAGGGAAACAACTGATTGGATAAAAGCAACGAATAAAATAAATGCGGGCAATAATAATCTTAATGATGGAGTGGTGTATACGGCAGGGAATTTTATAGAATTAAACGAAGGGTTTGAAGCAGCTTTTCAATCGCAATTTACAGCTTATCCAAAAGATTGTCCTGGAACCTTTGTTTACAGACCTGTTACGCAAACTGTAATTCACCCTGAACCATTAAATTCACCAGCTGGCATTGCATTTTACCCTAATCCGGCAAGTAATGTAGTAGATATTGTAATGAACAAAAATATCTTTAAAAAGGTGATCGTTCTTACAATCGACGGCAAAAAAATGTTGGAGAAAAACTTTGAAAACGGGAACAAGTGTCAAATAGATGTAAGTGGTTATAGTAAGGGTTTGTATATTATGAATATGATTTCTGCTAATGGTCAAAGCTTTTCAAAGAAGCTGATTAAAAATTAATTTCGCTGTTTTCTCCTTTGGAGAAAAAAATCCTTCGCATTACGAAGGATTTTTGTTTAGCTATATATGAACTTATTTATGCACTCAAATGTTTTGTAAATTGCATAAGCAGTAAAACAATGAGAGGTTATCATTTTTCCAAATATGACATTGACCAAAACGCTAAAAGCAAATTTGAGCAATTGCTTGACCTGTTCATGCAGCTGCTTACCTATACCAGCGGCGATGTAAATGAAACCATGCAATGGATGAATGAGCTGGACAAGCAATACCAGCTTACTGATGATGAATATGGCATGGGTGATTTTTTTGAAGACCTGAAAGAGAAAGGATATATTGATGAAAATAAAGAAAGGGGGGAAATAAAAATTACTCCCAAAACCGAACAGGGCATCCGCAAAAAAAGTTTGGAAGAAATTTTTGGCAAGATCAAAAAATCAAAACAGGGCAACCATCATACTTTTAAACCGGGCGGCGGTGACGAGATAAATCCTGAAACAAGGCCCTTCCAGTTTGGCGACACACTGGAGCAAATAGATTTTACCAGCTCCATACGCAATGCACAAATTAATCATGGTGCCGAAAGCTTCAGCCTGCACGAGGACGACCTGGAAATAAGGGAAACAGATTTTAAGGCACAAACATCCACCGTGCTGATGATCGACATCAGCCACAGCATGATATTGTATGGAGAAGACAGGATAACGCCTGCCAAAAAAGTGGCCATGGCCTTGAGCGAACTGATACAAACAAAATACCCTAAAGATACCTTGGACATTGTAGTGTTTGGCAATGATGCATGGCCGGTGGAAGTAAAAGATCTGCCTTACCTGCAGGTAGGGCCTTATCATACCAACACGGTAGCGGGGCTGGAGCTGGCCATGGATATCTCACGAGATGCAACTCATCCCCTTCGGTGTTGC
>JBEHYP010000140.1:0-8850 GCA_048498115.1 Bacteroidota bacterium | reverse complement strand
TCATCCCACGGTATCCCGCCTTGTCTCGGGAAATCCCACCCCAATTGGGCACATCATTTTCATAATGGCTACAGAAGTAATTTGCTTTGAAAGGCTTGCTATGCGAAACAGGTTATACGGCTGGGTAAGTACCGCCCCGTTAACATCGGCATGGCCAAAGGCCCTCATATATACAATTTTCCCATCCTTTGCAATGGCAACAGTAGCGCCCGGTATGCCGTAAGTATTCAAAAAGCCCTGTACCAGGTTGTCGCTTTGTGTCATTTGAGGGACAGGAATACCGGTTTGTGCGTGGGCGTAGGATAAAAAAAGGAAAGGCAGGTACAACAGGAAGATGCGCATTGTTCTTTTTTGCATGAAGGTAAAAACTAAGGGGCCAAAAACCAATACTCAATATTGGGTAGTATAGCCGTTGCCATTTGTTAATGGCTCGCGGCTTGCTTATTTTGTTTTTGCAATGAATCAAGGTAAGGACTGATTTTTAATTCATAAAATGAATCAAAACTTTTTATTTCCTCCATGTAATAAACCGTTTAAGGAGTTTAATTTTATACAATGAAATTAAAAACAAATAGTCTTGTTCCCAATAATTAAAAAATAAATTTTATGGTTTTCAAATCAATATACCCATACACACAGGAAGTAATTGCAGAATATGCCTTAATGGATAATAGTGCTGTTGAGCAATGTATTTCAAATGCAGCAAAAGCTTTTGCTGTTTGGAAAAACTTTGGTTTTCAGCAAAGGGCAGCAGTATTTAATAATACCGCTGTCATTTTAAGAAGGAATAAGGAAGAATTAGCAGCACTTATCACCCGTGAAATGGGAAAAGTGATTGCAGAATCAAAAGCGGAAATAGAAAAATGTGCGTATGTATGCGAATACTATGCACAGCATGCTGAAGTGTTTTTAAAAGATGTGCCGCATGAAGCGGGGTATGATACCAGCTTTGTTGCTTACGGGCCCATTGGCGCTGTGCTGGGCATCATGCCGTGGAATTTTCCTTTCTGGCAGGTATTTCGTTATGCTGCGCCGGCGCTGATGGCAGGTAATGTTACGCTGTTAAAACATGCACCTAACGTTTGCGGGTGTTCGCAAAAAATTGAATCCATTTTTTCGGAAGCCGGCGCCCCTGCCGGGGTTTTTCAATCGCTGATTGCGGATACACCGGTAGTGGAAAAGCTGCTTGCAACTCCTGTTGTACAGGGCGTGAGCCTTACCGGCAGCGATAAGGCTGGCAGCGCTGTGGCTTCACTGGCAGGAAAGAATATCAAAACTTCCGTGATGGAACTGGGTGGCTCCGATGCACTGATAGTGCTGGCCGACGCGGATATAAAAAAAGCTGCTGCAGTGGCTTTGCAGTCAAGGATGCAAAATGCAGGGCAGTCCTGCATTGCTGCCAAAAGATTTATTGTAGTGCAAAATGCAATGAATGATTTTGTGAGTGAATTTACAAGCCTGCTGAAAAATTTAAAACAGGGCGATCCTTTTAATGAATCCGTAACCACCGGACCGATGGCAAGATTGGACCTTGCACAAAATCTTGCTGCACAGATGCAGCAATCCATTCAGCAGGGAGCAACGCTTGCTTACGGCGGCGAAGTGGATGGTTGTAATTATTCGCCCTCGTTACTGCTGAATGTTCAAAAAGGAATGCCTGCATTTGAACAGGAAACATTTGGACCTATGGCCGCAATCATTACAGCCAAAGATGAGGCAGAAGCCATTGCATTGGCCAATGCTTCCCGATACGGATTGGGCGGCAGCATCTGGACAAAAGACCTGGAAAAGGCAGTTGCCCTTGCCCGGAAGCTTGAATGTGGCGCTGTGCTCATCAATTCTTTGGTGAAAAGCGATCCAAGGTTGCCCTTTGGAGGTAGTAAGCGATCAGGTTATGGAAGAGAACTGGGGAGAGAGGGTATATTGGAATTTGTAAATGCAAAAGCAATTGCGGTTTCAGTTTGAGTCATTTTCTTCCGTATCCGGTAAAGTATCACATTCATAACCGCAATTGCCGCATTGATAAATATATTCCGGGGCTATAGCATAGCTTGAAAAAAGCCAGGTGAGAATGGCCGTGAGGTAATTCATGGCTTTGGGCTTTGTAATTTGTACAAAATTGCTGCTGCCGCAGCGGGGACAAATAGCAGAACGCATATATTCAGCATGGTAGGCTTCTAATAGCTTCATCACTTTTTCTTCTTCGTCTTTTTTAACCACCAGTTTGATACCGCCAATAGCATTGGTTAAAATCGGGTCAATGGTTACGGTATTTTCATCTTTTAAATAACACTCTGCGCCGTCTGCCTGCAACCGCGTTAAAATAATATTGGCAGAAAAATAATTGTCAAATGTTTTTACAGTCACCAGTTCCATAATATTTATTTGTCATCACAATTTACCTGCAAAACCCGGCAATAAAAAACCGCCCTGGAAAGAGCGGTTTTTATATTTACTAACCCATCTGTACTTAATTAGCAGCCTGCAGCTCTGTAATTTTGGCCCTTATCTTTCCTTCAATTTCAGCAGCCATTCCGGGGTTGTCACGGAGCAGTTCTTTTACTGCATCCCTGCCCTGGCCTAATTTATTGGCATCATAGCTGAACCAGCTTCCGCTTTTTTGCAATATGCCCAGCTCTACGCCCATGTCAATGATTTCTCCCACTTTGGAAATGCCTTCACCGAAAATGATGTCAAACTCTGCATTGCGGAACGGCGGCGCCACTTTATTCTTCACTACTTTTACTTTCACCCTGTTGCCGATGGCTTCATCGCCATCTTTAATTTGAGACACACGGCGTATATCCAGCCTTACCGATGCATAAAATTTCAACGCATTGCCGCCGGTGGTGGTTTCAGGATTGCCAAACATTACCCCTATTTTTTCCCTTAGCTGGTTAATGAATATACAGCAACAATTGGTTTTTGAAATAGTGGCCGTTAGCTTACGCAGTGCCTGGCTCATCAGCCTTGCCTGCAAACCCATTTTGCTGTCACCCATTTCGCCTTCCAGTTCGCCCTTGGGCACCAGGGCAGCCACAGAGTCTATCACCACCACATCCAGTGCGCCGGAAAGGATGAGGCGGTCTGCAATTTCAAGCCCCTGCTCGCCATAATCCGGTTGTGAAATAAGCAGGTTGTCAATATCCACACCGAGCTTTTGTGCATAGCTGCTGTCAAAAGCATGTTCCGCATCTATAATAGCACACATACCGCCTTTCTTTTGTGCTTCGGCGATTACATGCGTTGCAATCGTGGTTTTACCACTGCTCTCCGGCCCGTAAATTTCTATCACCCTTCCTTTAGGCAACCCGCCAATGCCCAGCGCCACATCCAGCCCCAGTGAGCCTGTAGAGATCACTTCCTGCTCCAAATGTGGCTTTTCGCCCATTATCATTACCGATCCTTTGCCGAAGTCTTTGTCAATTTTGTCCATTGTAAGCTTCAGCGCCTTTAATTTTTCTGCGTTACTCATTGTTTTCGTTTTTTTAAGTGATGTATCTGGTTATAAATGTAATTGTAAAACCAAAGGTAAGGGGTTTCTTTTATTAACACTAATAAAATTAGTAATTTTTTGTCAAATTTTTTAGCCTTATGAAAAAATGTCGATTTTTGTCTTCTGGACGTTCAGGGTCTCCCTGCCAATATTAATTTATTGTTACCAAAAAATTAAGGGGTTGCACAGCTAAAGGTTATTGTATAATTTTTCCCTCCCAAACATTACGCTATGAAATGGATACTGGTAAGTAAACGGGATTCGCTGCTGCAGGAATACCACCTGGTGAAAAATGGTATTTGTGAAGCTATTGTAAAGTATAATCCTGTACACCACAGTGCCCGCCTGAGCTGCAGGGGAAAGCACCGGCTGTTTTTTATTGAAAGCACCGGCTCACTTACAGGCAGGTACCTTTTAAAAAATGAATATGCGCTGGAAGTGGGCTGCATCCAGTTAGGCAGGGGAACCGGTAAAGAAGGTTCGGTATTGTTTGAATCAAAAAAGTTTGATTATAAAATAGAAAATAATACGCTGCCGGAAATGGAAATTTATGAAAGCAATTCAAGGCAGCCGTTGCTCCATTGTTCGCTTGACGGCGCCGGTACAGATAATAATTTTTTCCTGTTAAGCTTGTGCTGGTACCTTCAGCAATCTGCCGCTAAAGAATATTGGGTGGAATATGCGGCCTGAACAGGTTTGCAATAAATATTACGGCAGGCGAAAATATAACCGCAATGATCTTTATCTTGGCGTGGTAATACCTTGCCCGTGCAGGATAAAAAAACACCATCGCAAAAGCTTACCCCGCAACAGGCACTGCCTAAGCTGAAACAATATTGCGCCTACCAGGAACGCTGCCATAGTGAAGCAAAAGAAAAAATATTCAGCTATGGCATTTATGGTAATGATGCTGATGAAATTATCGGTCAATTAATAGAAGAAAGCTACCTGAATGAAGAACGGTTTGCTATTCAATATGCAGGCAGCAAGTTCAGGATGAAGCAGTGGGGCCGGGTAAAAATAAAATATGAGCTGAAGCAAAAAAAGGTGAGCGATTACTGCATTAAAAAAGCGTTGCTTATTATCAGCCCGGATGATTATGACGGCACATTGCAACAGCTTGCCCGGCAAAAATTAAAATCCCTCAAAAGCGAAAAAAACATTTTCATCAAAAAAAGAAAGCTCCAGGATTTTTTATTGCAGAAAGGCTTTGAAACGGATATCGTAAGAGAAGCGGTGAAGAATATTTGAGCTGGACTAAATTGCCGGAAAATACCTGGCAACGAAAGAACTCAATAACAATTTAACCATCGGGCAATTGAACTTATTTCTTTATTAAAATATCTACCGCATCCACCGCTTTTTGAAAGCGTTCTTCATAGTTGCCGCAAATATCAATCCAGGGTACGTTTTGGTTTACCATGATGTCTTTGTAATGGTGGTACAGCCTTTCCCTGATGGCAAGATCAGGATATTCCCGCAGCTCATCTTTTACCCAGGGCGCATCAATATTGCCCAGCAGGTACAGGTCGTATTTTCTTTTTACCACTTCATTCAGTATCCAGTTGTGGCATTTGTCAAACACAAATTCGCACCACACTTTCATTACGATCATATCTGTGTCAATAAAAACGGGGAAGTGCTTATCACTGTGCGGCCACTGTTTTACCAACTGTTCTGCTTTGGCTAATCCTTCTTCTTCGCCTTCCAGTTGACCTTTGGCCACGTCAGATAAGTTTTCAAAAGTGTAATCAGTGCCGTTTTTCAGCAGGTATTCCCTGGCATATTCTTTTACCCAGAGGGTTTGGTAATGAACCGACAGCTTTTCACAAAGGGTACTTTTTCCGGTGGATTCAGGCCCTACCACTACTATCTTTTTAATCCCGGTCATTCTGTTAATATCGTAAGCTTATTTAAAGGCTGCAAATTTAATTGAACAGGGTGATAAAATGTTAACGGGCAGGTTATTGTTGTGAAATGCTTTTCCTGTTTTCATGGGCTCTTTTTATCCATTCAAGCAGGCCGAAAATTGCCATTATAAACAATACCACGTAATAAACGCTGGTAAAAACATAGTGCTTTACAAAATACAAAGGCACGGAGGCAACATTGGTAGCCAGCCACCAGTACCAGCTTTCCACCTTTTTCTTTGTCATCAGCCACATGCCGGTAAAGGCGGTTGATGAAGCAAAAGCATCAGCCCAGGGAATAGCGCCGGGAGCGAATGACTGCTTTAAGACAGACAGTGCAAAAAATATAGCAATATAGAACCCTGCAAAAAAAGATAACTGGTAAAACCACCATTGCTTATCAGAAAATGCTATGTTAACTACATGGTGCTGTGCATTATCTTTTTTTAACCACAGCACCCACCCATAAATATTCATCACGGTATAATAAAAGTTTACCGAAGCTTCGCCCAGCAGCTGTCCTTTCATGCTCAGGTATACATAAATGATCGTATTAATAAGGCCTACCGGGAACACCAGGATATTTTCGACCCTGCTGTACCATACGCTGGCAATGCCGGAAAAAACAGCTACGTATTCCAGCCAGCTGGTTTGTTTGATGCCGTCAATAAACTGGTTGTAAATTTCGTATAAGCCCACTTTGTTTTTTTCCAAATGTAATGGTTTGAGCCGGATACCGGGTACCAGGTGCCGGTTATTAGTTCATAACAATAAAATAATTGTTTTTTCATAAAATAATGCTTGCGTTTATGATGGCAATGGCAGTATCTTGTTTATCCAATTATAAAATCAAAAATTAAAATGTATGTCAACACTTGAAGCTGTAATGACCACGCAGGAAGTAGCCAACCGTATGGGTGAATTGTTCAAAACAAACCGGTGGAACCTGGTGCAGGAAGAATTGTATTCAGAAGACTGCGAAAGCATAGAGCCGGCCCATGCACCCGGTTTACAATCAGTAAAGGGCTTGGCTGCCATTAAAGAAAAAGGAAAACAGTTTAATGAAATGATCGAAGAGGTGCATGGAGGATGGAACAGTGAGCCGATAGTGGGCGGCAACTTTATTTCGGTTGCAATGGGCCTGGATGTTACTTTCAAAGGGCAGGGAAGAATGAAAATGGACGAAATAGCCGTGTACGAAGTAAAGAATGGTAAAATTATAAAAGAGCAATTCTTCTTTTAATGAAAATGGGGCTGTCCGCAGGACAGCCCCTAATTTTTTAAAACTGATAATTACGGCGTTGGTACTGGCTTGCCTATTGCCACATTCTACGATTGCACAGTGATTGGGAAGGGCTGCAATTTCCCTCATTTCTTGAATGTCGTCAAACAAATAGAAAGGCTTTACTGCGGAATCTTCTTCTGATCAGCAATAGGAAATTTTCGCAATTGTTCTTCTAATGTTAGTTGTGCTTTAACTGTAATAGAACTTGCGATAACGAAAGGGAAAGTATGAATAATGACTTTTTCATACTTCAAAGGAATTTATTTCTCCTCAATCATTTAATAAATATCACCCTCGTTTATAATCTCATATCCTCCTCTGCCAATTATAATGCTGCCTACTTTTTCTTTTCTTAAAAGCGACAATGGCCAAGCTATTTCTGGACGAGTAAATGTATTTTTATTGACTGCGATATATTGAGCGTCTGTAATATTTACATGAACCCAGTATGCATTATCAGGTGGATAACTGATTTCTAAACTTGCACCTCTATTTATATTTCCAGTACCCCCTATATAAAAAGCGGTATCATAACCCGGAGGCAAATGAGCAATAAGGGTGTCAATTGGCTTATTCAGGTAATCAGTAATAGGAAAATTTCGCAATTGTTCTTCTAATGTTAGTTGTGCTTTTACAGCAGGAAAACTAATGATAAGCAAAATGGTAAGTTGAACCCTATGGTATTTATTGAATAGCTGCATGGGTTCTGCACCCGTAACAAATAATGAATCGGTATGAGGTATGTATGCCAAAAGTGTATCTATCGGCTTATTCAAAAACTGGTTTAGGCTTAGATTAGTTAGTTGCTCTTCTAAATTTGGTTGTTATGCTCTTAATGTAGTATTAATACACACTAGGAATACTATAGATAGCGAAATAAATAGCTTTTTCACTATTAAGGATTAACCCTTTTTAATAATCTTTCTAATAAGTATCATCTTCATTAAGCACTTCATAATTTACGGTATAAATTGTCACACAAGCAACTTTTTCTTTTCTCAAAAGTGCCAGAGGCCATGCTACTTCAGGAGGAGTATCCATGTTTTTATTAACTGTGATGTATTGAGCATCTGTTATATAAACATGAACAGCAAGTGGGTGATCCGGATTATTGGGATAATTAATTTGTAACGAAGCACCTCTATTTATACTGCTTCCGCAACCAATTATAAATGTGGTATCGTATCCCGGAGGTAAATGTCCAATAAGTGTGTCTATTGGCTTATTTAAATAATTTGATATCGGAAAGTTCCGCAATTGCGTTTCTAAGGCTGTCTGTGCGTTAGAAATATTACATTTTGTAATAATCAACAGTATAACTATAAATATTGTTTTTTTCATATTTCAAGGATTTAATTTAGTAAAATTATTTTTATTGGGCGCAGTTGCTTTATAAAAACCAATACCTGAAGCCGATGCAGAACCTAAATACTGAATCCATGCCTGTTCCGTTCTAAGTTGTCCATCAGGTATCTGACTTTCTAAAGACTCCAAAATGGCATTGTACAATTCCTCGTGGTTGCCTCTTTTACTGATGTTAAAAGTAGATTTACTTTGTGCGTTTTCCAACACTAATGCATATCTGGTATTTCCTACTTCGAGCAAAGCCGTAAATCCGATACTATCCTTTGCCAATTCATTAAATTTTATCAAGTCCTGTGGCGAAAATGAAGTACGCCAATCATGTGCTGTATCTTCTGCATGTATATGTCCATAGGCTATTATCCCTTCTCCTGGGGCAAGTGTAGGATTTACTCTTGTTTTATCACCTGTTTGGAATCCTGGCAGGAAATTTTTCGGATAAATGCTATCATTCTTTTTTACAACAATAAAACTTTGTTCCCTAAATCCGTTCGTCATTCCCCATTGGTACAAAGAATCCATCTGCCTGTCACATGCTCTTGATATGATATTGGGAATAGAATCTGCAGGACTGTCCGCTCCTGGCGGTCCTTCGAATGTTGGCAATGGTTCATACGGTATCACCGGCCCGGGGCAGGGCACATACACGCCGTTTACTATAGCCCCGCCCTCGCAGGAGGAGGAACCTCCATTGCCGTCCCCATTATTGGAGCTGCCGCCATCCCCTCCGGGCCCGCCACTGCCACCAGGAGTACCGGGAGTATTCACGCCACCGGCAGGACGGCGACGCGTCCACG
>JBEHYP010000139.1:0-8966 GCA_048498115.1 Bacteroidota bacterium | reverse complement strand
ATGCAGGCATTTCGAGACCGCCCACGACTTCGGAGTAAGGGCGGCTGGATGCCCGTTGTATGACAACGGTACATCTAGCCGATAGCGGCGAAGCAGGCTATCACGGCCCGCCAGGCTTTTGGCAGGTTTAGCTTTATAGCTTCTTTATTGAATACCTATATCTTTAACCGTTGCCGGTGCTTTTCAGCGAGGCCTATATGCATTAACATATCATTCAGGTCGCCATACTTTTGGTACAAAGCCCTTTCATCTTTGAACCTGTCCTTATCCAATGCCAGTGCCTGCTGCGTGTATTTTTCACCGGTCTTATCGGTATCAAGGTACAAGTGCGCTTTATCATGCGCCTGCATAATTGGCAGGGTCTTTTCAAAGAATGAGGTGGAATTCAGGATAAGAAAATTGCGTTTTTCTTCTTCCTGTTTATCATGCATTGCTTTGTAGGAAAGGAAATTAAAAAAGCCCTCAAACACCGCTACCTTGCTGGCACCGTTATTAATAAAAGTGGTGGACTTTGGCGAGCTGCTTGCCTTGATATATTCGTTGCGCAATTCGTAGCCGCCGCTGTCATTTTTAAAGCCGATAGCGTAATAATTTTTGTCGTTTAAACGGTAGCTTACTTCGTTGCAAAATTCCTTTGCAATATGCAGCGGGATGCGCCTTTTCTCCAGGTAGCGGAGCAGGGGAAATGAATGCAGTGCCTCCGCTTTCACTACCTGTATCATACTGCCCTTATCATCTTCAGCAGCTGTTATTTTGGGTGCTTGTTTTTGCACGGGTGCAATACGCTCGCCGCCCATTTTTTCCAGGAAGTCTTTCACCGGGCACCGGTAAAACAATACACCAAAATCTACGAGGTTGCCGCCTTTGCCTTCGGAGAAATCATACCACCTGTTTAGCTGGCGGTTAACTTTAAACGAGGCTGTCCGTTCTTCGCGTAAGGGCGACTTATACCAATAGTTCTTGCCGGCTATCCTTTCAGGCTCAAAGCCCAGCCGCGACAGGTAACTAACCATGTCGGTTTCTTTTGCTTCTCTTACTGTCATAACACTTCAATTCAGGTTCACATAATCAAATGACACAATGAAATTAGACAGGCCTGGGATGAAAAAAATGACCCCTTCAAAAACTGAAGGGGTGAAACAGGCACGTTGTAAAAAGCGCTGTATAATTTTACGGTCGTGAAAATGATTTGTGTACTTAAAAATGAATGTTATGTTATCGGCAAAAGAAGTGAGTATCGTTTACGAGACCTTGTTAAGTTCCCCAGGCATGAATGATACCGTGAAGATTGATTTGCGGCTGCCGCGTAAGAATGTGTTATTACTGACAAAAATTATTGAGCTTGGGCTGTCTGTAAAAGGTGAAGATGCCAACGGGGGATGGCTGCAATCCGCCGGTAAAGAGGTACTGGAGCAATTGGGAAGCATTAATACCGATTTGCTGCAAAAGGCAGGGCTTACAGAGGTATATACAAAGCTCAACACTCTACAGGCAAAATGATAGGTTATGCAACGGAATGTAACAACGTTTGGCATAGCCATCCGAAACGGCAACCAGCCTGCTTTATATACCTATGATGTGGCTAAAATACCGCTTGGGGAGTTTGAAGCGGTGCTGGATTTTAAAACCTGGTCAAAGCGTATTATTGCCATTAATTGCTACTTTACAAAAGTAAATACACTGGAAAAGTTCGTTGTTACCGTCTATCATAATGACCGGGCAGGCAATTATTCTGTGCAGGGATGCGCGGTTGATATGAGCGAATGTTCAACGGCAGCGAGTTACTGTATTGCCATTGCGAAAAACAACAAGGGAAAAATAATCCTTGCCAAGATAGCACCGGCAGTTTTATAGTAGCTTATTGAAAGGAATGCCGCCTACAGGCGGCGAAATTTTTTTTATATCTTTGCGCTCTTTTTAAGGGTTTAGGGTTGAAATAAAGCCCGCTGATTCCTCAGCAGGCTTTTTTATTTGATGGCTGCTTATGCTCTAAAAAATCATATTGAAAATACACATACACAGTGAAACAAAAGACAACCAGTCGCGTAATATTGGGCGTGCCTTTCATGCGGAGTATGATACTATTTGGCGGGTCATAGACAAGCCAGGCCGGCAGGATGCAGGTAAAGGTTATGCAAAATAAAAATAGCGGCACCCACCAATAATTTTGCCTGTCTTTTAAATCACAGATAATATTTTTTAACGCCATCATTCCTGCATATAGCAAGGCTGCAAACAACAGGATAACGGTTATCCAAAGCAGCCCGTGCGCTTTTTTGTCCAGTACCTGTGTAGCCAGCAGGTAGCCGGTAAAGATAAGCGGCGCAAATACCAGCGCCTTGAACAATAGTTTAAAGGCAATCACAAAGCCTGTATTGGTAGCCTGTAACTGCCGCTGCATAGGGTCGTACCTGTTATAATATTCGTTCCACATCACATAATCATTTATATCCCAAAATTACCAACATTTTTAGCAATAGTATGCTAACAAATCACATCTTATACACATGCTGTTTGCCCCAGCTAAGCCGTAAATTGCCGTCGCTGTCATACTCCTTTTGTATCAATGCATCCAGTATGCCCATATCAATATTAAATTCTTCGTACACGCTTTCGCTGGTGGTAATATTGGTGGTCTTGATAAAATCGTTTAACCTCTCTTTCGACATGAGCAAAGCAAGCAGGTTTAATTCAATGGTATTTTCATAGTTCACAAAATGCACCTGGGTATGGCGGGTGCTGTCAAAGCGGATAAACCGGAAATAAAACTGCGACATTTTCGGGATGTTCCATTGCAGGGCTTCAATGATACATTTGTTACAATAAGGGATATTGACGGATGATTTTAGCGATTGCTGGGTGCATACCAAAATGCCGTTGCGGGACTGCTTTAATTTTTCCAGCACCCTTTTGCGGCTGGCGATACTCATTTCTCCATCAATGTACAGGATGGTACGCAAAGGATAACGGCGCTGTAACTGGTTGAAATAATCGGCGGCAGCGGCTTTAAAAATACAGCCTATAGTGATACGCTCGTTTTGCCATTCTTCTGCCAATGCAAAGATTTTTGCGTACTTGTTGGGCAGGGCTTCGCCGGTATAATTGGGCATCAGGTGCGGCACCGATGTGGCTTTTATCAGCACTTTTATTTGCCTTACCAGCCGCAACGCCGCTTCTTTGCGGCTGTTGCCGGTGCTGGAATAATAGTCGTAGCAAACCTGCAAAAATTCGGTCAGCAGTTTTTTATACAGTTTTCTTTCGCCTTCTGTTTGCGCTACCGTATGCGTGTGCAGGCTGTACTTTTTTTTGCCAACAATTTCTTCAAACTTGCGGGTAATAACCGTTTTATTGATTAGCTCCTTTAATATGTCGGCGTTGTATATGTCCTGCGAATCTTTTTTAATGCCCAACACGGTACTTTTCTGCGGGCAAAAGCAAGCCTTAAATAAGCCTGCCCCGCGAAACGCGGGAAACGGGTAACCTACCCTGCCGTTTAAGTCTTCCTGTATGTTATTCTCTTTGTCCACATGGTAAATCAATTCCACCCAGCAGGTAAACGCCGTAGAATTGTTATACACCAGTTCCATTTGTGTGTATATCTCGTTTATATTGTTGCGTGTCGTGGTGCCGGTGGTCAACAGTTTGTATTTTGCTTTCCTGAAACAGTTTAAGGCAGCCCTGCTCCGCTGGCTGCCTGCGTTGGTCAACTCGTCGCTTTCATCAACCAGCAGGGCTATTTTGTAGCTGCTTTGTTTGACAAACTTTTTGATATGCCTTTGCAGCGTAACCAGCCGGTCATAACTGATTAAAACAATTTGCCCTTGTTTGATGCGCTGTATATCGGTGATGGTTTCGAGTTGGATAAAATCAAACCCGTAATTGGTTAGCCTTTCTGTCCATGTGGTATTAAGCGCCAGTGAAGGTGCCAGCAAAAAACAATTGGTGTATTTGCCCTGCCAGTATTTAATAAAGCACATGCCCGCCACGGATTTGCCGCCGCCTTGTTCCCATGCCAGTATGCCGTACCTTTTTTGCAGCAACAAACCTAAGTCCTGTTTTTGCATTTGATTCAACGTAATAGCCGGTGCATCGGAGGGCGCAAACAGCAGCCCCGGCGGGCAATATGGGGTTAGTACAAAGCCATTCAAAAACGTTTCAATCGCTCTATCTTTTGGTAATTCTGCGAAAGGCTGGTTTTGCAGGTCAACCGTTTTTTTCTTACGGTTGTATAGTTTTGTGAAAGGCGCAAACCGTTCACCGCTCAATAACAAATCATGCACGGATTTCTGCCAGCTATCCCTTTCCAAATTTTTATGATAGGCTTTATTCTTTAAGCCATACGAAGTTTTAACCAGCTTCGTTACTTTCTTCGGCTTAGGATTGTTTTGGTTTTTAAGGATGCCATGTATATATTTATATACTTTTTCAGGGGTGAGTTTGACATGCTCCCATTCTTTCTCTGTTATATCATCCGGCTTGCGCTGGGTTTCCAGCGCCGCAATCTTTTGCAGGCAGTTGCGGTAATGTTTTTTCGCTAAGGCAGGATTGCTTTTGATATGCCACAGGCATTTGGTAATTTGGTACTGCAATGCTTTATCTTCGACATTGTGCTGTACCGTTAACAGGTGCCGTTTGGCGGAATCTTTTTTATACTGTTCATGCAGTGGCGCAATAGTTGAATCGTATATGATTTGCGGGGCAAAAGAAACATAAGCGGCGGAGTTATACGCTTCGCCTGAAGCGGTGACACCTTTCTTTTGCAGGATTAGCAGCTTGGTATCAATCACCGCTTCAAAACTGTTATCCGGTAAACGGCATTGCAGGATAAAATTATAATGTTCATTTATCCAGTAAATTTTATGGCTGTCCTGGAAACTATCCTGCAAAAAACTGTCGGGCAGGATAACTGCCAACAACCCATCAAATTGTAACAGTTCATAAGCTTTACGGATATAGTGCCACTGGCTCAACCCTTCATCGGTCATCAGGTTAAACGGCGGGTTGCCTACAATCAAATCAAATTTTACAGGCGGGTTATAATACACAAAATCCTTGTTTTCTATGTTCGCATGAGGGTACAGGTATTTGCATACCTCGTACGCTGTTTCTTCCAGTTCATTGCCGTACAGGTTGGCTTCGTTCGGCAAGTGGTTGAAAAAATTGCCTATCCCACAGGTGAGGTCTGCAATCAAAAAATCATCGGGTGGCTGCAATGCCTGTATGATGGCTTCGCAAACGGCATGCGGGGTAAAAAATTGCCCCTGCTCTATTTGTTTTTTAACAGATGCGTATTGATAGTAGTTGCTAAAATCTTTCCTGTCCAATCCATGCAATCGCCCCTTACCTGTATAACGGTTAAATACTTCTATAGCCGGAATGGTTGCTATTGTTTCATTGTCTATTGCGGCTGCCATAGTTTGGTTCCAGCTTGCCCGTTCAGTTAAGGGCATAGCTACCGCATGGTTAGCGTATTTCATAACCTTTGCTTTTTAATGTGGTGGTGAAATGGGGCGGCAGAACTGCCGCCCTTTGAAGGTGTTATTTGTTGTGTGCTTCGATAACCGCAGCTATATTAAAATCATCAGAATAAAATTCGTCATTGGTTTGTTCTGCATAGGTTTTATACATTGCCCAGCCCCTGCTATCAATATTTACGGTATAGCCGCACAGGTCGTTATCCAATGCTGGTAAAGCCTCCAGTTCTTCTTCTGTAATATTTATAAAACACCAGTATTCTTTTTTAACAAGCAAGTTTTGCATACCCTCGGGATAGGTATAAAACCCTACGGGGTTTTCACTGTAAGCCAAATGAGAAAAACTGTTATCTT
Organism: Bacteroidota bacterium; assembly: GCA_048498115.1. Taxonomy (GTDB): domain Bacteria; phylum Bacteroidota; class Bacteroidia; order Chitinophagales; family Chitinophagaceae; genus Ferruginibacter. Next base: position 3,138 of record JBEHYP010000139.1, on the reverse strand, counting down.
TTTTGAACGGCGCTAACAATTGTAACCGTTGCAGCATGGTTGTTTTCCATGCTTCGGTTATGTGTACAATGATAAAATCGCAGTCGTCAAATTCGCTGTTCGTTGTAGCCTTTACTAAAATATACCCGGTAGGTTTATCAGTCTTTTTCATAATAAAATCTTTAGTTTGTTTTTGCATTCTTTTTTCTTTCGAGCAGGATTTGTAAAATTTCGCTGTCGTCCTTGTAATATTCCCCTTCAAACTGCCAGCGGTCTTCTTCTTCGATAAATTCATATTGTTCAAAATCTTCCGGCTCCAGGAAAATGTCTGTCAACGCGCCATCTTTATAGCTCGTTTCACCGTATATCTCGCAGCCTGTTTCTTCGTAAAAATGGGTATAGCCAACATTAAAGCGTTCGGCAATTTTTTGTATGATGTCGTTATTGGGCGTCCATCTTGTTTCATAAAAAAGCATATCGCTTTCCCAGTCAATAGAAACCATATAGCCTTCATCAGCCATGATAAAATCCGGTAGCTGCGCGCGCCCTTCTGCGGTTTCTTTTTCTTTCAATGCAATAAACAAGATTTCCAGTTGCTGCATGGTTTCTTTGCCACCATCAAACTGCACGGAGTTATAACAATAATTAGGCATAATATTATTTTTAAGTTGTGATATAAAGGCGGCTTGCGCCGCCTTGTGTGGGTTAATTCATGTTAAAAGCATCATCATCGTGTTTGCTAAACAGTTCGCATAAACGGAAAGCAGTTTGTGAGCGCTGCAAGGCTGTGCCAAACAAAACGGAGTTCAGTTTGTCTTCTTCCTGTTTGTATTCCTTAACGTTTTGAAAATAACCGGTAACCGCGTTGTATGCACCAAACAAAGTGCCTTTGGTGGTTTCTGTTTGCTGTGTGGGGCTGGTCATGGCATATAAGAATGCGCTGTCGCAAATGTTCTTAAAAGCTGTAGAAAGCACGTCTGCTGTGCCTTTGCGCACATTGTCCAATACTTCTTTGCTCGGCGACATTGCCTGCTGTATCAACCGCAATACCTGTTTATCGGTCATGCGTACTTTTGCCCACTGGTTAAAAATGCCGTCCAGTTGTTCGGACAACTTATTGGTAATGCCCATGATTTTATGCGCCTCTTTCAGGTTCTGCTCTGCATTCTCTGTATGCCTTATTTTTACAACGTTGGAACAATTGTGTAATGCCATGCTTAAGGTGTTCTGGCATACTATCCTGATAGGTGTAAAGGCTGCGGTAATGCTGCTGCTGCCGTCGTGCGTGGTTGTTAAGAAAATGTACTTTTCTATTAAATCATCTGTACCAACTTTGATGTAATCCGGCAGCTTGGCAGTGATAAAAATTTTCTCCCCCTTGTTCAAAGCGCCTGCTGTCTCATACATAACCCCGTCGCCACCAACGATACTATCAAAAAAGGTAAAGGCATCTGTATTTTGTATGATTTTATAATCAGTGCCTAATTTGTCGCCCAATACTGCGCCGTTGTCCGTACGGTAAGTAAAAAAAGATGTATCTGATATGGTTTCGGTGCCGTCTACCAGCCTGTGTATATTCGGCATTTTCTTTACGTCAAAATCCAGCCCTGCCAGTTGCAGCGCTTCTTTGCTGGTGGGGTAACCTTCTATAATCTGCCCCAGCCCGTGCCAGGCTTTTTCTTTTACGCTAAAAAAGCTGTGCTGCCCTGTCTGTTCGTTGAAATTTATATTGTGTGCCATAAAATAGTTTTTAATTAAATGAATGATTGTTGTTAAGGGTCAGGGTTGAATAGCTATTGCAACTGCAATAGTTTTTCTTTCAGGTCTTGCCAGTACATGATTTCCTCTGCTGTCATAGCTGATAACAGTTCTATATCTGTTAGGAAAACATTAACCTGTTGCAGGCTGGCTTGTATGTCCTCGACCTGTAGTTGTTCGCCTTTTAAATCACTGATGTAGTACATAGCTGTAACTTTTAAAATGGTAAATCGTCGTTTGTTTCTGCGGGTAATGCTGCTGTTGTAGGCTGTGCTGTTGCTTCATTTTTTGCCGCACCCTTGCCGTGCAGCTTGATATTGCTTACATGCATCGTAAGTGAAGCAACTGTTTTGCCTTCCATGTTTTCATAAGTGTTTAAACCTATGCGCCCGTTAAGCTCCACCAGTGTGCCTTTGGTTAAATGCTTTGCTATGCCCGCACCTATCCAGTAAGCACAATTGAAATACCTGACTACTTTCTTCGCTTCACCGCCTTTTGTTTTGTAATCGTCGTTTACTGCGATAGAAAAGTTTACTACCTGCTTGTCGCTCTTTGTTGTTTTTACGTCTGCGTTTCTAACTACGCGCCCTACTAAAGTTTCCATGACTGTTAATTTTAAATGTGTAATAAAAAAATGTTGCTGTTAATGATTGAATAAGGAAAGTGATTGTGTTTGCAGCCTGTTTGTACTGCGCCCGTTGCTGTGCTTTTGCACGAGGTGGAATACTGTTATATCTTCATTGAGATAAATCGCCCACGCTGCCAAAAGGGATTTGGAGCGGTTTGTTTTGCGGCGTTTCTGTATCTCCCATGAAAGCCGCATGAGCCGTGAACGTTGTACTGTTGCCATACCGAAAAGTTTTTGTTTTAATGCAGCTTGCGCCGCGATTTTTTCTTTTCGACAGCAATGCGCAATGCCATGCGGAGGGAAAAACAAGGCTTGGGTAAATCAATACTATTCCTGTCTTAAGGAATGGAGATTGTTTACCCAACTCCGCATGGCCTTGTTTTTCCTGGCGCACGGCATTAACTTCGAAATATGTCTGTCAGTGAACGTGTCTCCTATCCGGCCTGGCCGTGGAAGCGGGCACGCGGCGCTTTCCCGGAGCGAAGCGCGTGGAAAGGCGCCGCCCGGCGGGTTCTGTGCCACGGGCAGGCGGGATAGATAGAGAATGCTTAAGGCGCTGTTTTGTGAGGTACGAGCGGAAGTGCGCCGCAGTGTCTTTGCTGCACAAAGAGGAAGGCGTTGAAGGTCTCATGTATGAGAATAGATACTTGTCGAAATTTGTAGATTGAATAAAGATCACTATCGTTGCGTTTAAAATAAATGAAGTTCTTTGAAAGTATTGCTACCATTGAGTTTGCGGGGATTTTATGTCTAAGACGATTTGAATTTTTTTA
>JBEHYP010000138.1:0-9044 GCA_048498115.1 Bacteroidota bacterium | reverse complement strand
GCCACCGGCGGCGCCATATATCTGGCCATTGGCAAAGCTGGCATCGCCGGCAGCCAGTTGTACGTAAATAGATGCCAGCTCAGCAGGCTGGCCCGGCCTTCCAAAAGGCGTATTCTCACCAAACTTTACCAGGTGTTCCTGCGTAGAACCACCGCTCACCTGCAGTGGTGTCCAGATAGGACCGGGCGCTACACCATTTACCCGGATGCCTTTTGGCCCCAGTTGCTTTGCAAGCGATTTAATATAATTCACCGTTGCAGCTTTTGTTTGTGCATAATCATACAGGTCTGCAGAAGGATCGTATGCCTGCACTGAAGCCGTGCCGATGATGCAGGAGCCGGGCTGTAAATATTTGAGCGCTGCTTTTATTATCCAGAAAGGGGCATAGATATTCGTTTTCATGGTAGCATCAAAATCTTCTGTTGATATATCAAGTATAGATTCCTTTGCCTGCTGCCTGCCGGCATTGCTTACAAGGATATCCAGCCCGCCCAGGTCTTTTGCGGCCTGGTCAACCAACTGCCGGCAAAACGCTTCATTGCGGATATCACCTGGTATAGCGATGCCTTTTCTTCCGGCTGCTTTAATAAGATCGATCACTTCCTTTGCATCTTCTTCTTCCGAAGGATGGTAGTTGATAGCCACATCTGCACCTTCCCTTGCATACGCTATGGCGGCAGCCCTTCCCATTCCTGAATCGCCGCCGGTTATCAGCGCTTTTCTTCCTGTAAGCCGGCCTGAGCCTTTGTAAGATTTTTCTCCGTGGTCAGGCTTTGGATCCATTTTTTTTGCAAGCCCCGGCCATGGTTGCGACTGGCTTTTAAACGGTGGCTTCGGATATTTTGTTACAGGATTTTCGAGGTCTTCTCCTGTTTGGTTGTCATTGCTTTGAAAACTATGATAAGGAGAAGCGATGGCGCCTGATATGGCCATCGTGGCGAGCCCGGCGCCGATGCCTGCAATTGCTTTCCTGCGGGGTATTTTATTTTCAGTGCTCATAAAAATATTTTATGGACCTGTCACAAATTACATACCTGCGCCGCCTGCCGGCGTGTTGAATAAAGCAATCGTTTTATAGCTTCTACATTTGAGCATTCTTTTGCAGTTTGCTGTGAGCAATTTCTACAATTGTGTAAGCGGTAATATTTTATACGCCTGCTATGTCGAAAGAAGTATGCAATTCCAGTTTGGCGAGGCATTTTTTTATATCCACTCCTTTGCCCAGCACGCCCGAAAAAATATCTTTCATTTTTTTTACCCTTTGCAACGCGTTGTCAATAGTGAAATCAGCGGGTGACAACCCGGTCTTTACTTCCTTCCAGTGCAGCGGCATAGACACAGTGGCGCCGGGGCGGGGGCGCAGGCTGTAAGCGCAGGCAATGGTTTGCCCCCGCCTGTTCTGCAGGTAATCAAGATATATTCTTTTGTTGCCGCGTTTTTCAAGGTTTCTTTCCAGGCTGGTAAACTTTGGCAGCTGTTCGTTTACTATCATGCAAAGCACGTGTGCAAAATCTTTTACCTGGTCATACAAATACTTCCTGCCCATCGGTAAAAAAATATGCAGGCCGGTGGCGCCAGAAGTTTTGCAAAAGCATTCAGCGCCTGCTTTCTGCAGCACTTCTTTAAAGGCGTTGGCGGTTTCTATCACCTGCTCAAATGAATTTTTTTCAGAAGGATCAATATCTATAATAAGATAGTCAGGCTTGTCAAGGGCTTTGGTAACAGAATTCCAGGGATTTAATTCTATACAGCCAAGGTTGTTCAGGTAGGCCAGCGTTTGCCGGTCATTGCAGATAATATAATCAATTGTTTTTTTTGCGGAATCAGAATAGATGCCAATGCTCTTTACCCATGACGGCGCTTCTTCACCGGCATCCTTATGAAAAAAACCTTTGTCAGCAATGCCGTTGGGGTTCCTTTTTAATGACTGCGGCCTGTCTTTTAAATAAGGCAGGATATATTCAGCCATCTGCTGGTAATATTCCACCACCATTCCCTTGCTGATGCCGTCACCGGGAAAATACAGCTTGTTATAATTGCTGATGCTGACCTTTGTTTTTCCAAATGTTTTCACCTGTTCGTTCGGTGTTTCTTTTGCAGCAGGCTTGCTTTTGGGAACTGTTTTTTTTACTGGTGCCATATTGATCTCTTTTACAGGTTTATCATCCCTTAATCTTAAAAAAATGGGATGCCGCATTTTTCCTTCATTCGTCAGTTCGGTAAATTTTATTTCACAAACCAGCTGAGGCTTTACCCAGGTGACCGGCGCATTTGTTTTTATCCTTTCTTCAAAGGGTGAATTTTTTTGTACCAGCGGGCGCAGTGTTTCATACATTTCTTTTAAGCCACTGTCAGTGAACCCTGAGCCGGTATGGCCCGCATACTTCAGCCTGCCGTTATCGGGAACACCCAATACGAGGGCGCCGAAATATTTTCTTGCGCCGGTTGGCTGTGTAAAGCCTGCAATGATCACTTCCTGCGAATGATGGTGTTTTATCTTCAGCCATTCATTTGTCCTGGTGCCGGGGTAATAATGGCTTCCCGATTTTTTTGCCATGATGCCTTCTAGGTTGTTTTTTTTCGCTGCATCAAAAAAATCTTCTCCCTTTTCAAGCACATGCTCTGAATACCTGATCACAGGATTTTTAGGCAACAGCTTCTTCAGCAATTGCTTCCTTTTTACCAGCGGCTGGTCATACAAAAAATTGCCCTGCAGGGCAAGCAGGTCAAAAACATAATAGCATATCGGGTATTGTGTATTATCCTCGTAATGCTGCAGTTTCTGAAAATCGGGCCTGCCTTCTTCATTGAGTATGACGATCTCTCCATCCAGTACGGCATCATGCTTTATTTTTTTTAATTCTTTTACCACCAGCGGGTAGCTGTTGATAAAGCTGTTGCCATTTCTTGAATACAGCATCACTTCCCCGTTCTTTATTTCGCTGATAGCCCTGTAGCCATCCCATTTAATTTCAAACAGCCATTCTTTATTATCAAAAGGCTCATCCACTTCCTTGGCCAGCATGGGTTTGATGTAGCCGTTCACTTTTTCCCTGCCGCCGCTCCTGGCTGCCTGGTAGAATTTTTTTTTTCAGGCTTGCCGTTTTCAGCAAGCCATTTATTGATAGGAGAATTTTTGGGCGTTTCCTTTTCGCTGTCGTATGCATCGCTTACTGCATATTCATCTTTGTGCTTTATCAGCAGCCAGGAATTTTCCTCTTTGCCCTTCAGCTTCACAAGGGCAAATTCGCCTTTCAGTTTTTTGCCGTGCAAAGTAAATTTAAGGTTGCCTGCCTTTAATCCTGCCTTTAAATTCTTTTCAGCCTCCTTCCCCGAATTATCTATATCTGTGTATTTGCCATTGTCCCATATTTCCACAATGCCGGCGCCGTAGCCTTCGGGGATCACTCCTTTAAAATCTTTATAAGAATAAGGATGATCTTCCACCATCATCGCCAGCCGCTTGTCCGCAGGATTCATGGAAGGACCCTTGGGCACTGCCCAGCTTTTTAATACACCGTCCATCTCAAGCCTGAAATCATAATGCAGGTGGGAGGCTTTGTGGCGCTGCACAACAAAGGACAATGTTGCAGCATTTTTTTTAAGTGTTCCTTTTGGCTCCGGCGTAACGGAGAAGTTTCTTTTGCTTTTGTATTTTGCCAGGCTCATATCAGGATGCTTTTTTGCGTTTTACAGAAAGGCTGTCTTTTAATTGGGCCATCAGGTCTTTTGCCTTGCTGTGCACTACTTTCAGGTGCGGTGCGGCAGTAACCTTCCCTTTGGCTTTTGCCCGTATCAGCTTTAGCAGCTGCGCTGAATAAGTGTCTTTGTACTTGCGCACGTTGAATTTGCCCGTCAGCTGGTTTATTAATGATACCGCCATTTTAAGCTCTGCAGGCTTTACCGCGCTGGCTGCAGGCAGCGACAGCTCTTTGGTATCCCTTATCTCTTCTGCAAAGCGCATTTTATTTAACACGATGGTGTCTCCTGATACCCTGAGTATGGCGAGGTTTTCTTTGTTGCGCATTACAAAGCTTGCCACGCCTACCTTTTTGGTTTTTTGCAAGGCTTCCCTTAACAGGGCATAAGCCCTTGCGCCCGACTTTTCCGGTGCAAGGTAATAGGGTGTTTCATAATACATGCTGTCTATTTCATCTTCCAGCACAAAATCAGTTATCTCTATCACTTTTGTTTTTACGGCATTGGCCTTTTCAAAATCTTTTTCGTCCAGCACCACGTACCTGTCATTTATCTTATAGCCTTTCACTATGCTCTGCCACGGCACTTCCCTTCCTGTTTTTTCGTTTACCCTCATAAAGCGGATGTTGGAATGGTCTTTTTTGTCCAGCATGTCAAGGTCCAGTTCACTTGCCTGCGTGGCGCTGAATAATTTTACAGGGATATTTACCAGCCCAAAGCCGATGGCGCCGGTCCAGATAGGCCTCATAAATGTAGCTTTTAAGTTTTTGAATGTTTCTATCTCTCAAAATTCATTAATCATGCCGTTATGTAATTATTTAATTTATAGTTTTTACTGTTTTCTCCGGGAAAAATTTTGAACATATTGTGGCTTTCTGTTCTCGTGGAACCTGTGATAAATAATGCAGTTCTTCAAAAGCATAACATTTTTAACGTCCATGCCATGTATGCCCGCTGGCATGATTTTTAACAATTTTAAACAAAATAATAAGTAAGTATGAAAGAAGACCTGATTTGTTTTTGTCACCTGAGGTGGAATTTTGTTTATCAAAGGCCGCAGCACCTGCTGAGCCGCTTTGCAAAGCAGCAAAGGGTATTTGTGATTGAAGAGCCTGTTTTTGATGCTATATCATCTTATAATGATGTTGTTTACGATGAGGCGGCACGGCTCTGGATCGTAACACCGCACCTTGCTACCGAACTCACTCCTGAAAAAATAGTGCTGGCCCAGAAGAAGCTACTTGACCTGTTTATAAGTGCAATGGATATCGAGCGGTATATCCTGTGGTATTATTCGCCGGTGGCATTGCAGTTCAGCCAGCACCTTGATCCCGTATTGATCGTATATGATTGCATGGATGAGCTGTCTGCTTTTAAATTCGCCCCTTCTTCCATCAGCCAGATGGAAGCCATCCTTTTTAAAAAGGCCGATATCGTTTTTACCGGCGGCCATCATTTGTATGAAGCCAAGAAAAAATTCCATCATAATATTTATCCCGTCCCGAGCAGCATTGACAAGCATCATTTTATGAAAGCGAGGAAAAAAATAATGCAGCCCGGAGACCAGGCACCGGTTCCTTCTCCGCGTATCGGCTTTTACGGCGTGGTGGATGAAAGGTTTGATATTGATCTGCTCCGGGAAGTTGCATCGCTCAGGCCGGGATGGCATTTTGTTATTATTGGCCCGGTGATAAAAATAGATCCGCAATGGTTGCCGCAGGCCGGTAACATACATTACCTGGGTGCTAAAAGTTATGAGGCATTGCCGGCATATTTATCCGGCTGGGACATTGCCATGCTTCCCTTTGCCATTAATGAATCCACCAAATACATCAGCCCTACCAAAACGCCTGAATATCTTGCCGGCGGTAAGCCCGTGATATCAACAGCCATCAGGGATGTGGTAAGGCCTTATGGTGATAAAGAGCTTGTTCACATTATTGATACGCCCGAAGCATTTGTAGCGGCAGGAGAAAGAATATTATCTGCAACCCCGGCAGAAACAAAAAGCTGGCTGAAAAAAACTGACGCTTTTTTGGCAGGTAATTCATGGGATAATACCTGGAGCGAAATGAACAGCATTATTGAGCAGGGGATAGATAAAAAAAAGATAGTAAATGCCAATGAAGTAAAGATCATCGCTAAATCTGCTTAACGCAGCTATACGGTCTTTTCTGAAAAATACCTGGCGATGGCATTGTCAATAGAGGGCAGCCTGATGCCTTTTTCGCTTTGCAATACGCTGTAGAGCGGGCGTTTGGCAACAGCATTTATTTCTTCCAGCGTTACATTTTTAATAGCGCATTTTTTATACCCGGCCCGCTCGGCAATAGCCGCTGAAATATCTGACCAGCTTACACACCCGTCATTGGTGATATGCCATATCCCTTTTTCCCTGTCAATAAAAATATCCAATGCTGTATTTACAAGGTCTGGTATGTAAGTAGGGGAGATGACAACATCTGTAAGCGCAGTACAGGTTTCATTGCTTGCCAGCTTTTGTATCACGTGGTAGGCGAAATTATAAATATCCCAGGGGCCAAAAAAAGAGCTGGTCCTTATAATAAGCGAATCTGCATTTTCTTTTACCACGAGGCGTTCGGCTTCGGCCTTGCTTGCGCCATAAGTATTTACGGGGTTCACTTTGTCGTTCTCCGTGTAGGGATGCTGCTTGCAGCCGTCAAAGACCATATCGCTTGAAAAGGTCATGTACCGGATGCCGTTGCTGCTGCAATGCCTGGCCAGCAGCCCGGCACCCTGCGCATTTACCCTGATGCATTCATCGGCTGAGCTTTCAGCCTCATCTATCCGTACATAGCCTGCGGTATTTATTACAGCCCATGGTTTGTAAAAATCAATGGCCTTTTGAATGCTTTGTTCATCGCATATATCCAGTTCATCCCTTGACAATAAAAAATTTTTTAACGAACGCTGCTCACAGATCTTTGCAAATGCCCTTCCCAGTGTGCCGTTTTTGCCGGTAATCAATATCGGATTTTCTTTTTCCCCGCCGGCAATGGTTATATTTTTCTTCTCATTGTGCCACCAGCCTTTTTGCTCCAGCACGGGGTGGGTGAAGCTTTCTTTTGCTGCCAGCGATTTTATTACATGGCCCACGGCCGTCATTCTCAAAATGCCACCGGTGATGTCAAATACGCCGCTTTCATAATGCCCGTTGCGTTCGGTAATAAGTGTGTTCCAGTCATAGCTGCCCAGCATGGCCCACGCGGTCAAAGCCCTTATATCCACTCCCTGTTCTTTCAGGGCAGTGCAGGCATTCCATGCTTCCATTACCCAGCGCATTTGCTCTTCCCTTGTACAGTGCAGGTGCACTTCTGTGATGGCAATGGGCAGTTGGTATCTTCCCCATACTTCTTTCAGCAGTTCCTGCATGCCAATCATCTTATGCACCCTCACAGCTTCTACATCCGCATATTGATGTATGCCGTTGGTGCCCCGGCAGTGCTCAGGATGAAGATCAAACTGTTCATCCAGGTACCTTTCTGATGTGAGGTAATAATTGCATCCAACTATATCAGGCGGGCATTTATTTTCTAAAAAGAATGCAAGCTCTTTTACATCAATTTGTATGCTTTTAAAATAGGCCCACAGCGGGTGTGTTTTATTTACCCTTCCGCATAAAAAGTCGTATGTCAGCCACCGCCTTGTATTTTCAAAATCAGCCTGGTACTTTAATGAAGCGCTGCCCTGTATTTTAGTAAGGTCTTCTGTTTGCACCAGTTTTGCGCAAGGATTTGCTTTCCTGATTGCTTTCATCGCCAGCACAGTAGCCTTAAGCTGGTTGATCAGCATCATAATAAAAGATGCAGCATCGCTTTTATGGGGGTACCATTTGCCATACAGCCCGCTGAACCTGGCAGTGGTAAGCGGCTCATTCACCGGTGTATAATATTCAACCCATGGAAATTGCAGGGCAACTGATTTTGCGTAAGCAGCAAATTTGTAAGGAAAGAGCGGATCCTGCAGGCTGGTAAATTGCGGCCCGCTGCCGTGATGCAGCAAACCAATTACCGGGACGATCTTGTTTTTTTTAATTTTAAGCAGTTGTTGTTCCGCCCAGCTAAAGTCCGGGACTTTATTCTCAACAGGCTGGTGTTTTTCCCACAGCACCGGGTAACGGATACAACGGATACCCAATGATGCCAGCGCTTCGATATCATTGTCACGGCTGTAATGCCCGGTTTCTTCCAACTGGTCCCGGTACAGGCCATTCACACGGTTAATGGTACATTCCAGTCCGCCCCAAATTTCAATGCCAGCTTTTCTCTTCCGTGAATGCCATGCTTTTTCCATTGACGTGCGGTTTTGTATAGTTGAACAAAGCAGAAAGCTTTTTAAAGAGGGTAAGCGACTGTGCAACCACCTGGTCCATGTTATAATATTTATACGTAGCGAGCCGGCCGGTAAAATAAACAGCTTCTGTTGTATCTGCCAGCTGCTGGTATTTTTTATACAGCGCTGCATTTTCAGCCCTTGGTACGGGATAATAAGGATCACCATTATCTTTTGGATATTCAAAAACAACAGAGGTTTTGTGATGCTTTTGCCCGGTCAGGTATTTAAACTCGGTCACCCTTGTATACAGGTGCTCGTTCGGGAAATTAATGGTTCCTGCAGGCTGGAAAACCTCTGTTGCGTGTGTTTCAAATTTAAACTCCAGCGAACGGTAAGGCAGCCTGCCATAGCAATAATCAAAATAGTAATCTACCGGTCCCGTGTATATCATTTTACCGAACGGGATAGCGTTTACCACCTCCTTGTAATCCGTATTGAGCAATACTTTTATATTGGAATGCTGCAGCATGTTTTCAAACATTTTAGTGTAGCCCTGCAGTGGCATGGCCTGGTAGGTATCTGTAAAATAACGGTTGTCCCTGTTGTTCCTGGTAGGGATCCTTGCAGTGACAGAAGCATCCAGTTGCGAAGGATCCAATGCCCATTGCTTTTTAGTATATCCCCTGAAAAATTTTTCATACAGGTCTTTGCCTACCTTGCTCACCACCACATCTTCTGAAGTGATTATGCTGTCTCTTTTTTCTGCTTTTGATGCAAGAAACGCATCCACTTCTTCGCTCGACAATCGCAGGCCGTACAGCTGGTTAATTGTATTTAAATTAATAGGGATGGGCACCAGCATCCCGTCCACGCTTGCCAGTACCCGGTGTTCGTATGGCCGCCATTCAGTAAAGTTGCCGAGGTACTCAAAAATTTCCCTGCTGTTGGTATGAAATATATGCGGACCGTATTTATGTACGAGGATGCCCTCCTCATTATAAAAATCATACGTGTTGCCGCCGATACGATTTCGTTTATCCACCAGCAAT
>JBEHYP010000137.1:0-9153 GCA_048498115.1 Bacteroidota bacterium | reverse complement strand
CGGCGAATTTGATCTGGTCGATCACATTCGGGCCGGCGGTGCAGTGGGCCTGGCAACTAAAATTTTGCCTCACAACTTTTGTGAGCTTATTGATGCATCTATCAAATATTTAAAAGGAAGAAAGTTTGAGATATACCCGGATTTTCAAACCGGCGGTGCTGTAGATGTTACTAATTATAATGATGGCAAGCGTGGTGGTAAAGTAAGGGTGAGGGCAGTGATAGAAGAGCAGGATAAAAAAACACTCGTTATTAAAAGCGTACCCTATGGCGTTACTACTTCCACATTGATGGAAAGTATTGTAAAGGCCAACGACCAGGGAAAAATAAAAATTAAAAAAGTAACTGACCATACGGCTGCTGATGTAGAAATCATCATTGAGCTGGCAGCAGGTATATCTCCGGATATTACGATTGATGCCTTGTATGCTTTTACTGATTGTGAAGTGAGCATTTCCCCCAATGCCTGTGTGATAGTGGAGGATAAGCCGCAATTTTTGGGTGTAACGCAATTATTGAAAATTGCCACTGACAACACCAAAGAGTTATTAAAGAAAGAATTAGAAATAAAACTCGGTGAGCTACAGGAAAAATGGCATTACACTTCTTTGGAAAAGATATTTTTTGAAGAAAAAATATACAAGGAACTGGAGAAGAAGCATGAAACCTGGGACAAAGTGATTGAAGCGATAGATAAAGCATTTGTGCCTTTTAAAAAGCAACTGAAAAGGGATATTACAAGGGAAGATATTTTAAAACTAACTGAAAAACCTGTACGCCGTATTTATAAATTAGATATTGATGAACTGAACGAGCAGATAAAAGGGTTAGAAGCGGATATCAAACAGGTGAAGCATGACCTTGCCAACCTGGTTGACTTTGCTATTGCTTATTATGAAAACCTGCTGAAAAAATACGGCAAGGGCAGGGAGAGAAAAACAGAGATAAAAGAATTTGATACCATACAGGTAAAACAGGTAGCCATCGCCAATACCAAGTTGTATATGAATGCAGCGGATGGTTTTATCGGCACCGGGTTAAAGAAAGATGAACTGGTGGCGGAAGTATCCGACTTTGATGATATCATCGCTTTTACCAAAGGCGGTATTATGAAGGTGGTGAAAGTAGCCGATAAAGTTTTTATAGGCAAAGACATTATTCATGTGGCGGTGTTCCAAAAAAATGATGAACGCACCACCTACAATATGATATACGTAGATGGCAAAAGCGGTACCAGCTATGCCAAGCGTTTTAACGTAACCGGTGTTACAAGGGATAAGGAATACAATCTTGCCAAAAGCGAAGACAAAAACAAGGTGCATTATTTTTCTGCCAATGCCAATGGCGAAGCGGAAGTGGTGAAAGTGGTACTAAGCCCCAATTGCAGCGCAAGAATTAAAGAGTTTGATTTTTATTTTGAAGAGCAGGAAATAAAAGGCCGTAGCAGTTTGGGAAATATTGTCACCAAATACCCCATTAAATCTGTTAAGTTTAAAGAAGCCGGCAAATCAACATTAGACGCTAAGAAACTTTGGTTTGATAATAAATTCGGCAGGTTGAATACAGAAGAAAAAGGGGAGTATCTCGGCAAGTTTGAAGCGGAGGACAGGCTGCTGGTAATTTACAACGATGGCAATTACGAAATTACTGACCAGGAGCTGACCCAGCGCTTTGACCCGGAAAAAGTATTGCTGATTGAAAAATTCAATCCTGAAAAAATTATTACGGCTGTTTATTTGGACAATGAGAAGGTGCAATACAACGTGAAGCGCTTTAAAATTGAAACCACCACGCTGCACAATAAGTTCTTCTTTATAAAAGAGGGCGAGGGCAACAGGCTGGAAGCCGTTACCACGGACGATGAACCTGTATTGCACATGCAAAGCGGCCGCGGGCAAATGGTACGCAATGCCAAAATAAAAATATCCAAAGTGGTGGAAGTAATGGGCTGGAAAGCAGTAGGCGCCAAACTTACTGAATACAGCAAAAGCGTGGAAATGGAATGGGAAAAAAAGAAACCCGAAGGTGATGTGCAGGGAGATTTGTTTGAATAGCTTTCTTATATCATTAAACAATAGCGACCCTTCAGCCCGAAGGGTCGCTATTGTTATTGCAATATTTTACTGGACGACATTAAACTCTAAAGCCGACAACAGGTAAGCATACTGCCCTGCCGCAGAATTTGATGAGTTGTAGGTGCCGAAATAAATAGAATAAGTGCCTGATGGCAGCCAGATAGGAAAGGTGGGCGTGTACCCGCTGGTAGTTTTAAATAAAGGGGAATTAGCAATGAACAAAACATAATTGCCGAGGATAAAATTGATGCTTTCGATTTTAAGCACTTTATTTTCCGGTACGGTAAATGACCGGAATAAGATAGTATCAGGGCAGCCGCCGGAACAATTGGATACACTATCCGCCTGTATGGTCACCACGCGGTTAAATTGTAAATTGTTCTGGGCTTTTGTACAATGGCATGCAATAAGCAATGCCACAATAATGGATAATTGTTTCATATTTATTCTTTAGAAATTAAAAACCTTTTACGGTATAGATGAGTGTATTTTGCCGGTCGGTTACAGCAGCCGATACCAGCAGCAGCCAGGTGCTGCCATTGAAATAATAAAACCCGTCATTGCCATCTGTTTGAAAAACGAGCAACCCTGTGGCGGGATTTGTAATAGCATTTCTTTGCCCGGCTGTCATTCTCGGAACCAGCAGGCCTTTTGTATGGCTGTTTACATCCAGCATGGCGCTGGTATCGGCTGCAGCGCCTGCATTGTTAATGGCTACAGATTGCGCAAAGCTTTTAGCTGCAAAGAATGCCAACAATATAAAAGGCATCCATAATTTTTTTCTCATGTTTTGGTAAAGCTTATTTTAAAAAGCAGGTGAAGATACAAAGAGAGAAGTTACAAAGTATGGGATAGCTATTTAAAGCCTGTAATAAATTATAAAATAGCTAACCGCATAAGGCAAAGAAGGCATACAGGCAAGCCATTTTTTATCCTTATGTCTAATATATCTTGTATGGTTCAAGGAATTGTAAGCAGGCTCTTAACCATAAGAGGTTTACTGCATATCCTTGTTATAATAAAATCCCAATGCCCCGCTGGGGCAGGCCTTCACCTGTTGTTCTATCCTTGCGGCAGGAGCACCATCGGGATTTATCCATTTTTTTATCTGCGGATTAAATACCTGGAGCAACTGCTTCCAGCAACGGGTGGAGTGCTGGCATAGCTCCGGCCGCCACAGTACGGTGATGTCATCATTGGCATATTTTATTTCTTTTGCTTCGCCATTCCTGAAAACAAAAGTCCTCACCTTAATATCATTTTCCAGCAGCTTTGAAACAGGGCAATTAGAGGCAATTTCCTGCAGCTTTAGCTTTTGTTCCTCCGGCACAGGGCTGGTAAAAATAATATCCCTGTCTATAACGGAATATAATTTTTCTTCTTTTATTTCCTGGTAAAGATTGGTATTGACTGCAATGGAAGGCACTTCCCATCCCTTGCGGTCAATATACATGCGGAGTGTGATAAGCGTACAGCTTGCCAGTGATGACAGCAGTAATGTAAACGGGTCGGGGCCGGTATCCTGCCCGCCATTGCTCACAGGTTCATCGCTGATGAATTTTCCGTTACGCCATTCAATAGTGCATTGGTATTTTGCAATGCCGATCTCTCCGTGCACCGGCTTTTCCATCCTGTATTTCATATTTCGTTTTTTAGACAGTGAATGTAAGATGAATTGCTGCAATAAAAAATGCCCCCGTACAGCAGGAGGCATTCAAAAAAAATATTTGTATTTATACGTTCACTAACTCCACATCCGGCTTTGATTCATCTGTAAGCTTCACTTTGCCACGGTCTTTTCTTACGATTCTTGAGAACAGGGAGATTTCCTTATCAAACAAAAAGCGGAAAAACAATTTTGTCCAGGATGTATGGTAATATAAACTGTTGTAAAATGAAGGAGCGCCGTTCCTTATCTGTGGCAAACGGTTCCAGGGAATAGAAGGAAAATCATGGTGTTCGTTGTGATAACCCACATTGAATGAAACATTGTTCAGCACGCCGTAGTAGCTGTATGTTTCCTGCTCTTCATGTGTAAGGTAATGCTCCTGTATCCATCTTGCACCCAAAGGATGAAGGCCTACAGAAAAGAAAAAGCTTGCCAGCAAATAAATGAATGCTTTTGGCCCCCACAACCAGATAATAAGGGCACTGAATGCGATCTGCACACCCCAGTTCAATGCCACCCAGCCGTCAAATGGTTTTATCTCTTTCAGCCTGCTGATCCTGAATACCTGGAATAAGGGATAAAACAACAGCCAGATCACTTTGCCGATAAAATAATTGTTGATGAGCTTTGCTTCCCAATAGTTGGGCAAATCAGCGTCCAGTTCATGGATGCCCTGGAAGGAATGGTGCTTGATATGGTACCGTTCAAACGAAACAGAGCTTGGAAATATCTGCGGCACATTGGAAAGTATGCCTGCCAGCCTGTTAGCAGCCGGTTTTTTAAATAATAATTTGTGGGCACACTCATGTATCATTACAAATAATGAATGGTCGGCAAAAGCGCCAACCAGGTAAGCAACTCCCAGCACTATCCACCAGGAAGCATCCCTTACCAGCCATGCCGCCACCACCTGGATAGCCACCAGCCCGATAATGGCAAAAATGGTATAAGGATTTTTACCAATAAGGTGCCTGATCTCAGGGTGCTGTTTTAAAATTTGTTTTGTTCTTATACGGTGTGGTTCCGGGTTCTCAGAATACACAAAGCGTCCAGGTATCTTCATGGCACGAAAGATATTACTATTTTGTTAACGGCAGCAGTATTGCGGCAAAATATTGCAAAATTTTATTGCTGTCAAAGGGGTAATTTTATCCACACAAAAAATCATAACCGGAAATGAATATCCTGGAAGGAAAAACCATAGTAATTACCGGCGCCTCCAAAGGTATAGGCAGGGCACTTGCGCTGAAGATGGCAGCACAGGGCGTAAATCTCTCTTTGCTGGCAAGAAGCGCCAGTGAGCTGGAAGAACTGAAGAAAGCAATTGGACAAAACTGCGAAGTGTTTGCAGGTGATATTGCTGATGAAATTTTTGTAAACAACGCAATAGCTTCGACCATTAAAAAATTTGGCACCATTGATATTGTAGTGAACAATGCCGGCTTTGGTATTTTTAAGCAAAGCGAGGAATTTACTGCCGAAGAATGGGACAGTGTATTTGCCACCAATATGAAAGGCACTTTTTTAGTGAGCAGGGCCGCTATCCCGGTAATGAAGCAAAATAAAAGCGGCCACATCATCAATATTGCAAGCGATGTGGCACGCAGGGTTTTCCCCGGCGGCTCCCTCTATTGCGCCACCAAGTATGCACAGGATGCTTACAGCATGACGATAAGAAAAGAGTTGCGTTCTTTCAATATTAAAGTGAGCGTGGTGTACAGCGGCCTGGTGGATTCTTCTTTTCATCCAGAGGGTGAAGGGCATGACAGCCATAGCTGGTGGTTGCAAAATGAAGATATGGCCAATGCGATAGTATTTGTGGCCAGCCAGCCTGCTAACGTGGTGATTGATGAATTGACGATACACCCGCTGGCGCAGGAATATTGATTTAGCTATCGGTCCTTTTTATCACTCCCTGTACTATACAGAGCTGCGCCGCACAATACGTGAGCATTATCAGCACAGCGGCGCCGGCAAAAGACTGATAAAATTTATTCACTGCCAGCAATGAATCCGATGCCGTAAACAACACAGCACCGGCAACAAATAATATATTGGCCGGCCTGTTTACTTTATTAAACACATGCAGGCTGCATACCAGCATGCTGCATATCACCAGCGCATATACGAGCACGGGTATTTTCAGCGCGCCGAGATGGGGTAATAAAAACAGCACCAGGCTGGCGCCGTACCCGGCCACCAGGGCAGCTATCCACGGTTGCTGCCTTACCAGTGAAGTTTTTGGAGAACGTATTTTTAAAAAATAAGTGATGTAGCAAACATGCGTCAGCAAAAAGCTCACCAGGCCAAAAATGAAGAATAATGCATTCCTGCTTTCAAACATCAGCAGCACATCGCCTGCCCAGGAAAATAACAGGCCTGCAATAATAAGCGCCGGGGGAGCAGCTGCTGAAAACAGCAGCAATACCAATGCAGGCATCAGCAATGGTTTCATTGCCAGGTGAACACTGTTGTTGTTACAGGCGATGCCTGTTATGTCAATGGCTGTTAAAGCAATAAAAAGAATGGCCGCAATATTCTTTTTCATAAATACCCTTACAATTTTATATAAGGTTTGCCGCCAAAGAAAACTTTCAGGGAATCCCTTGTTCTTGCTGTATCGGCGAGCGATGTGGTAAACGGCATGGCCACGCTGTATTTTGCAGAATCGGTTTTTATCAATACCAGCCTGTGCCCGTAAGAGCTCAGCTTGTTGAATGCCCTGGCGGCGGCGGCGGAATCAGGGTAATCTTTTATTACTACTTTAAAATTGAAACTGTCTTTCACCACCGGTGCAGGTAATACAGCAGCGGTGCTGTCTGTTCCTGCTGAATCAGGTTTTGCAACAATGGTGGTATCAGTATGTACAGTATCCGCAAGCACCTGCGCAGGTACAGCCTCCGTTGCAGGCTGTTTGGCCTTGAAGATAAAATAATACAATCCCAGCCCGGTCAGCCCGATGAATACCAGCCCCAGCACAACAGCGAGGATTGTTTTGCTGTTATTCTTTGCCGGCGCCTCGCTTTCAAATGAAATGCTCTCTTCCGGTTTTTCCTTTATCTCTTTCTGTATATCGTCAATTTTGGGCGCTATAAAATGCCCCTGCCTGAATTCATATTTTCCTTCCTGGCTTTTAAGAATGGTGCCGATGCCTTCAATGGTAAGCGGCTTGCCGATATTTAAAAATTGCTTTGCAAGAATGGAATAGGATTCAAGATCCGATGCAGCCAGTGGTTTTATCTTTCTTGTTTTGGCGACAATGAAATTTATCAAAGATTCATCTTCCGGCGCCCGCAGATCGTAATCAAACGAGATAGCATTGTCCGGCAGGACGGCATCTTTATCTCCTTCTGCAGGTAATACAACAGAAGGGTTGAGGTGAAGGGTGCCGATGCCCTGCAACGTAACCGATTTGTTCTGGTACAAATGCTGTACGATCAGTTGTTCTAATTTCACAATAAGGTTATTTAGATTGGAACAAACGTACCTAATCTTAATCAATTTGCAAAACAGGCACAAAATCAGGGCCTTGATACCCGGGCAAAGTGCCGGCACCTGATATCCGTTATCCGGCATACCTTTGCAGCATGCTCACAGACAGGGAAAGACAGTTTATTGATTATTGGGAACAAAACAGGGAAAAAGAAAGCAGCATTGCAGCTAAATTGCTGAAAGGGTTGCCTATGGCACTGCTGTTCAGCATGCCTATTATTTTGAGCGTGGTGGTGGTAAGGCTGTATTTTCCTGACTGGTACACCAAAATATCGGCTACATCCCCGGGTATGTTTGTCACCGCGTTTTTTGCAGCGCTTCTCATTGCATTTTTTTATGCAATTTTCAGGATGCATTTTAAGTGGGAAAATAACGAGCAGTATTATAAAGAATTAAAATCTAAACAACAGAAAACAAACAATGAGATCAACAATGCCGGTTAAAAAATGGATGCTGTTCGTATCCTGTACCTTGCTCTTTTTTGCGTGTCATAAAAAAGATGAATGCACTACAGTAATGGGAATGCCTTCTGCGGGCGAAATAGCTTCACTGCAGGCATATATCAGCTCAAAGGGCATTACTGCTACGCAGGACCCGCAGGGATTTTTTTATAATATTATTGAACCCGGCTCCGGTGGATCACCCACTATTGCCTCTACAGTAACAATAAGCTATAAGGGTACACTAACCAATGGAAATGTTTTTGATTCCACTGCTGCAGGCACTTCCCGTAGTTTTCCTTTAAGCAGCCTTATTTTAGGATGGCAGGCAGGGTTGCCGCTGATACAGAAAGGCGGCACAATTGACCTGTACCTTCCGCCTTCGCTGGGATATGGATGCAATGCATACGGGCCTATTCCCGGCAATTCAATACTGGTTTTCAGGATTGGCCTTGTAAATTTTTCAAACTGATATGCCGCACGAAGCCATTTCCATAACAGACATTTTTAAAATAGGCGTTGGCCCCAGCAGCAGCCATACACTGGGGCCGTGGAAAGCGGCATTGCGTTTTTTGCAATCGCTGGAGCAGCAAAAAATATTACAGCAGGTAACCGCCATAGAAGTATTGCTGTACGGTTCACTGGCCAAGACCGGCGTGGGGCACGGCACTGATGTGGCCGTTCAGCTGGGCCTGTGCGGGGAAGACCCTGAAACATTTGATGTGCATGCCATCCATGCAAAGATGAATGACATCAAAGCCATGAAGAAAATTATCCTCGGCAAAAAGCATGAAATCAATTTTGACCCCGAAGAAGATATTGAATTCTTATATGCCGAATCATTGCCTTACCACCCCAATGCGCTTACGTTTTTGGTCACGCTGCACAATGATGAAAAAATTGCGGAGACCTATTATTCCACCGGCGGTGGCTTCGTGGTGAAAGAAGGAGAGGAGGGAGGCGCTGCTGATGCGGTCGCATTGCCATTCCCCATCAATACATCCGAAAACCTGCTGCATTGGTGCATGAAAACAGGCATGGCTATTCATGAAGTGGTGATGGAAAACGAAACTGCCTGGCGCAGCGAAGTACAAACAAAACAGTTCGCACTCAATATTTGGCGGGTGATGAAGGAATGCATGTACCGCGGCTGCAATACCGAAGGCATATTGCCCGGGGGCCTCCATGTAAAGCGCAGGGCTTATGAGCTGAATAAACGCCTGCTGCAGAATAAAACCTACCATAACTATGATGAATGGATTGCCTGCATTAAAAACGGCGGCAATGATTTCAGGTACATACTGGATTGGGTAAGCTGCTTTGCCTTGGCAGTGAATGAGGAAAATGCATCATTCGGCCGGGTGGTTACGGCGCCTACCAATGGTGCTGCCGGCGTGATACCGGCGGTGCTGCAATATTATGTTTGCTTCAGCGGCTGCGATACGGATGATAAGGTGGTACAATTCTTATTAACGGCA
>JBEHYP010000136.1:0-9211 GCA_048498115.1 Bacteroidota bacterium | reverse complement strand
GCCCAGCCAGAATGTATATAAGATATTAGGCACATTAGACGGCAGCAATAAAGGCAACGATGATGCCCCCAGTAATAAAATATATATACGCTGGGCCGATGTGCTGTTGTGGAAAGCAGAAGCATTAAATGAAACAGGAAGCTATGCCGCCGCTGTTGGTTTGATAAACCAGGTAAGGCAGCGGGCAAGAACAACCGTTACTGCAGCGGGCACTACACCACCGGCCGGCACTTTGCCTGACAGGGATGTAACATCCACCAGCAAAGACCAGATCAAAGACTGGCTGATACATGAAAGAAGGGTAGAGCTGGGTTTTGAATCGCAGCGGTTTAACGATTTAAAAAGATGGGGACTGGCAAAAAGCTTCCTGACCGGGCTTGGCAAAAATTTCCAGGATAAAAATTACCTGTACCCGATACCACAGGGGGAAATTGATAAATCCGGCGGAACGATCGGCCAAAACAACGGGTATTAATTTTTGGGTAAACAACCAAGGAGTTATTCAGCGCTTTCAATAAGCATTTGAATAACTCCTTTATAACCTGCATGGCTGAAAAAAGCTGAACACTGGCGTTCTCAATTTTATTATGAAAGACATAGCAAAACGTTTTGCGGCCAACCCGTTATTATCCCCGTGCGATTTGAAAGCAAGCACGGAAGGGCTTGAAATTGCCTGCCTCCTGAATCCGGGTGTATTTCGGTATGAAGGAAAAACATGGCTGCTGGTAAGAGTGGCAGAAAGGCCTGCACAAAAAGAAAACCTTATTTCTTTCCCTGTACTAACGGAAACGGGTACTGTAGAAATAATAGAAATAGAAAAAGACGCCCCCGGCCTGGATGCAACAGATGCAAGGGTGATCAACTATAAAGGAACTGATTATTTAACCACGCTTTCTCACCTGCGCCTGGTCTGCAGCGATGATGGTGAAAAATTTTATGAACCCGAAGGCTACCCGTTGCTTACCGGCGAAGGAACGCTGCAAACATTTGGTATTGAAGACTGCAGGGTGTCGCTGCTGGAAGATATTTATTACCTCACTTTTACGGCTGTATCGGCCAATGGCGTGGGTGTTGGCCTGCGTACTACCATCAACTGGAAAAACTTTCAGTCACACGGAATGATACTGCCGCCGCATAATAAGGACTGCGCCATTTTTGAAGAGAAAATTAACGGGTTATTTTATGCGCTGCACCGGCCAAGCAGTGTTGATATCGGCGGCAATTACATCTGGATAGCTTCTTCGCCAGACGGCATTCACTGGGGCAATCATAAATGCATCATTAAAACAAGAGAAGACAAATGGGACAGTGCAAGGGTAGGAGCGGGCGCTGCACCCGTCAAAACAGCCAAAGGCTGGCTGGAAATTTATCATGGCGCCAATGAAAAACACCAGTATTGCCTGGGTGCTTTTTTAATGGATTTAAACGATCCTTCTAAAGTGATTGCAAGAACGGAGGAGCCGGTAATGGTGCCTTCTGCGCCTTACGAAGTGAGTGGTTTTTTCGGCAACGTGGTATTTACCAACGGGCATATCGTGGAACCGGACGGGAATACCATTACTGTTTACTATGGCGCTGCCGATGAATTTGTTTGCGGCGCACATTTTTCTTTAAACGAAATTTTATCATTGTTAAAATTCAACTATGGTTAATAAGCTGAAACGGGAAGTTGATCACTTTAAACATCAGTCATACAATTTCAGGATATTGATATTGACCAACCTGGTATATGCATTTGTGCTGCCGGTGATAGATACATTTGTTGCAGCATATATCATGCGTAATACCCATGGTGATATTACTAAGGTGGTTATTTACCAGCTTACCATTTATACAGGTATACCGCTTACTTTTTTGCTGAACGGTTTTTTGCTGAAGCATTTTGATATCCGGAAATTATATTCTGCCGGTATGATGCTGAGCGGCATATCCATGATCGTAATGATGTCGCTGCATCAGCTGAATACAGTGGGCATTGCATCCGCAGGGCTGATAATGGGCCTGAGCTTTGGGTTTTACTGGGCCAACAGGGATTGCCTTGCTTTGTCAATCACCAATGACAGTAATCGTAATTACTATTACGGAATGGAAACGCTGTTTTATACCATCATTTCCGTGATCATGCCTATTACTATCGGCCTGTTTATTGATTCACAAATAAGCGATGCCCAAAAGCACAGCGCCTACCAAATTATAACCGGCGTTGTATTTTTAATTACGGTGGTAGCTTCCATTGTCTGCTTCAGAGGCACTTTCAAAAACCCGGGAGAAAAGAAGTATGTCTATTTTAAATTTCACCCGCTGTGGTACAGGTTGCTTGGTTTGGCGGCGCTCAAGGGCCTGGCACAGGGCTTTTTGGTAACGGCCCCTGCCATGCTGATACTGCAATTTTTCGGTAATGAAGGTGCATTGGGAACTGCCACTTCCATAGGCGCAGTCATTGCAGCATTGATCATGTACATACTGGGAAGGATATCAAAACCATCTGACCGTATAAAAATATTTGCATGGGGGCTTGGTTTGTTTGCGCTGGGCGCTGCTGTGAATGGCGTATTGTTCAGCCAGCTCGGCGTAGTGATATTTATTTTATTATTGCTGATTGCCAAGCCGCTGATGGACCTTGCTTATTTCCCCATCCAGTTCCAGGTGATTGATATTGTTTCTGCAATAGAAAAGAGAAGCGAGTTTGCATATATCCTGAACCATGAAGCCGGCTTATATGCTGGCCGTTTTTCAGGCGCTGCCACTTTTCTTTTAATGGCCCGGTATGGTTCTGCTGATATCGCATTGCGGTATGCAGTTGTTATTATCGGCGTATTGCAATTGTGCTCCATTTTTGTAGCCAAAAAAATTATTGCAGAAGGCAGGAGATTATCGCCGCAGGATGAAGGGATTGATCCAAAAGTATTGGGAACAGTGGCCGAGGCGTTGGTATAATTAATAGATTGATGATTTTGAAAACTCGTTATTCGATAAAAAAAGCTGTATGAAAAACCTTTTAAAAACCCTTGTATTATTTTCTTCCGTTTGTTTTTGCTCACTGGGTTTACCAGCACAGGTGGAGCAGCAAAAATTATCCCGTGTGGAACAGATGCCTTACCTGCCGCAGCCATTAAAAATAATTGATTATAAAAAGCTGGCTATTCAGTTTGATAAAACAGTATATGATTTTAATGCCAAAGGAAAATACTGGCCATTGGTGTGGGTTGACAGCAGCCGGAAGAATTTTCCGCAGGATGTGGTAGGCGTGTATACGGCACTGGCAGATGTAAGGCAGGGAAAAAACAATAAAGGAATGTTTCATGAAGCGCTGGCAACAATGGGTGCTGTGCTGGGGGCAACGCTGGTGGGTATTGATAAGGCCAACCAGCAACACCTGAATTATGTGGCAATGCTGAAAAATTATTTTAATAGAGAAACAGGATGGAATATCATGATGAACAATACCTGCCCTGAAGTGGCCTTGCTTGGCGGGGGCTATGGACGGGACTGGTGGTATGATGTGTATCCCAATGTTTTGTTTTATGCTATATACAATGAATACCCGGATGAGCCGGGCTTTGCTGAAATAGCAAAAACCATCGCTGAGAAATTTTACATCGCTGATTCAATTTTAAATGGCAATTACAACTGGTCGTATTTTGATTATGGCAAAATGCAGCCCATGAAAAACCAGATATGTGCACAGCCTGATGCGGCGGCGGGGCATGCTTACGTGTTATATGCGGCCTATAAAAAATTTGGCGATACAAGATATTTGAAAGGGGCGTTAAGCGCTTTAACTGCATTACAATCACAATCCGTTAACCCGACCTATGAATTGCTGATGCCTTTTGGCGCCTGTTTGGCGGCGAGAATAAATGCAGAAGAAGGAAAGCAATTTGACATCAATAAAATGCTTGGCTGGAGCTTTGACGGCACTGCCGTTTGCAGGGAAGGCTGGGGTATGCTGGTTGGCAAGTGGAATGGTTTTGATATTTCAGGTGTGGTGGGCAGCACGGTAGATCATGGCGGCTATGGATTTTTAATGAACACTTACGATGCTGCCTGGCCGTTGGTTCCGCTGGTGAGGTACAACCAGGCCTATGCCAATGCCATTGGCAAATGGATGCTGAATGCAGCCAATGCAGCCAAACTTTTTTATCCTCAATATATCCCGGCCGGTCATCAAACAATTCCGCAACTGGCTGCTGTTACCAAAGGCGTTATCGGGTATGAAGGGATTATTAAACAATCATCTTATAAAGAGCATGAAAATTTAAAAGGCCCCGTGGCGCAGGGTGACGGGCCATTGTGGGTGCCGGGCAAAAACCCGCCCGAATCCCAATTCAGCGTGTATGGCAGCGGACATGCCGGTATCTTTGGCAGCATTATCCGCTCTACAAACGTTGCAGGTATATTGCAACTGGACCTGCTGGCCACAGATTTTTTTCATGATAAAGCTTATCCTTCTTTTTTATATTATAATCCTTACGCAGCAAGCAAAATAGTTACCATTAGAACCGCACCTGGTAAAACGGTTGACCTGTACAGTACTGTTAGCGGAAAGTTTATTGCCCGTAATGTTGCTTCTTTTTCTCCAATAAAACTTTCGCCACGAAATGCAGAAGTGATCGTTTGTGTTCCTTCAAATGGCAAAATAACTTATGATGGAAATAAAATGCTGGTAAATGGTGTAGTGGTTGATTACAATAAGCAATAACCAAATAAATAACAGGTAACAGGCATAGGCAATGTTTTCTGCAAGCTGATCACTGGTATACCGGTCACCTGTCACCGATCACAGCACCATTAGGCTGCATCCCCTTATATCACTGTTGTCCAGCCTTCCCAAAACTTCAAAGCTGCCGTTTGCATATAACTTGCCTGCATCATCAGTTGCAATAAAACTGCAGGAATAAATATTGGCAAGGTCAATTATATTGATGGCGCCGTTTATCACGGGTTCAGTTCCTGCTGTGCAAACGGCAAAAGGGTCATCTTCTTCCCTTACCAGTATTTTCATCCACGGTGCTGTATTGAATATGCCGTTGCCTTTGGAATATGCCTGGCTTAATAATTCCGTCATGCCGTATTCTGAATGGATATTTTGTTGCCGGAATGCCTTGCATAAAATATCCTGCACTGCGGCCCTTGTCATTTCTTCTCTTTTGCCTTTCATGCCGCCGGTTTCCATAATAATGGTGTGCGATAAATTCATAGGAAATTTTTCTGCAAAATCAAGCAGGGCAAATGTTACGCCGAGCAATAGCACTTTTTGCTTTTGCTGTTCCAGTTCGATCAAAGTGCCGTTTAGTTTTTCATATTCATTTAAATAAAAGCCGCTTTTGGGATGACGGCTTTGCTGCATCAGCTTATCGGCCATCATTACCAGCGAAGAATTTTTTCTTTCCAGGTAAGAAGGCAGCAACGCTATAATGCACCATTCGGCAGCGGGGCCATAAAATAATTCAAACGCACGGGTAAAGCTCTGTTCATACAGCGAAATATCTTTTATATAATGCCTGCTGTTGATGGTCTGCGTAGTGCCGCTGCTTTCAAAAACGGCAGCAGGGGAAAATGATGTGGAAACAACGGTATGCGTTTTGAAAAAGCCAATCGGCAAAAAGGGAATCTTTTCAATATTGTTTATTTTGCCGGGAACGATTTTTAACGTGTCGCAATATTGCCGGTACACTTTATTGTGCTCCCACTGAAAATGGAACACTTCCAGCGCAAGGCCGGTAAAGCTTTCGGGGCAGGCTGTAAAAATTTTACTCTGAAGCTCTATATCTTTAACAGGCGTTTTCAAAATTCTATCTGTACATTTGGCTTATAAAACACAAAGATGCGGAACACAATTGTAATAGCAGTAATTAGTTTGGCAATTGCCGGTTGCGGTAAAAGTAAATTTGAATCCACACCCAAACTTCAATATAAATCGGTTAACACTACGGAATTAAGATCAGGGCAAATAATAGAATTTAAGCTTGGTTATACAGACGCGGAAGGTGATTTGCAGGATACGCTGTACGTAGAAAAAGTAGAGCCAACCTGTCCTGCCAGCGGCTTTCATGAAAATTACCAGTTGCCTTCATTTCCCACTGTAAAAGACAGTGAAGGGGATATCATTGTTTCTTACGGGTATAATGTTTCCAACTATCCCCTGATCCTCGGGCCCCAATGCAGCAGGAACGACACATGCTATTTCCGTTTTGCTGTGAGCGATAAGGCCAAGCATAAAAGCGATACTGTAATTTCTGAACCGATTGTACTTGTTTACGAATAACAACAGGCGGCAGCGTTTCCTGCATTTCATCATTTCCCATGCTATATGGATTTCTGTTTGTGCTGCCTCGCTGGTATTTCAAACCATGCAGCTGGGCCACCTGCCTTATAATATTTATCTCATCAGCTTTGTTTTTTTTGCTACCCTGTGCAGTTATAATTTCCACTATTTAATGGGCAGGGCCTTTCATGAAAAAAAAATATCGGTTGCCTTATTCCTTAACCGCTACACTGCGGTGCTTTTCCTGCTTGCCGGCGCTACGGGTGTTTTATTGTTTTTTTACAAGGCACATATCAGCGCTGCGAACGTGGCAGTGGCTTTTTTGCTTACATTTGTTTACTCCATTCCTTTATTTCCTGTAAAAGCGCTTGCATTTGTAAGAAAAGCAGGTTTTATAAAAACCTTGTTGCTGGCTTTTACCTGGATGTTCGTTACGGCATACCTTCCGCTTGCCCAGTATGGAGCAGCATTTACCACCGCAGGGTTATTGCTGATGGCAAAGCGTTTTTTATTCATGCTGATGCTCTGTATTTTATTTGACAACAGGGATATCGCCATAGATAAAATGCATGGCCTCAGCAGCCTGGCCACACGCTTATCAGCGGCGCAGATGAAATGGCTTATTTACTGCATTTTTATTTTGTTATTTGGCATTAATTTTTTGATCGGGCATTATGGAGCCAGCCCCCTGCAGGTGCTGGCTTTGCAGGCAGCGGCATTCATCAACCTTATCATTTACTTTTTTTCGCTGAAAAAACAGGGTTACTTCTTTTACTATTTTATCGTGGACGGCAGCATGGTTTTAATGGCGCTGCTTACAACTGTGGCAAGTATTTAGTTAATTTGCAAAACTTAATTTTATTTTATGGCAAAGTCAAAAACGAAAGCAAAAACCAAGGTTTCAAAAAGCATCCTGCCCGAAGCATCTTATACTTTCCTGGAAAATTATATTAATAATCCTTCGCCGGTGGGCTTTGAAAGCAACGGCCAAAAGTTGTGGCTTGACTATATAAAACCATATACCGATACTTTTTTCACTGACCCCTATGGCACAGCAGTGGGCGTTATCAATCCCACAGCACCGTTCAAAGTGGTGATAGAAGCGCATGCTGATGAAATAAGCTGGTTTGTCAACTATATTTCGCCTGAAGGGTTATTGTATCTAAAACGCAATGGCGGTGTTGACCACCAGATAGCGCCTTCCATGAGGGTGCTGATACATGGAAAGAAAGGCCCGGTAAAAGCGGTGTTTGGCTGGCCGGCCATCCATACCCGTATTGCAAATGACGGCAAAGAAACGCAGCCAAAAGTGGACAACCTGTTTCTGGATTGCGGCGCTTCCAATAGAAAAGAAGTAGAAGAGCTGGGTGTGCACATAGGCGCCGTAGTTACTTATGAAAGCGGGTATGATGAGCTGGCGTATGATTATTTGATAGGCCGTGCTTTTGACAACCGCATTGGTGGTTTTATGATAGCAGAAGTGGCAAGGCTGCTGCACGAAAATAAAAAGAAGCTGCCTTTTGCTTTATACGTGGTAAATGCCGTGCAGGAAGAAATTGGCCTGCGGGGGGCAGAGATGATCGCCAGGAGGATAAAGCCTGACGTAGCCATCATCACGGATGTAACGCATGATACCACTACGCCGATGGTAAGCAAAATTATCCAGGGAGAAACGGCCTGCGGCAAAGGCCCTTCGCTTACTTACGGCCCTGCAGTGCATAATAAATTGCTGGATTTGGTGCAGGATGTGGCAGGAAAAAATAAAATCCCGGTGCAGTTACATGCCGTAAGCCGCAGCACCGGCACCGATACCGATTCATTTGCGTATGCCAATGACGGCTGTCCTTCAGTGTTGATCTCAATCCCGTTAAAATACATGCATACCACGGTGGAAATGCTGCATAAAAACGATGTGGAAAGCACTATTAAGCTCATGTATGAAACGTTGCTTACACTAACGCCAAAGGTTAACCTGAGCTATTTCTAAATACCTTCTTACCCTGTAAGGATTGCATTGATTTTCTGCTGTGATCCTTACAGGTTTGTTTTCCCCGTCACTTGTATTTTGCCTTATAAAAAAGGATTATTGCAGCAAATACAAATGTTATAATATTTGCGATTGCCACAGGAAGATCATTGGTGAAGATCCCAAACAGCATCCATAAAAAAGTGCCGGCGGTAAACAGGATATACATGTTCAGTGATATGCCTGTAGTATCTTTTGTACGGATGGTTTTTATTGCCTGCGGCAAAAATGATATGGTGGTGCAAAAGGCTGCAGCAAACCCAATGATGGTGAATATATTCATATTGTATGGTTACTGAATAATAAGATCGCCTGTTAATAAAAGATCCTTATCATTTTTTATTACAAGCGAGGCCCCGTTGGATAAGGTATAAGGAATATCCAGCAGGCAATTGCCTCCATTGGCAGGATCAATAATGATCTGGTTGCCGGCCATAAGATGGAGGGGCGGCATCAACTCACTTTGCCAGTTTGCATTATCGCTCCAACTGCCATTGCCTTTAAATATATACACCGTAAAATAATCATTTACAAAACTGCTGAGGCTGAACGCCCTTAATTTTTGTTTCACCGTAAGCGTAACCGGCCCGATGCTCCTTGAAAATCTTTCATTGCTGATATAGCCGTATTTACCATTGCTGAAAGCAAGTCCTTCGCTTTGGCCCATTACCGTTGCATCGGGCAAATCAATCCTTCTTTTGTTGCCTGTGAAAAAACTATCAGCCCGGTAATCAGACAAAATATGAAGGAAATGCCGGCCGGTGCCTGTTGCTTGATATCCCAGCAATACAATAATATTTTGCCCCGGCACCTTGTCAGCGGCGGTTACCAGGTAGCCTGTTGCCAGTGTTTCTGCCGGCAGGGCAGTGTAATTGCCTGCTGCCGTGCTGTTGATAATATAATGAACGGTATTGTTA
>JBEHYP010000135.1:0-9294 GCA_048498115.1 Bacteroidota bacterium | reverse complement strand
TTGTACAGGGTTATTTGCATGCCAGGTTCAGGCTGTGGCAGATGGAGCTGCAAACGCATGCCGCCGCCGGCAGGGCCAGCGAAATTATCGGCAGCAAAGCGCTGATGCACGACCGTGAGTTCAGGCGCCTGGGCATGGGCTATGCAGCAGAACAGTCGTTAAAAGCAATGGAAGCTGATACCGCCACCAAAAATATGTGTGATGCTTATACTGCTGGTGTAAATGCTTATATTGGCTCATTGACCGATAGCAAACTGCCGATAGAGTACAAGCTTATCGGTTATAAGCCTGAGCCGTGGAGCAATTTGAAAACAGCCTTGTTTTTAAAATATATGAGCTATGACCTGTCAGGGCATGACAATGATTTTGAAATGACGAATGCCAAAAGTTATTTCAGCAAAGAAGATTTTGATTTGCTCTATCCTTCAAAGCAGGATTCTGCCGACCCTATTATACCAAAGGGAACTGTTTATGCAGCGCCGAAAGTTCATGTGCAAAAACCTGCTGTGGCCGATTCGCTTTATTTTGATAACCAAAACCTGCTGGCATTGCAGCAGGATAAGCCTGACCCTGAAAACGGCAGCAATAACTGGGCTGTAAGCGGAAAGAAAACACAAAGCGGCGCTCCTATTTTGTGCAATGATCCACACCTTGCTTTAAATCTTCCATCGCTGTGGTACGAAATGCAGCTGAGCACACCGGATTTTAATGCGTATGGTGTAAGTTTTCCCGGCGCACCTGCCATTATCATTGGCTATAATGATTCCTGTGCATTCGGTTTTACTAACGGCGGCAGGGATGTGAAAGATTATTACAAAATAAAATTTAAAGACGATACAAGGCAGGAGTACTGGTTCAATAACGAATGGAGAAAAACAGAATGGAGAGTTGAAAAGATAAAAGTGAAGGATAGCGCCGATGTTACTGACAGTGTGGCCTACACGGTTTTTGGCCCGGTGATGTATGATAAAAGCTTCAGCGGCAGCGAAAATACCAATAAGGAATATTTTGCATTGCGGTGGACAGCACATGATGCATCCAACGAATTAAAATTGTTTTATTTGCTCGACAGGGCAAAGAATTATACAGATTACAGCGCAGCGGCGCTGAACCTGCACACGCCGGGGCAGAATGCTGTGTTTGCCTGCAAGAACGGTGATATTGCCCTCCGCACACAGGGCGACTGGCCGGCCAAGTGGAAAGGGCAGGGGGATTTTGTAATGCCCGGCACGGACAGCAGTTTTATGTGGCAGGGTATGATACCGCAGGATGAAGTACCTTATCAATATAATCCTGAACGTGGCTTTGTAAGCAGCGCCAACCAGCATCCTGCTGACAGCACTTATCCTTATTATATCGGTAATAATTATCCCATTTACCGGGGATTGCTCATCAATAAAAGATTAACGGCATTGGTGAAAGACAGCAGCATTACGCCTGCTGATATGATGGCGCTGCAAACAAGCAACTACAATATTTTTGCAGAAGAGGTGCTTCCTGTGTTTTTAAAGAATGTACAGCAAGGCTCGTTAACTGCTGATGAAGCAAAGTACCTTGATATTGTGCGCAGCTGGAATTTAAATAATGATGCTGCTGAAAAAGGCGCTACTGTTTTCACTGTGTGGTGGGATAGTTTTTTCCAGCTTGTGTATAGTGATGACCTGAAGAAAGCGCCTGCAGGCGCCATGGTGCCTTTTGAAAGTACCCTGGTAGAGGCCATATTGAAGGATTCGGCCTACAAATTTGTAGATGATATAGAAACGTCACAGCAGGAAACATTGCCTGATATGGTGACAGCTGCCTTTAAAAAAGCGTCTGTTGAATTGAAAAACGCGGAGCAAAAAGGAAAGCTTGGCTGGGCTGCATTTAAAGGAACAAGGGTGAGCCATCTTACCAGGCTGGAACCTTTCAGCCGGCTGAATTTGCCTATTGGCGGCGGTAAATATTGCATCAATGCCACCAAAGATGTGCATGGCCCGAGCTGGCGCATGGTGGTAAGCCTTACACCGGAAACCGAAGCCTATGGCGTATACCCCGGCGGGCAAAGCGGCAACCCCGGCAGTAAATACTATGATGATTTTGTTGACCAGTGGGCGGCAGGAAAATATTACAGGTTGTGGGTAATGAAAAAAGAAGAAGCAGGGGACAGCAGGATAAAATGGAAAATGACTTTTAAGAAAATGTGATAATGTGCTGATATGCTAATGTGCTGATGAATGGCAGCAGGTTTTTAAAAGAAAAGAGATGAATAATGGAGACAACCTAAACATCTAAACGCCTAAACCTCTAAACGAATATGAAACTTTTTATCTCCATACTTTTAACGGCACTTGTAAGCGTAGCGGCTTGTTTGTATTTCCCTTGGTGGAGCATTGCAGTGGTGGCATTTATAGTGGCAGTAGCCATTCCTCAAAAACCATTACGGTCGTTTGTTACAGGCTTTGTTGCTTTGCTATTATTGTGGGGTGGTTTAAGTTGGTATATCAGTAGTAATAACGGGCATCTGCTGGCGCATAAAGTATCCTTGCTTATTTTAAAAACAGATAACCCCAGCCTGCTGATACTGGTTACTGCATTGATCGGCGCCATAGTGGCCGGCCTGGCCGCATTGTCCGGCAGTTTTGTGAGAAGAAGATAATTTGTCTCAGTTATTTATCTGTGCTCATCTGTGAAATCTGTGGGCTAAAAATCAATTCGTGGCTGATCTCACGTTTCACAACTTCGTAACAGTTTCAGTGTTATTTTCGCCGCTGCCTTACAATCATTTTATGAGAAAATTTTTACTGCTGCTTTGTATTCTTTCATCCCTTCATATAGCTGCACAAAAAATACATGGTATTGTTTTTACTGACAAAGGCGATTTGCTGCCTTATTCTTCCATTACTATAAAAGGTACCACTACCGGCGCCAGCGCCAATAACAGGGCCAGGTATGCTATTAGTGTGCAGCCGGGCACTTACACAGTGGTGTGCCAGCATATTGGCTATGCCACACAGGAAAAGCAGGTAACGGTAAGTACGAATGATGAAGAAGTAATGTTTTTTTTAAGCGAACAAAAGCTGGTGCTGAATGAAGTGATAATAAAGAACGGCGAAGACCCGGCCTATGCCATTATAAGAGCGGCGATAAAAAAGCGGCCTGAATATGATAAGGAAGTGAACGCCTTTACCTGCGACCTGTACACAAAGGATATGATAAAGCTGCGGAAGCTTCCTAAAAAGATATTGGGGCAAAAGATACCGGAAGAAGACAGGAGCGATATGGGGCTTGATACCAGCGGCGCCGGTATTATTTATTTATCGGAATCCATTGCTTCTTATGCAGCACAAAAGCCGGATAAGTTTAAGCTGGAAGTAAAAAGCAGCAGGGTGAGCGGCAGCGATGGCTTTGGTTTTACTTTCCCCACTTTTATCAGCCTGTACCAGAATAATGTGATATTGTTTACGCAAAAGCTGAACCCCCGTGGTTTTATCTCTCCCATAGCGGATGGCGCTTTGCATTATTACCACTACAAATATCTTGGCAGCTTTTGGGAAGACGGTAAAGAAGTGAACAGCATACAGGTGACGCCTAAACGAAATTATGAGCCGTTATTTTCCGGCATCATCAATATCACTGAAAACGACTGGCGCATTCACAGCCTTGACCTGGCACTCACAAAAAAATCACAACTGGAGATCATTGACAGCCTGCAGATCACCCAGTTTCATGTGCCGGTGGGGGATGATGCCTGGCGGGTGAAGAACCAGCTGATACATTTTAATTTTAACCAGTTTGGCATTGATGCGGTAGGCAATTTTGTTACGGCCTATTCCAATTATAATTTGCAGCCTGCATTGGCAAAAAATTATTTCGACAACGTTATTATTAAATATGATACAGGTGTAAATAAAAAGCCAAAAGCTTACTGGGACACTATCAGGCCTATGCCGCTGGAAAAAGAAGAAGCAAGGGATTACGTGGTAAAAGATAGTTTGCTGGAAGTGCACAAGGATTCTGCCAAAAGCCAGGTGAGCGCCGATGTATTGAATGCAAAGCAGGGAAAAATAAACCCGCTGGATATTTTCTGGGGTGGTATTTACCGCACCCATTATACAAAGGAAGGTTCCCATAGCTGGTCTGTTGCCCCCTTGATAAAAGGACTTGAGTATAACCCGGCAGAAGGCGTGGTGATCAATGCCTCGGGTTCTTATGATAAGTACCTCAGCGGCGCTAAAACAAATTTATCTGTTGAGCCGCACCTGCGCTATGGCCTCAGCAATAAGCATTTTAATGCCTGGGCCCAGGTAGATTTGCGTACAAGGGATTACGAACCCGAAGGCAAGCTCCGGCGCAGCAGCTGGAGCTTTGCCGGCGGCAGCCGTGTTACGCAGTTCAACAGGGAAAGCCCCATTACGCCGCTGATCAATACCATCGCCACTTTGTTTTACGGTGACAATTTTATGAAAACCTACGAAAATGTTTTTGGCAATATCAGCTACAGCAGGCGTTTTGAAAACGGCTTTCGGTTAGGCATAAACGCATTGTATGAAGACCGGAAGCCGCTTGATAATACCACCCAATTCACTTTGTTTAAAAAAGACAGTGTTAACATCACTCCCAATTATCCTTACGACCGGATAAACTCACAGTTTACTCCCCACCAGGCATTAATTGTAAACGCATGGATTACCTGGAAGCCGGGGCAGAAGTACATACAGTTCCCTGACAGCAAAATGCCTGTCGGCTCTAAGTATCCCACTTTTGCATTGAGCTACACCAAGGGCATCAATACTATTTTGGGCAGCGATGTAAATTTTGATAAATGGAAATTCAGCGTGTATGATGATGTAAATTTCAGGATTGCAGGTTTGCTGAAATACCGGCTGGTGCTGGGAGGCTTCTTAAATGATAAGTCGGTTTTTATACAGGATTACCAGCACTTTAACGGCAACCTTACTGTAGCCGCAAGCGAATATGTCAACAGTTTTCAATTAGTGAGCTATTATGCCTTCAGCAATACAGATCCGTTGTTTGTACAGGCACATGTGGAGCACCACTTCAATGGATTGCTCACCAATAAAATCCCTTTGCTGCGCCAGCTTAACTGGCATTTGGTGGCCGGCGCCAATACGTTTTATGTAAATGAGGATAATAACCACGTGGAAGCATTTGCAGGCATTGAAAATATCCTCAAGTTATTCCGTGTTGATTTTGTTGCAGGCTTTGATAACGGCCATCACACCGGCAATGCCATCCGTATTGGTTTTGGGGGATTGCTGGGCGGCAATATGAATGTGAATGGAAAGGGCGGAAATGTGTCGTTTAGTTTTTGATAGCTTTGCTCCTCTGTGTGCCATTTCTCATATTTTCCCACGCAGAGGCGCTGGGGGCGCAGAGAAAAGTTTTTAGTTTTTTTGTAACAGGCATTCCGCCGCTTATCATCTTCAGTGGCGTTGCACTTTTGTGCAGTAGTTCTTTATTGTGCTTTTATGCGATGGGTTGCACCCATCGTTACTCACATTCAACCCCTCCGGGGTTTCTCAATACATCTCTGCGGCTCTGCATGCCATTCCTTATCTTTGCACCGTTAAAATTTGGTTTGCCCTGCAAGCATCCAATCTTTACACCGGTCTGACGGCCTCCGTCTAACCAGGATTTAAAAAAGATTTTCCATTGTAATAGCCGGTCTGACCTTCGGTACCGACCGGCAAGTGATGGGATCAAATTAAAAACTATGGCAGTACTCCACAACCGCGTTTCACAGGCGGAATTAAAGAAGCGTTTGTATGAAGAGACAGAAAAACGCAGCACCATTTCCTTTTACCGGTATTTTCCCATTAAGGAGCCGCAGCAGTTCAGGGACGAGCTGTACAAAGCGCTGAATGCATTAAAAGTGTTTGGCCGTATCTATGTGGCGCACGAAGGCATCAATGCACAGGTAAGCGTGCCCGAAAGCAATGTAGAGGCATTTAAAAATTACCTCTATTCCATTGAGCCTTTGAATGGCTTGCGGCTGAATATTGCCGTGGATGATGACGGCAGGTCATTTTGGGTATTGAAAATAAAAGTGAGGGACAAGGTGGTTGCCGATGGCATCTCTGACCCTGCTTTCAGCATGGAGAATAAGGGAAAGTATGTGAACGCAGAGCAGATGAATAAACTGCTGGATGATAAGGAAACAGTGGTAATTGATATGCGTAATCATTATGAGTACGAAGTGGGCCATTTTGAAAATGCTATTGAAATACCCAGTGATACTTTCCGTGAGCAGCTGCCTATGGCGGTTGATATGATGAAGGATAATAAGAATAAAAACATCATCATGTACTGCACCGGTGGCATCCGCTGTGAAAAGGCCAGCGCCTATATGCTGCACAGTGGCTTTAAAAATGTTTTTCATTTGGAAGGCGGTATCATCAATTATGCAAAGCAGGCAAAGGAAGCAGGCCTGCCCAGCAAATTCATCGGCAAAAATTTTGTGTTTGACGACAGGCTGGGAGAGCGTATAACCGGCCACGTTATTGCCAAATGCCACCAGTGCGGCCAGCCTGCTGATACGCATACCAATTGTAAAAACGATGGCTGCCACCTGCTCTTTATCCAGTGTGAAGCATGTGCGGAGAAGTATGACGGCTGCTGCAGCGAAGAATGCAAAACGGTTTATAACCTGCCGTTGGAAGAACAGAAAGAATTACGCAGGGGGATTGATAAAGGGATGATGGTGTTTAATAAGAGCAAGAAAAGGCTGAGGCCCAGGCTGGATAAAAGAGAAGAAATATAGCCTGCAGCAGGTCAGCGCTTCCATTCATACGCCGGCTTATGTTGTGCAATAAATGTGCTGAGGCCCCCGGAGGCCAATGCCAGTCCTTTCATCGTTTCAGTTGTATTTTCCCCGCAGCTCCGGTAGGAGTATTTGTATGTTGCTGCACGGAACCGGACAATGATAAAATCATCACCGATATCATAAGCGGTAACGCCTGATTTTTTCCTGTTTATGCTCGTATAAGGTGTCATGATAGAACCTTTGAATGATTTACCTGCTACCCATCTCAAATTTATCACTAATTACAGGCATTCCTGCCCATAATAAACTTATCCGTTAACAAATCCCTTACAAGAAATCTGCCTCCAATATCATACAGCCATTATTTTTGCAAAAACCATATTTATATATGTTACAGAAAATCGGCTTTGCTTTTACAGGCTTTTTATTATGCCTTATTGCTGCAGCACAACAACCGCAGCAGATTAAGGTAACTCCCCAGGTGCAGCAACCTGCCCCGCCGGTGTTTA
This sequence comes from Bacteroidota bacterium, assembly GCA_048498115.1. GTDB lineage: Bacteria > Bacteroidota > Bacteroidia > Chitinophagales > Chitinophagaceae > Ferruginibacter. The sequence goes on along the minus strand of JBEHYP010000135.1, from coordinate 2,019 downwards.
ATTATAAAAAACTGCCTTCGGGCCTGCAGTATGCTTTTATTGTTGACAAGCCCACTTCTGCCAAACCGGAAGAGGGAGGGCAGATAAGCCTTAATATGCTGTCTCAATGCAACAACAGGATATTGTACAGCACTTCTATGGCATTTAAAGGCAAGCCCGGCGTGTTTGGCGTGGCAAAGCCTGCTTTCAAAGGCGATTTAATAGAAGCCATTATGCTGATGACGCCCGGTGACAGCATTGTGTGCCTGGTGGATGGAGACGCTTTGTTTAAAAACGCAAAGACCAAAAAGCCTGACTTTGTAAAATCAGGGGATAAGGTGCAGTATTTTATAAAGCTGGTGTCAGTAAAATCAAAGGATGCAGTAATGAAAGAGCAGCAGGCGGCGTTCCAGAAACAAATGCAGCAGCAACTGGCCCAGCAAAAAGCGGCAGCCGCCAAACAGGCGGTAACAGATGAGAAGGCCTTGCAGGCTTATTTCACCAAAAATAAAATCACGCCTGTAAAAACGGCTTCCGGCCTGTATTATACTGTTAAAGAAGAAGGGAGTGGTGTACAGCCGCACACAGGCGACACCGTTAGCATGCACTATACCGGTACTTTGCTGGACGGGACAAAGTTTGACAGCAACGAAGACACGGCTTTCCACCATGTGCAGCCCTTCCAGTTTGTGCTCGGCATGGGCAGGGTGATAAAAGGATGGGATGAAGGAATTGCTTTATTGAAAACCGGCAGCAAAGCTACTTTCTATATTCCCTCCGGGCTGGCTTATGGTGCACAGGCAAGGCCGGGCGGGGGCGCCAATCCAAAAGGCATACCCGCCAATTCTATTTTATTGTTTGATGTGCAGCTGTTAAAAACCATGCACCCTGTGCCACCGCCAGCCAAAACAGAAACACAGGCTGCGCCGGCAACGGATTCGCTGCCTGTTGCGCCGGCAGGAGCAGAGTTGCCTAAAAAAGAATAGGCAGTTTCAACTGTAATAGTGAAATGAAAATTTTTCAGTGAATATGTAATTTTTTCAATTGCTGTTTGCCATTTTTTCATAAAAAACGGTTGGCATTTTATTTGAAAAACGGGAGATAAAATCTTTTTATTCTTTAAAATCTAATTTTAAAAACAAGGAGGTTTTATGACAAACACAATCATCAAAAGGGCCAACGGCACCACTAATTTGCCGGCAAGGCCGGTTGCCAATTGGGTAGACCAATTGCTGCAAAACAGCGTGAACAGGTTCTTTAATGACGATTTCTGGGGTTTCAGCGGAGTGGAACACCAGGTATCGGTACCGGTGAACCTGAAAGAAACAGACAGGGCGTACGAAATGGAGCTGGTAGCGCCCGGCTTAAAGAAAGAAGATTTTAAGCTCCATGCTACCAATGACCTGCTGACTGTATCTTTTGAACGAAAAGACGACCAGCAAAATGAAGAGGAGGGCTGGCTGCGGAAAGAATACAGGATGCAATCCTTCAGCCGCAGCTTTAACCTGGACGACAGCGTGGATGTAAACAAAATTACCGCTGAGTACAGCAACGGTATTCTTCACCTCACATTGCCTAAAAAAGAGAATGCGCAAAAGATAACAAAAAGGATAGAGGTGAAATAAGCAAAAAGGAACGGGGCTGCTGAAGCCCCGTTCTTATTTATTACGACTGCTTATTAAAGACAGAAAACATTTCACTTAGTAAACGGAACAGCATCTGTACCAGTGTACCTCAATTGCTTGTTTGTAAAGAATTTAAAACAGAATAAGCGCAGCTTGTTTTATGCGGGGTGCCTTTAATATTATAAAAATTAGATAAAATATTTTTTTTAATTAAAAAAAATCCCACTATTTTTACAGCCTATTCCATAATCCTGCCATAGTTTTCATAGTATCCTTTGATATAATCATCCCCCGGAATTCATAAAAAAGTTGTGCTAACTGCCCGCCAGTAAAAGGCAGCCTGTTGCTTTTTTATTCCCTAATAATTATTTCATCTAAACTTTTCATTTTCTGAAAAGTTTAGATGAAATAATTA
>JBEHYP010000134.1:0-9302 GCA_048498115.1 Bacteroidota bacterium | reverse complement strand
CATTACCTGTATGAATGTGTACCAAAAAGAACCGGGCGCCGTTGGGAATAAAAAAAGCAGCAAACAATTATTTGCACCCGAATGGTCCGGTACTTTTGCCGCAACATACGCTTTCCCCAAATCTTTTGTGGTTGACTTTACCGGCACCTGGGATGGCCCGATGCGTTTACCCGTGGTACCGCATGATTTCAGGCCGGAATATTCTCTCTGGTTTTGCACGGCCAATATTCAGCTCACAAAAAAATTCAGCAATGGCTGGGAACTGTATGGCGGGGTAAAGAACCTCTTCAATTTTGTACCGCATGATCCCATTCTGCGGCCTTTTGATCCCTTTGATAAAAATGTGAATGACCCTGTGAACAATCCTTACCATTACACTTTTGATCCCGGCTACAATTATGCTTCTTTGCAGGGCATACGGGCCTTTGCCGGAGTACGGTATAATTTGTTTTAGCCACAGATTTCACAGATTGACACAGAATATGCCTGCGGCGTATATTTTAGCCACGAATTACACGAATGCACACGAAAAAACATTCGTGAAAATTAGTGTAATTCGTGGCTTTCTTCTTTTATCTGTGTGAATCTGTGAAATCTGTGGCTAATCTTCCGCTCAATCCGTGGTAACCTGCCAATTTTTCACCCCTTTTCCCCATGGCACAATCATTGACAATCAAAAGGAAACAAATAACAATCTATCATGGGAAAAATCATAGGTATAGACTTAGGAACAACCAATAGCTGCGTTGCCGTAATGGAAGGTAACGAGCCTGTTGTGATAGCCAATGACGAAGGGCGCCGTACAACCCCGTCCATCGTGGCTTTCCTTAAAAATGGCGAACGTAAAGTGGGCGACCCTGCCAAAAGGCAGGCCATCACCAACCCGCAAAACACCATTATGAGTGTAAAGCGTTTTATGGGCCGCCGTTTTGACGAAGTAAATGAAGAAAAAAGCCACTGGAGCTATAAAGTAACCCAGGGTGACAATAATACCGTTCGTGTTGACATAGATGGCAGGCTCTACACGCCGCAGGAAATATCCGCCATGGTGCTTCAAAAAATGAAGAAAACCGCCGAAGATTATTTGGGGCAGGAAGTGACAGAAGCGGTGATCACCGTGCCTGCTTATTTTAACGACTCCCAAAGGCAGGCCACCAAAGAAGCCGGTGAAATTGCAGGGCTTACCGTTCGCCGTATTGTAAATGAACCTACTGCTGCTGCATTAGCGTATGGTTTGGATAAAGACAAGCATGACCATAAAATTGCTGTATTTGACTTAGGCGGTGGTACGTTCGATATCTCTGTGCTGGAATTGGGCGATGGCGTGTTTGAAGTGAAATCAACCAATGGTGATACGCACCTGGGCGGTGATGATTTTGATAAAGTGATAATGGACTGGCTGGCTGATGAATTTAAAACACAGGAAGCCATTGACCTCCGCAAAGACCCGATGGCATTGCAGCGTTTGAAAGAAGCTGCTGAAAAAGCAAAGGTTGAATTGTCTTCTTCTACCGAAACAGAAATTAACCTTCCTTACATTACTGCAGTGGATGGCGTGCCCAAGCACTTAGTATTAAAATTATCCAGGGCCAAATTTGAACAACTGGCAGATAAATTATTTGAACGTTGCTTAAAGCCCTGCGAAGCAGCATTGAAAGATGCAGGCTACAGCGCTTCACAAATTGATGAAGTGATACTGGTGGGTGGTAGTACCCGTATCCCCAAAGTGCAGGAGATAGTAGAAAAATTCTTTGGCAAAAAACCACACCGTGGGGTAAATCCTGATGAAGTGGTGGCCATTGGTGCAGCTATACAGGGTGCGGTATTGACAGGAGAAGTAAAAGATGTGTTGCTGCTTGATGTGACGCCATTGAGCCTTGGTATTGAAACAATGGGCGGCGTCATGACAAAGCTGATCGAAAGCAACACTACCATTCCTTCTAAAAAATCAGAAACATTCAGCACGGCCAGCGATAACCAGCCCGGTGTGCAGATACATGTATTGCAGGGCGAAAGGCCGATGGCAAGCCAAAATAAAAGCCTTGGTATGTTTAACCTCGATGGCATACCACCGGCTCCCCGTGGCGTGCCGCAGATTGAAGTGATATTTGATATTGACGCCAATGGCATTTTGCATGTAACAGCCAAAGATAAAGGCACCGGTAAAGAACAAAAGATAACCGTGCAGGGCGGCAGCGGCTTGAACAAAGAAGAAGTGGAAAAAATGAAAGCCGAGGCCAAAGCGCATGAGGCAGAAGATAAAGCAGCCCGTGAAAAAGTGGACAAGATAAACCAGGCCGACAGCCTTATCTTCCAAACTGAAAAACAATTGAAAGAGTTTGGCGATAAAGTACCTGCCGATAAAAAGGCACCGATAGAAGCTGCATTGAACAAGCTGAAAGATGCACACAAGGCGCAGGATGTGGCCGCTATTGATGCCGCCCTTGCGGAAATAAATACTGCATGGACAGCCGCCAGCGAAGAGATATACAAAGCACAGCAGGCCGCCGGCACACAGCCCGGCACCGATGCAGGTGCACAGCAGGGTAGTGGTGGAGGAAACACCGGAGACCATGTGGAAGATGCACAGTTTGAAGAAGTGAAATAAGAGAATTACAAATAGGATCCCTCACAGAAATGTGGGGGATTTTTTGTTTAGGATTTAAAATATCAACAAGAATGAAAATATTTCGAAAAAGAGATACTGCGGACAGAATAGTGTCTGCAATTGAAAAAAATTCGCAATTAAGCCGTCTTGAAAAATTAAGTATTGGGTTTAGCATTTTCAGCGGGTTAATTTCTTTGTTTTTTGCAATGTGGGGTATTTTATTGACAATAAAATATGGAGACAATAAAGAGCAAATTGGCAAGCTTACCGATATAGCATTAAAACAAGAAGTACAAAATAAAAATTCTGTAAAAATGATTGATGAACTAAAGAACCAAGTCAAGCTAATTAAAGGTCAAAATGATGAACTCAAATCTCAAGGAAAAACACTTTCGGCACAATCATTAATTATTTCTAAAGAGTTTGTACTTGTACAAAGCGAAAGGAATGAGGCAAAATTGCGGCTGTTGAAGGAAGAAAAAGAGAATTTTCATATGTTATTGAAACTGAATAAAGAGATTGTGCTATTAATGCCTTATCAGGGATCTGGATATTTTAAAAACTATACTCTTATTAAGCAAAAAGAATTTTATAAGCAGTTTAAGAAAATTCTTGATAAAGGAAGTAATAGCTTATTGGTAATATTAAATGATAGCATTAGAAAAAAATGGGATAAAATTGAAATGGAAACATCGAACAATCTGTTCCTTTTGGATATTATCGATAGTAGTCTAGATTCCATATTATTAGCGCAATCAGGAAAAGATTTTCAAATTTTTGTAGACCATTTTTATGATTTCGAGTTTAGCTTTAATCGGTTTCTAACAGACAAAAAACTTTTTTTTGACAATATAAAACTTAATTAATCTTTTCTTCCGCTCCGAGTCTACCCTTCCATTACACAGCCACACTATCAAATTAAAAGTTTTCAGGGGGATCTTTGCCATAGCCTTGTATACCGAGCTGCAAGACCCACCGCTTATAACGAAGAGAGTGCCGGATTTAACAAACAAAAACACTTTACCCTGTACTGAATTTTAGCAGTTGGATGACGTAGGTTTGAATATTTCATTTTCTACTCCCCAATCCACAATACAGAATTACCTATGCTAAACTCATTCTGCTCCTACAGTTTATTTTCGCCGTTGTAAGTATTTCTTTTCTTCCGCAAGCCCATTCTTGCACTCGTGAGTGCCGCCGCTTGGTCTCTGACCAGCGGTATAATGTAGTAGAGAACAAGGTTCGTAGTTCCCCGTTGGTCGGTGACCAGATGGGGCGCCAATCTTTCCCCACTTTGGCAAGCATTCGCTTGTGCCTTTCTTTCACTCCGAGTCTTCCCTTCCATCACACAGCCACACTATCAAATTAAAAGTTCCCAGGCGGGTCTTTGCCATAGCCTTGTGCGTCGGGCTGCAAGACCCGCCGCCTATAGCGCAGAGAGTACCGGATTTAACAAACAAAAAAGTTTTATCCTGTATTGGATTTTAGCAATTGGATGACGTAGGCTTGAACATTTCATTTTCTATTCCCCAATCCACAACACAGAATTACCCGTGCTAAACTCATTCTGCTCCCAAAGCTTATTGCCGGGGTCTAATATCCATTCGCCATCTACAATGAATTTGTATAAATGCTTGCCATTGCTTAAGTGGAGATTGATGGTCCAGCTATCTCCTGATCTTGTCATAGGATAGGTGCCCGGCGACCAGTTATTAAAATCACCGGCGATATACACTTCCCTTGCATGCTGGTAGCCATTAAGCCGGAAAGTATAATTGGCATCAAGCACGAGGCTGCTATAGTTCGCTTTATTGGCATCCGTGGTAAGCGATGTGTTATTGGTGCCTGCTACCCATTGTCCATCCACTTTAAAAGCATATTCGTAATTACCTGCACCGAGGGTATAAGGCAATTGCCAGCCGGTGGCTGTTTTGGTCATCAGCAATTCGCCTTCTTTCCAGTTGTTGAAAGAGCCAAGCAGCTCCACTTTTTCTGCGTTACTAAAACCAGCAAGTTGGAATATATGAGGCTCACCCAGGCGTAACACGGAATTATATTCGCCAAACTCGTTGGGAAAACGGTCTTTGTTCTCAGGGTCTTCGCTCCAGTTGCCATCCGCAATTAAACGGTAGGTGTAAGTGCCTTCAGCAAGGTACACGGCGGCTGCCCATCCATTTTCTGTGCGTGAGAGGGGTATTTCTTTTTCGTTCCAGTTATTAAAGCTGCCCGCTACGTACAACTGGCGGCTGTTTAAAAAACTGTGCAACCTGAAAACATAATTGGGCTGGTAATAAACAGAATTATCATTGCCCCTGCCATCGTTCTCTACCAGCTTATTGTCCCTGTCAATATCCCAGTTGCCATCAATGATGAACTTGTAAAAATGCTTGCCCGGCGCCAGCTTTACATCCGCTGTCCAGCCATTGCCCACCGGTTTCATTTCAAGCGCCGTTTCACTCCAATTATTAAAGCTGCCTGCCAGTATCACTCTTTTGGCATTGGTATGGTTTCTTAAGAAAAAGCTCACGACAGAATCTTTAATGGCAAAAGGCGGCTTGTTCTTAAATTTATTGACGCCGAAGCTTCCATTATTATTGGTATTGTTATTTATATTGCTCCTGCCGTTGATAGATATGCTGATAGCCGGGTTGGTAATATTATCAATGCTGCCGATCTTTTTGCTAAGGGCTACAAGATCATCATTGTTGAGCTCTATTTTCCACCCGGCTTTTACCAACGAATCCGGTCTGTTCCTTAAAACAGTGCCTTTAAGGTTCAGATCCTGCAGGTTGTAATTTGTTATGAAGCTGTCCAGTGAAGGTCCGGGTATTCGCTTGCTCAGCATAATGACCATACGGCCGTCTTTTATCTTGTACACTTTTATGTGCTGTGCACCGGCATATAAATGGCACACCGCAAACAATGCAGCACAGGCAAGCCTTATAATTATTCTTTTAGTATCGTAGCCAGGCCATCTCACTTCCAGATATACATTTTACGTTTTACAAAGTTAAACCCAATTTTTTGCCTGCTTAAAAAATCAAAGCCCAGCATTCCGTCGAGGCAGCGGTCATAAGCATAACAAAGCTTTTCAAGGTTGGTAACAATGATGGGCAGGTTAGCTATACTCTGGCCGCCAATCACCAGCGTATTGATGCTGCCGCTTAATGCTTCTACTTTTTCTGTGCCGGCACCGGTTAAAAATACCCGTTTATCAATGATCACATTGTCCATTACTTTATCAGGCAGGCGGCTGTCGATCAGATTGGTTTCTGCACCGGTGTCTATTACAAACTTCAGCTTTTTATTGCCTGAATACAGCAGCGCCAGTAATTTATTCTCAACATACTCTACCGGAACTTCAAGGTAAGCAGCAGTATCTTTCAGTAAGCTGTGCCGGTAATCTTTTGGGTCTTTTTTGCTGAGCAGGTGCAGGTGGATAACGTGTTTTTCATAGTCAATGATCATTTCAAACCGTTTGAATAATTGCGTGCCCAGCAGGCCATGTATTTTGATACCCCGTTTGTTTTCTATTTGCCCAAGGTTGATGCGGTCTGCTTCGGCATTAAAATATTTTACCGGCCCGAATGTGAGCGAATCAATATTTACCCTGCCCCAAAAATCGGCGCTGCCATTAATGCCTCCCTGCACATTGTCGGGGTTTTCAACAGGTACGTACTGCCTGAAATACGTTATGTTCAGCACAAGCCCGGGGGCGCCTGTATCCAGCACAAAGTTTCCTTCCACTGTATCCACTTTTGCCCTGATGATGATAAGGTTGCCGGAAAGGCTGAAAGGAATAATGCAATCTGACGAATCAGTGGTGACGACAGGGTCTTTTTCAAAAGGAAGTTTGCTCTTCAAAGAAAATAGGGGGACAGGTTTATCGCCGTCTTCCGGGTAAGCCGCTATGCTGCCATATACTGTTGCCAGCACAAGAAGCAGGAATATCCGTTTTAGCAGGAGCGGTAAAGTGGCCATACTTACTTTATACAATAGTAAATGTAATCATTTGCATAAAGCACGCTTAGCCGTTTATGTAATAAATAAAGTAAAGGCAAGGTTTCAAAAAAGTTATTCCGTTTATTCCTTTTTAGCTGTGCGTGGCAGGAGCATGATATTGTCTTCGAAAAGAATGTTTTTCCCAAACAGTTTCCTGTACGGGCTTAGCTAAAACTTGCATTGATAAAAGAGGATAAAAGATCACTCCGGTCTTATCAACCGGGTTTTTATACAATCTCCGCCAGATAGAGACTTACAGCCTGTGCTTTACCTGCTGCCTGATAAAATCGGTAAGCCGGTAACGCAGCAATGTTTCATCAGACAGGCCCGATGCACCATTGATCAGTTGCAGGCAGTGTTCGCTTCCGCAATTGCATACAAAGGGCTGCGCCATCTGCCATTCGGTGCTGGGATAAAAGAAACGCATTTCATCTCCGGGCCGGATAGGCTGCAGGCACACCAGTTCCATGCTGGTAGTGTCAAAAAATACATTGGGGCTGCAGGAATGGTTGATGTACTGCAAATGGGTTGGCGACAAAGTAATGTGCCTGTGCAGCCCTGTTTGTACGGTCAGGTACGTTGGCGTATCTGATACGGAACCTGCATTAAAATCAGCGATTTTATCGCCGGGGTTAAAATGCTGCAGCGAGTGAAACGAATGCTCATTGGTGTTATGGTTAAACCATACCGATCCAATTGTGTGGTGGCTTATAACCGAGTACTCCTGGTTAATAACGCCGGGTGCTGATGTTCGCATTTTTAAAATGGGTTAGGTGTAAAAAACAAGTTTCTGAAATAATGCCTTATAAAGTTAATGAAGGTATTTATACAAACAATGCAGTAAATTAAAAAAGTGGATTAATCGGGTTATAATGTGAATAAGGTAAAGCCCGTAGTCAATAGTCTATAGTTCATAGCCCGGTCGTTTATAATAACTGCAAATATAAATAACAGCACCATGGACTATTAAACCATGGACTATGGACTTTCTTTCCGCCTTACCTTTGCAGCTATGCAGGATATAGAGCCATACTATAACTGGCGGCATTTATATACAGCGGAAGAAGATGACCGTTCGCCGTTTTATGGACGCACCTACAGTGAATTTGAATTTTCCCAAACCATTTACAATTATTATATCCATCCGCAGTGGGACGATTTCGGCAGCCGCACCCTGTACATGAAAATTCTATTTGCAGATTACGAGCAGGGCTATGCCATCATTGAACTGATAGGGGAGTGGAACGATGCAATAGAAAATGATATCATGACCCTGCGCCGGGATGTAACCGATATTTTATATGCAGAAGGCATCACCAAATTTATCCTGATAGCGGAAAATGTGCTCAATTTTCACAGCAGCGATGACAGTTATTATGAAGAATGGCATGAGCAACTGGAAGACGATGGAGGCTGGGTGGTGATGCTGGATATGCCTGAACAGAGCCAGTATGACTTTAAGCGCTCCCGGCTCACCAATTATATCCCTTTGCTGGATTTTCCGCAATGGCGCACCCTGAAGCCGGAAGTGGTTTTTCAGCAGGTGGACAACTGGATGCTGCGGCAGTTGAAATAATCCCCCGTCTGACCGTCCCGGTCTGGCAGGGAATTGAAAATTTACCAGGCATTAACAGCTTGCGGCTAAAATGTATTCAAAATATCATTATCTTAGTACCCGAAATTAAAAAGACTATTATGAAAAAATTATTCATTGCATTGTGCTTCTCTCTGGGTTTTGCAGGCATTGCTACAGCCCAGGAAGCGCCTAAAAAAGAACTTACCCAGGAACAAAAAGCCAAAGTATTAAGGATGCAAAAAGTAACAGGTGCTGAAAAAGCAGGCAGGCCTGTAAAAGCAGACGGTACACCTGACAAACGTTTTAAAGCTAATAAAGCTGTAAAAAAGGATGGTACTCCTGACAAGCGTTTTAAAGCTAATAAAGTAAAAAGCCTTAACAAGGTAGAAAAGACAAAAAAATTAACTTCTGCGGACGCAGTGCCGGCCGCTTAAGCCTGTATTACTACAGAAAATGTATTGACGCAGAATAAAACTTTACTTCTGATTAAAGCATCCCGTTTATCAACGGGATGCTTTGTTTTTTATATGCTTAGTGGAGTGTTTTAAACGCTTCTCCCAACTGCCCGGTGATATCACCGGCTATCATTGCTTCTTTTGAAAATGCGCCGGCTGCAAAATCCCCGGCCAGCCCATGCAGGTATACTCCCAGCAGGCAGGCATCTTTAACAGGATAGCCTTGCGCCAGAAAACCGGTAATAATGCCGGTAAGCACATCCCCGCTGCCGGCAGTGGCCATGCCGCTGTTGCCGGTTGTATTAAACCATCCCTGGCCATCCGGGCAGGCAATCAGCGTATTTTTTCCTTTTAAGATAATATAACAGTTAAGCACAGACGCTTTTTGCATTGCTGATGCAGCCGTTTCAAAACCGTCAGGCGTTTTGCCAAATAGTTTTTCAAATTCGCCTGCATGCGGGGTAAGTACGGCAGGATAGTTTTTTCTTTTAGATAAACTGTCAACAAAAGGTTGAAGCAAGCCGAGTGCTGTTGCGTCTATTACTAATGGTTTGTCCCACACAGAAATAATGTGCTGCAATAGTGCAGTATTGTCTTCATCGGCTGCTAGCCCGGGGCCAATACCGATGGCTGTTTTCTTTTTTGTAATGGTGGCAAAATC
>JBEHYP010000133.1:0-9358 GCA_048498115.1 Bacteroidota bacterium | reverse complement strand
GCATGGATATGCAGCCATCAACAGCAGCCACTTAACCCAATCTGAAATACACCTGTACGGCAGCAGCCGGCTGGGCATATACAATGTGGCTACCGATGTGCAAAAATGTTTTGATAATACCGACACCATTACTAACTTTATCCGTGGCAATAAGTTCTTTGAGTTGACCAATCATTTAGGAAATGTACTGGTAACGGTAAGCGATAAAAGTGTGCCGGTGGCTACAGCGCCTGCGTATGCCATTACCGGTTATACCGCAGAAGTAACAACAGCCCACGATTATTACCCGTTTGGTATGCTCATGCCAGGAAGAGCTTTTTACATTGATACAACAATGGAAAATGTAGGCGGCGCCGGAAGCGGAGACACCACCACACCTGCCACCGTCATCATTTACAAGCATAGTTTTGATAACGCACCGTATAACCATCCTTATACAGTTGCCCCTGATGTATTAGCTGCTGATTTAAGCAATAGCGGCTGGACAAACAGTAAAGCTGCATGGACAAGCTACAGCGATTGCAACAGCGGACAATCATTAGCATTTACCGATACAAGGCCTGATACCACAACACTAACACTTACGCTTAGTGTAGGTAGTGGCAAAACAGCCAGTGTAAAATCATTCAGCTTTGAAAACCGCAGCAGCAGTACAGGTTATCACGACTGGAAAATGTACATCAATGGCATTGAGGTGGGTCAGGATACTATACGGATACAAGCCTCTGCTTGTGCACATGGCACTACAGGCACAAGAACAGTAACGCATCCTGTTGAAAATATTACCGGAACTATTACAGTAACACTAAAACTCTTTGGCCATACACCTGATTACCCTAATGGCAATGCAAACGGCACATTCAGGTTTAATGATTTTATACTGAATGGGTTTACCAGGGACGTGATTGATAGTAGCGCCGGTAATGCACAATGGGCTAATAGGCGAAGCTATCGTTATGGCTTCAATGGGAAGGAGAATGATAATGATGTGAAAGGCGAAGGCAACCAGCAGGATTATGGGATGAGGATTTATGACCCACGGTTAGGACGTTTCTTATCTGTTGATCCATTGACGAAAGATTTCTCTTGGTACACACCATATCAGTTTGCGGGGAACATGCCCATAAATAGCATAGATCTTGATGGATTAGAACCGACTGAAGCCGTCAAAGGATTTGTGGGTCAAGGTCCAGCAGCCGAAGGGGCTAAGAAAGGTGGGGATGCTGTTTTCAAGTTTGTGAAAGGCGTGGTGAAGACTGCGATAATGGCTTTGGGAGCATTCACAGAATTGGCTGCAAATGTCCATTATGGAGACAGAGTGAAAAATAAAGAAGAAGAGTTCCCTTTGACTCATGGCAATCCTTTTTATGCAGCTAAACAGGCTCTTGTAGCCCCTGCTGATTTAATAATCCGACTCAAAAAGGATCCCACAAACCCAGAAACGTGGGGAGAGGCTGCCGCCTTTTTGGGCATTTTAAAATTCAATTTCAGAGCGAAGGGGGTATCCCCAGATATTGCATTAGGGCTTAATGAACCCTCGCCTTTAGGCCCACCCAGAACATTGCCTCGTTTTGCAGAAAGTACCAACTCTTATATGCATTATGATTGGTCAACCCCATTTGGAAGCATAGGATTGCCTAAACCAACTGATGTTTCTTTTGGGGATTTATTTACAAGGGTAATTGATCATGTGGTAACCAATAAGGGAACCGTGAAGTTTGATTTAACAAATCTAAAAATGGATATTGTTGCTGCAGATTTTGGAAAATCCGCAGTAGATGCATCTACTATGACTGGCTTCGAGTTAAACACTATAATGGGCAATCAAAATTATTTAAAAGCAACAGAGTTTTATAGAAATGGCGGACGTGTAAAAACTGGAGATGTAATAAAAGAGTACAATGATGCTATTAAAAAAATAAAAAAGTAAAATAATGTTAATACCAAGAAACCCGGTAGATAAAGGATATATAAATATTAAAAACTATAAATTAGATTCGGTTAATTTTTTGGGAAAAAGATTAACTATTCGCTTTGCAAATATTAATAATCAAGAATGTTTCAATATATATCTTGACAATATAGTTTCTTATAATTGGGATTTTAAAACCAATAAGTTATTTTATCTGCGCCTTGATAGTGACGGTAGTTCGTACGGATTAGACATTTCCATTAGATTAAATCAGCCTAAATACAAAGACTTTATGGTGCTATACCTATTTGATGATGAAGAGCATATACGATTTGCGTTTAGAGGATTAGCTGAAAAGATATTAGTAGAGTATCCTTTAGGCAAATAGTAAACTCGGTAGTGTTCTCCGCTATCGGTAGAGTTCATCCATCCTTGTCCAATAAAGATAAAATGTTTAATAGCTATCCTGCGTTTGCAACTCAGGATTAGTTGATAGCAGTTTGATAGCAGTACCAATCCGTAACAAACAAAGCATTCCGTATTTTTTCATTACGACATTATTCCTTAAAGCCCGGCGGTTATATTTATTCAAAAAAACATGACGGAAGAAGCATTATTAACTAGGCTACGGCAGAAAGTGAGGGAGGAAATAGCAGCAGCATTACAAGTGTACGGGAAGTTGTGCATAATATTTTCCTTATATTTATGATCTAAACTCACTTCATCAATGAGGCTTTTTATATCTTTAACAACACTGTACCTGCTTTTTAATTTGTCGTCCTGTGTTACATTCAAGCAGTTCGATAATGAAGCAAAGAAGGGACGTTCACCGGAATACAATGTATTTATACAGAAAAAAGACGGAGAAAAAATCGTGGGCGATAAATTTTCACAATCGTCAGTATGGAGTTCCGGCTATTGGATAGCAGTAGATGGCGTAAAAGTTGATAACTATAATGCTTATCAAAATGAAAAAGCCTATTATGTATTAACAGATGTTGCAGGATGGGTGCAAAGGCTCAGATATGGCAAGATGAATCTTTACTACTACGATGATGTTAAAACCGACATCAATGGCAAACACCCTGATTTTACAGCAAAGTATGTCTTTGAAAAAGAAAAAGGGAAATTTGAAAAGCTTACTTATGAAAGTTTTGCCAATGCACTGCAAGATAACCCCGAAGCAACTGCAAAATTTAAGCAACTGTTTCCTCATGGTAAAATTCCAAAAGATGAGAAGGGTAATTTGAATAATTTAATTGCCGTTGTTGAGGCCTACAATAATTGATCTTGTTTTAATGATAACTGAATTCCTTCAAACTGCGGAAAATCGGGCTCTCTCAGGCAGGCTTGGCAAGTTCTCCGCCAAGCCACACAAGAAATTGCGATACAACCGTAATAGCCTTGGAAGGTATCGCAATTTCTTGTATGCCCTCCGGGCTGCTGCGCAGGTTTGTCATATAGCTTGCGCTGCACCTGCCTTCGTTCGGGGAACTACCTGTGCCTGCCTTGGGTATGGTATAGTATTTTGACCCGCAATTAATTGTAATCCGCAAATGCACTGAATACAATCCTCTTTTACTTTGTTTCATTGCGCCAGTTAAATACTACTGCTGCCTGAGGTACATTCATACTTGAAAGGTATAACTAAAAAAAAGCAAAAACCATAAAACAATAAACGGGAATCAACGAGCAGTAATGAGGCATTAAAATAATAAAATCCTGTCAGTATTGAATTTAGTAAGGATTTAAGTTGTTTTAAGAACTGCTGGGTTTTAATTTTTGTAGCCCCTACAGGAATCGAACCTGTACCTTCAGAATCGGAATCTGAAATTCTATCCATTAAACTAAAGGGCCGATAAAATTTAAATCGTTTAAGTCGTTTAAAAAACGCTGGTTTGTTTATAACCCATTAAAACGATATACAACGGCTTTAACGTCTTAGACGATTTTCAATACTTAAACATCACAATATTACTACCGAAAATCTTAACCGCAATGGCAATCAGGATAACACCGAAAAATTTCCTGATTACTATCATCCCGTTAGGGCCCAATACACTTTCGAGCCAGCGCAATGATTTAAGCACCGCATAAATAATTACACAGTTGATGAGAATGGAAATCAGAATATTTACATCGGCGTAGTTGGCTTTTAAGCTCATGATGGTGGTGAGTGTGCCACTGCCTGCAATTAAGGGGAAAGCAATGGGTACCACGCTGCCGCTTTTGGGGTTGTTATCGGCTTTAAAAAACTCATGGCCCAGCACCATTTCAAGGCCTAAAATAAAAATCACAATGCTGCCGGCCACGGCAAATGATTTAATATCCAGCCCGAGCAGCCCCAAAAATTGTTTGCCCAAAAACAAAAATAATATCATCAACCCGCCCGATGCCAGCGTGGCCTGCGTGGATTTAATAACGCCGCCCATCTTTTGCCGCATAGCCGCCAGTATGGGGATAGAGCCGACTATATCAATAATGGCAAACAGCGTAAATGAAACCGTAATGATCTCCGTAAGTGAAAGTTCTTTAAAATCCATGCAGAAGGGTTTTTGCAAAGATATAGTTCCTTTCTGTGAGACAGAATAGAAATTACAGCACGGGTTTTTCAAAAGCATATAAAAAAGCCACGAATTTTACAATCACTATTTGCGGAAACAGTGAAATTCGTGGCCTGCTATTAAAAATGGAACCGGATGCCCCCGTAAGCATTAAACCCGAGGGTATTGAAGCCGGCAGTCTCCTGGTAATGGCTGTCAGTAACATTCCTTGCATCAACAAACACTTTTAGCCGGCCATTGTAAAAGCCATATTCAGCATATATATCCAGCAGGAAATAACTGTTCAGCGTTACATTCACCGTTTGAAAGGTGGTGGCATCATAATAAGCGTCTTCCCTTTTGCCGAACCATGAAAGATTGGCACCGGCAAAAAAGTTTTTATTGAGAGTAATACCCGCATTTAACCCGGCACTGTGCTTTGGTCTCCTTAGCAAATTGAAGTAACTGCTGTCTTTGCCATTTTGAATAGTAGTAACCTTGCCGGTAACGAAAGTATAAAAAGCCTTCAGTGAAATATTTTTTGCCGGCAGGGCAGTCAACTCCAGCTCTGCACCGTGATCTTTTTGCTTATCCTGGTTAATGTATTGCGACTGGAACGTAACAGGATTAAAATAAAAGAAAATTACATTTTTCACATCCCGGTGGAATGCTGTAATACGGCCTGAAAATTTATTATCAGCAGCGAAATATTGCACACCGGCTTCAGCGGTAAGCGCTGTTTCTGGTTTTAGATCTCTATTACCGTATTCTGAAAATAACTGGTACAGTGAAGGTGTACGGTAGGCTGATGAAAGGTTGGCAAATAATTTTATTTTTTTATTGATGAGGTAAGACGGGTTAATATTGAATACGTCATTGCTGCCATATTCTGAATGAAAATTAAGGCGGTTGCCCAATTCAAGATTGAAGCCCGGCCTGGTGTTGATGTTGAGCGCTGCATACAATCCTGTTTGATGTTGCCTTAAACTGTCTGCAGCATATTTTGATGATGATGGAAATGCGCTGATAGACTGAAATTCCTGATCAGAGCTTGAATTCCTGAAATCTGCACCGGCAGTAAGCTTGAATATATTACCAAGCGGCATTGTAAGATAAGCATCTATAAAATGCTCTTTTCCTTTGTAGCTGCCACGGGAATAGGTATCAAAACCATTTCGGCTTTTTACAGAATCATCAATATATAGCCTGTCGATATTATTATAGTTGTACAGCAGGTTTACTTTTGTTTTACCAAATTGAAATTCGTTTTTGATCCCTGCCTGCCAGCTTTTTTGTGCGTAAGTATAATCCAGTTCATCTGTAAAAGCGCCCTGGTCAATATCGCCATTAATTTTTGAATAACGGAAATAAGGTTGCAGGCGGATATTTT
This sequence comes from Bacteroidota bacterium, assembly GCA_048498115.1. GTDB lineage: Bacteria > Bacteroidota > Bacteroidia > Chitinophagales > Chitinophagaceae > Ferruginibacter. The sequence continues at coordinate 3,513 of JBEHYP010000133.1, read as the reverse complement.
TTGTTGCCTGCACACCCAACGAAGCCTGTATTGCATTTTGCCTGTACCCGTCTTTGTCTGCATTGGCGGCATTGCTTGCGGCTTCGTTTATCCCCTTTGTATCAAAAAAAGAATAACCAGCATTATAATCCACAATACCGCTGGTGCCATTGATGTCTGCATTGGCCCTGAAACTGTTATTGCTGCCATAGCTCAACAGCCCGTTTGCCGCAACAGCTTTTTTGCCTGCTTTTTTTGTAATGATATTGATAACGCCTGCAATGGCATCACTGCCGTACAAGGTGGACTGGCTGCCTTTTAAAATCTCGATCCTTTCAATCCCGTCAATTGAAAAATTGCGGATATCAAAATTACTGCCGATGCCGCTGGCATCATACAAAGGAACACCGTCAACAGTAATCAATGTATACTCAACGCCGGCACCACGCAGGTAGAGGCTTTTATCTTTCCCCGCATTGCTGTTGGCACCGCCAATATAAACACCTGCCTGTTCGGTTAAAATCTGCGAAAGGTTCTTGCCTCCGCTTTTTTCCAGTTGTTCTTTTGTGATAACAGTAACTACTTTTCCCGTGAGGGATGTTTTGTTTGGGTACTTGTTGGCTGTGATTACCACTTCATCAAGAGAGGCGCTGTCTTGCTGCGCCAGCAAGGGGCTGCTGAATACTACAGCAGCCACAATAAAGATTTTCTTTTTCATTGATGTGAAAATTTTTGTGACTGCTTCCAGGAAAATAAAAAGAATATAAAAGCGTAAAGCCGTTACATCCCTGCCTTTCACCCGAAAGCAAAATGATTGTTGTTGCAGACTGGCAGGTCTTCTGGCTTACCCACCCTTTGAGCCTCCTTCCCATCCCGTTCCGAATAATTATCAGAACGGAAAAGTGGATGCAGTTGCTCAAAAGTTCGCCACAAAGCGGCGGGATTACAGCTACGGGGATAGCGACGGAATTGCACCGTACTTCCCTTTTAATGGCCCGTTTTTAATGAAACGGCGCCAACCAGGTCTGCTGCAAAAGTGCAGCATAGTTTTTATCTGCCCAAATAAATCATTTCAACACCTGTTGAAAAGAAAACGCCCCGCTGTGTTCACGGGGCGCTTTGCAGTTATAAATTGTAAGCTATATTATTGTTCCCTCCTGCACCTTTCAACGATGGTATGGAACGCATCATGCGCCTCGGTAATAAGCGCTTTTATCCTATCATCTGAAGCCTGTGCCACTACGGCCTTGTGCAGTTCCCCGCATTTGATCTCCAGTTTCTTTAATGCATTTTGGGTTTCTTCTTTTTTAAATCCTGCAGGTACTTCAGATTCACGCCATGTCCTTGCAGCCTGGTATAAACTTTCAGCTTTTTCTTTTACCGGCGCCAAATTACCTTCTTCAGCAGGATGAAAAGAAGCAGCTATCAGCGTATGAAAGGCCTTCATCTCAGGCCATACATTTTTTTCTTCCTGTGCAAAACCGGCAAGCGGCAAAAACGCCAGCAGTACCAATGCCAATTGAAATATTTTTTTCATTGTTATCTGTTTGTTTGTTACAAACATAATAAAAATTCCGGTGGGAAAATGGAAATATTTATGCCTTCGATCCCTCTTGCTTCATCACAAATTCATGCATCTTTTTTAAAAACCTGTACAGGTCGCTCATAGAAGTTATTCTTTGCACTTCCAGTATGCCATGCTTGCCCACCTGCTTCAGCTTTGCCTGGTTAGTGGCTTTTTGTAAAAACTGCAGGATCAAATTAAATATCCCGCTCTGGAAATAAGGTGAATCAGGGTTACTTACAAAGAAGCATTTGAGCACTTCGTTTTTCAAAAACAGTTTTTCAAATCCCAGCTCAACAGCTATTTTTCTTGTACGCACTGTGGTAAACAGGTCTTCCACCTGCGGCGGCACAGGCCCAAAGCGGTCTGCCAGTTCCTGGTGAAAGTCCGCCAGCTCTTTTTCATCCGCACAATTATCAAGCCTCGTGTACAGGCTCAGCCTTTCCGTAATGCTTTCAACATAGCTGTCAGGAATTAAAATTTCCAGGTCGGTATCAATGCTGCAGTCGCTTACAAAATCGTCCTGCTGCTGTATTTCTTCTTTGAACAAATCACGGAATTGCGAACGCTTCAGCTCCCTCACCGCTTCGTCTAAAATTTTCTGGTACATTTCAAAACCGATCTCTGCAATAAAGCCGCTTTGTTCGCCACCCAATAAATTGCCTGCGCCCCGTATGTCCAGGTCCCTCATGGCAATCTGGAAACCGCTGCCAAGGTCGCTGTACTGTTCCAGGGTGCTTAAGCGCTTGCGGCTGTCGGGCGGCAGCGTGCTCATTGGCGGCGCCAGCAAATAACAAAAAGCTTTTTTGTTGCTTCTGCCTACCCTGCCCCTCAGCTGGTGCAAATCACTGAGGCCAAACTGATGGGCATTGTTTACAATAATAGTGTTCACATTCGGAATATCCACGCCGCTTTCAACAATATTAGTGCACACCAGCACATCATATTTCTTATCCATGAAATCAAGGATGGTGTCTTCCAGCTGATCGCCTTCCATCTGCCCATGTGCAAAAGCAATGCTCAGATCGGGGCAAAGGCCCTGTATCAGCGATTTCATTTCAGGCAGGCCGTTCACCCTGTTATGGATAAAAAATACCTGCCCGCCCCTTTCCGTTTCATAATAAATAATATCACGGATAGCATCTTCGTTGAACACCATCACTTCGGTTTGTATCGGCTGCCGGTTGGGCGGCGGCGTATTGATAATGCTTAAATCCCTTGCGCCCATCAGGCTGAACTGCAGCGTTCTTGGGATAGGGGTAGCCGTTAGTGTAAGTGAATCAACGGTGGTACGCAATTGTTTTAGTTTTTCTTTCGCGGCCACCCCAAACTTCTGTTCTTCGTCAATTACCATAATGCCGAGGTCTTTAAACTTTACTTCTTTGCCCAGCAATGCATGTGTGCCAACGATAATATCAATTTTCCCTTCTTCTAATTTCTTCAGTGTTTCTTTTTTTTCTTTGGAAGATTTAAAGCGGTTGATAAAATCCACCTTTACAGGAAAATCTTTTAGCCGTTCGCTGAAAGTTTTATAATGCTGGTATGCCAGTATGGTAGTGGGCACCAGCACCGCAGCCTGTTTGCCGTCACAGCAGGTTTTAAATGCCGCCCTTATCGCAATTTCTGTTTTGCCAAAACCCACATCACCGCATACCAGCCTGTCCATCGGTGTCGGCTTTTCCATATCTCTCTTTACATCTTCTGTTGCTTTTGCCTGGTCTGGCGTGTCTTCGTAAATAAAGCTTGCTTCCAGTTCTGTTTGCATATAATTATCCGGCGAATGGGCAAAGCCTTCCTGGCTTTTTCGCTGTGCATACAATTTTATCAAATCAGTAGCAATATCTTTTACCTGTTTCTTTGTTTTTTCTTTCAGCTTGCTCCACACATCGCTGCCCAGCTTGTTCATTTTGGGTATGCTGCCCTCCTTGCCGCTGTACTTGCTTATTTTATGCAGCGATGAAATGTTTACA
>JBEHYP010000132.1:0-9541 GCA_048498115.1 Bacteroidota bacterium | reverse complement strand
CCTTCGATCATCATCACGATCGTGTTCTTCGGCGGCGTCCAGCTGAATGCTGTAACCATTCAAAAGCAAGAAGGCACGCTGGAAGGAGTAGTAATAACTGCATTAGGCATTAAACGGCAAACCCGTTCGCTTGGCTATGCTGCCCAGCAGGTTGCAGGCGGCGAAATAACCAAAGCTGCAGCACCTGACCTTGCTTCGGGCCTAATGGGCAAATCAGCGGGATTAAACATCTCTATCCCCAATGGGATACAGGGAGGATCTAAAAAAATAGTTATCAGGGGCAATAATAGTATTTTAGGAAGCAACCAGCCATTGATTGTTGTGGATGGGATACAGGTTTCAAACGATCCCATCGGTGGCCAGTCTGCATCTGTAAATACAGACCTGATTGATCCAAAGGACTGGGGCAGTTTCTTAAATTTCATCAACAGCGATGATGTAGAAAATGTAACTGTGCTTAAGGGAGCCGCTGCAGCTGCCTTATATGGCGCCAGGGGAGCCAACGGGGTAATTTTGATCACCAGTAAAAAAGGGTATAAAAGAAAAGGATTAGGAATCGATTATAATTTTTCGACCCTGATCACCAAAGCATACCGCTTTCAGGACGTACAAAATTCCTACGGTTATGGCGGTGCTAACTCATTATGGTCTGCTAATGTTGATTTTCCCAAAGATGCCAATGGGCAATTACGTTACCCAGGCAACTACCCATGGGACGGACAACCTGCCGGGGATGCGTACGAATCAGCGGGAGCCATTCCGGGCGGCTATTCTACCTGGGATATATTTAGCTGGTATGGCCCGGCATCTTCATGGGGTCATAAATTAGATGGAACTGAAATTATCTGGTGGGATGGCGTAAAACGCAAATGGGATCCCCAGCCGGATAACAGGAAAGCTTTCTTTCGCACAGGAAGCACAACCACCCATAATGTGGCAATAAGCACAGGCGGTGATTTTGGATCTGTAAGGATCGGTTATACCAGGACGGATAATACAGCCATCATCAAAAACAGTGATTATAATTCCAACGTGTTTACACTTGGCTCTAATCTTAATATCAGTTCTAAACTGAGAGCAGAAGTTACCGGAAGCTTTACCAACTACAACAGGCTTAACACACCCAATATTGCCAACGACAATGGCTGGAGTGAATTCATGATCTACGGCATGCCGAGAGATTACAAGCCCATCGAATTCGATTCGTACAAAAATGCAGATGGCAGCAAAAACTATTTTACCGGCAGCACTTTTGGTTTTTATCCTTATTCCAACAACTACTTTCATGATATGTTTTGGAATTTACAGGAACATAACCAGCGCCTGACCCGTAACCAGCTACTAGGCTCTGTCAAGCTTTCTGCAGACATAACTCCCTGGTTAAATATCACAGGCCGCACATCCCTTAACTATGCAAATACAGACATTGAAAGCAAATACACCCCGGTAGATGCTCAGGGAATAAAAGGCCAATACGGAATGGAAACGATGAGAAACCAGGATGTAAATCTTGAACTGTTTACCACTTTGCATAAGGATAATATTTTTAAAAATGTGAACGCCAGCCTTATGGTGGGCAACAGTGCTTTAAAAAGCCGGTATTATGACAACAATGCATGGAATAATGGAGAAAATACAGCTTGGGCTGTTCCATTCAAGTATTACCTGTCTAATACTACAGGAACCCTTAGCCCGGCATCAGAATCGTGGAACAATTTTAATGTAAATTCATTATTCGGCGTTCTTGACCTTTCTTACAGCAATTACCTGTTTTTACAAGTTACCGGCAGAAACGACTGGTCATCTACACTGCCTGCTGCAACATCATCTTATTTTTTCCCTTCAGCAAGTTTAAGTTTTGTTTTTACGGATGCTATCAAAAGTTTGCAAAACCAAAGTTTGCTTAGTTACGGAAAACTGAAGATTTCCGCTGCCCAAAGCGCTAATGGCGCCCAACCATACCTTACTTCTTATACTTATAACTCCAATACCATTAGCAATACCAATAACGGAAGCTCGCCTACTGCTTTTGGCGGACAAACCGTTCGTAGCTTACCAACAACTTTGCCCCCGGCACAGTTCCTGGTTCCGCAGCGCACCAATACTTATGAAATTGGCACCGAGTTAAATTTCTTAAATAACAGGCTCGGTCTTGATTTTACTTATTACCAGGGCAAAAGTACCAGCCAGATATTAAGCGGCCCTCTTGCGCTGTCTTCAGGCGCCAGCAGGGTAACATTTAATACCGGCGAACTCTCTAATAAAGGAATTGAATTTATAATAAAAGCCACTCCTGTAAAAACACGGAATTTTCAATGGGATGTAGCATTGAACGGCGCTCATAATAAAAACAAAGTAGTTTCCCTGGCCGAAGGAATTGATGTATATCCCCTGCAAGATCTTTGGGGCAGCAACGGGGTTTTAATGTATGTAAAAGTGGGTGATGATTATGGAACCATTTATGGCTATGATTACACCTATGTAAACGGTCAAAAAGTGGTTAAATCCATAGTGGATAAAAGCGATAGCAACAAGGTTGTGGGCACACAATATGTAACTACACAAGACCCTGTTGCCATAGGAAATGCAGCGCCCAAATTAACGGGCGGCTTAAGCAATACTTTTCGGTACAAAAATTTAAGCCTTTATTTCTTAACTGATTTTAAAATCGGCGGACAGATTTATTCTGCAGATTATTCAGCCGCAATGGGTGCAGGTATCGCCCCTGCAACACTGTTTGAAAGAGACGGGAATGGCCTTCCTTATACATTCCCCGATGGTACAACTGCCAACACCGGCGTAATTGTAGAAGGCGTTTTTGCTGATGGAAAAGCCAATACCAACGTAGTACCCTACATGTATAAATATGCAGGGCAGTATGCAGCATGGAGCAACGTAAATATGCCACGCAGCAATGCGATATTTACCAATTCATGGGCAAAGTTGAGAGAGGTTACGTTAACATACAGCTTACCGGCAAACGTGGTGCGGAAAACAAAGCTTTTCCAGGGAATAGACATTTCATTAATCGGCAGGAACCTCTTTTATTTTTACACCTCATTACCTGACCACTTAAACCCTGAAGCAGTAAACGGTATTGGAAATGCACAGGGAGTGCAGTGGTCTCAATATCCCGGCACGAGGGATATCGGATTTTCTGTAAAAGTCAAACTTTAATTCAAAAAAATCAATGTCATGAAACATTCTAAAAAATATATAATCCTTTTGCTGGGAGGCTCCATCTTTTTGGGGGCATGCAAGAAGAATTTCGAAGAAATCAATACACCGCCCAAAGATGCAACAGATGCCAGCACACCGCAAATATTTAATGCCATTGTAAGCTCATTGCCATTGGGTGCCGGGGAACAATCTGTATTCAATTCATGGATCTACCCCATCACACAGCAAGCAATTATTACTTCCGGCGCTTATCCTTATGATAATGCCAAAGCTGAAGTGTGGACTAACTATTATACTACACTGGCAAATTATCATTTGATAGAAAGCAGGATTGCAGAAGCAGGCAGCCCGTCAAGTATGAATAACCTGTATGCTATGCTAAAAACCATTATGGCATACAAAACATTTAAGGTTACCAATTATTATGGCGACATGCCTTATACCAGCGGGGGATATGCTCCTCTCAAAGGGGCGGATTATTACAAGGCTCCCTATGATAAACAAGCTGATATTTACACTGCCATATTAAACGACCTTACGTGGGCAGTTGATAATTTTTCTTCTGATGCCAGCCAGTTTTCCGTTGGCAGCTCTGAAACATTGTTTAAAAACGATGTGGCCCTTTGGAAAAAATTTGCCAACAGCCTGAGATTATATATTGCAGCCACTGTGTATGATAAAAATCAATCGCTTGCGGCGCAAACCATTACCGATGCATTAAGCAAGCCGCTTCTTGAAGACGGAGACAATGTAGGTATATGGCCTTCTGAAACTCCCGGATTGCAATTTCAATGGCGCCAATGGTCTTTTTCAGACAATTGCTATTTGCGTATGGGCAGCACCATGTGGGATTTAATGTCTGCCGATAACAACACAACCGGCAGCGGAATTTTTGACCCCCGGTGTAAAATATTTTTTGAACCAAATAACAATGGTGAATGGGCAGCCTACCCCCAAAACCCCACGACCGCAACCCCAACAGAAGGAGGAGCCCCGTACAATAAAAACAGGTTTACCAGTTGGGCCGATAAAGGTGGTTCCTGCATTTACTCTCCTGTCAATCTTTATTTTGAGCAGGACATTACTTATATACCGGAGTTAATTTTAACAGCGGCGCAAATACACCTGATTAAAGCTGAAATTTATAATCGGGGAATGGGTGTTGCAGCCAGCGCCACTTCTGCTGCATCAGAATATTATAAGGGAATAGAAGCATCAGTAAATATGTGGAAGGGCATTGCATTTAATTCCAGCACCTGGGCAGAAGGTAAACCAACTTCAGCAACAGCATCGCCTGCCGAATTAACCGCATTGGAAACAAACCCTAAAATTGTTTATAATGCCGCAAATGTTTCAGCAGGGCTGGCACAGATTTATGCCCAGTTGTGGATTGACCAGTTCAGGCAGCCCTGGGATGCCTGGTTATTACTAAGGCGTACCGGCGGTTTAACGCCTATGTCTGCCAGCAATACTCAATATTACAGCAACAACTTTGGAACCTATCACAGGTTTGTTTATCCTGATGATGAAGCAAACTATAACCGTGCTAACTGGAGTGCAGCAACTGGTGGAACAGATGCTAATACAACTAAATTATGGATAGAAAAATAATTTCCTTGCCAAAAACAGGGAGCAAAACAATTTTTCCCTATGTTAGTTTTTCATAAGCAAGAAAAGGGTCCTGCCTCTGGGTGGGGCCTTTTCATTAAAACATGCCCCTGTTTAAAAATTCTCTTTATAATTTCAGAAAAAAATAAAACAATGTTAATAAAGTTATTCAAGCCTGCCGTTGCCCTGCTGCTGTTATCAGCAGTGGGCAATAAAAGCATTGCACAGCATAAAGATTATTATCCAGACCCTGATACCGCTATACAGCACCGGTTGGAAGAATGGCAGGATTTAAAATTTGGATTGCTGATGCACTGGGGCGCTTACAGCCAGTGGGGCATTGTAGAAAGCTGGAGTATATGCCCCGAAGACCTTAGCTGGGCAAGCGGGGGAAGAAAAAAAGACGTGGCCGATAATTACAATGACTACGTAAAAGCTTATCAAAATCTTCCTGCAACTTTTAACCCTGTAAAATTCAACCCCGACAAATGGGCCACAGCGGCAAAAGATGCAGGCATGAAATACGTGGTGTTCACTACCAAGCACCACGATGGCTTTTGTATGTTCGACAGCAAGTACACCGATTATAAAATAACAGGCAAAGATTGCCCGTTCTCATCCAATCCAAGAAGCAATGTGACCAAAGAAATTTTTTCAGCATTCAGAAAAGAAAATTTCTGGATAGGCGCTTATTTTTCAAAGCCCGACTGGCATAGTGATTATTACTGGTGGAAAGAATTTCCGCAAAGCGACCGCAACCCAAGCTACTCTATTCAAAAATATCCTGAACAATGGAAAAAATTTGTTGACTACACACATAACCAGGTGAACGAACTGGTAAGTGATTACGGAAAAATTGATATCCTTTGGCTTGATGGCGGATGGGTTCGTAAAAAAGACTCATCGGCAATAAATACAGAATTAAATGAAATATACGAAGGCAGCCGCTGGGCACGCAATCCGCAAAGCCAGGATATTGATATGCCACGCCTGGTGAAAGAAGCAAGGGCAAAGCAGCCAAAATTAATTGTGGTGGACAGGGCCGTACCCGGCGAACAGCAAAATTACCTTACACCGGAACAACATATACCCAATGAAGGCCTCCCCTACCCCTGGGAAACCTGCATGACGATGGGCAATAGCTGGAGCTATGTGCCTAATGATGTGTACAAGCCCGCTGATGAAATTGTAAAAAAATTAGTGGACATCGTAAGTAAAGGCGGCAATTATTTATTGAACATTGGCCCCGGCCCCGATGGTGAATTGGACCCTGTTGCCTACAGCCGTTTAAAAGAAATTGGCAGTTGGATAAAAACAAATGGCGAAGCTATTTATGGCTCAAGAATGTTCAGCGTATTTGGCGAAGGCGATACGATAAGATATACACAAAGCAAGGACGGGCATACAAAATATATTTTCCTGTTTCAGTTTCCGCAGGATAAAATCGTACTGAACAAAATGGCTTTTGGCAAGGCAACCAAATTGCAAATGCTGGGCAGTACAAAAAAAATAAAATGGAAAACGGTTGAGAACGGCGTGGAAATTTTAGCGCCGGTATCTTTAAAAAACAGCAGCCGTTTTGTGTGGGTATTAAAAGCAAGTGAACAATAATTTTTCTATATACAACAATGAAGAGGATAACAATAATAGTGGCATTTATTTTTAATAGTTTTTTGCTTAAGGCATCTGACACACTGCATGTAGTTACGCATAATGCAGAAACAGTGGTGACCGACCCATCAAAAGGAAACAATGCCTATACACACTGGGCTGTATTTCCTTCATCGAAAACAGCAGTGCGTAAAATCATACTGCATGTAAATTTTGCATGCCCCGATAGTTTTCGCTGTGCCGACTGGGATTACCTTGATATTATTTCTATTAAAAGAACCGGCCGTGCCAGCAATGCTTCCAACGATTTTGAAATAGCAAGAATGCTTACTCCTTATGGCGGCACTTTTGCAAAAGACTGGAAATTCAATTGGGAATTAGATGTAACAGATTTTAGTTTGTTGCTGAGGGACAGCGTGGAAATAGAATATAACCATAGCGGCTACGAACCCAATAAAGACCGTGGCTGGAAAGTGACACTTGATTTTGAAATTATAAAAGGCAAGCCTGTGGCTGAACCTGTAAGCATACAAAAAATTTACAATGGCGAATTTTTGTACGGCGACAGTGTTTCCATTGAGGAAGCTTTAAAGCCGGTTTCATTTGATGCCGCTGCCGGTGCATCATTTGCCAAGTTTAAAATTTACCAAACAGGCCATGGCGCTAATGAAGAAGATGGTTGCGGTGAATTTTGCAGCAAGAAGAGAGAAATATTTTTTAATGGCACCTTAATAGACTCGGGGCCGGTATGGAAGAAATGCGGAGACAATCCCTTGTACCCACAGGCAGGCACCTGGATATACGACAGAGCCAATTGGTGCCCCGGTTATTTGCAGCAGCCCGACGAATATTTGCTTCCGCTGCAAGCCCAAAACAATATTGATGTGAACATGGAACCTTACCGTACTAAAAAAACAGACGCAAGGGAAAATATCGCAGCTTATATCATACAATACAAAAAAGCAGTTACAAAAAATGATGCAGCCGTTACTGACATTATTGTTCCTTCAACAAAAAGCATTCATGCAAGAAAAAACCCTTCCTGCGGCAATGCGATCATCCGCATTAAAAATAACGGCACGAATGTTCTTAAGCAATTGACCGTTACTTACGGCACTGCTGGCCAGAAGATGAAAACTTATCAATGGAAAGGTGAACTTGCTTTTGATAAGCAAACAGAAATAACATTGCCCGGCGGCGTTGATGGCAATGAGCAAAAAAATGTATTCATGGTTTCCCTTAGCAAACCAAATGGCCGCAATGATGAATTTAACACTGATAACAAAATGGCATCTGTGTACAGCAAGGTGAATACGCTTCCGCAAGCAGTGGTGCTGGTGTTGAAAACGAATGAACAACCGCAGCACAATAGCTATGTTGTAACAGGCAGCAATGGAGATACGCTGTATTCAAAAACATTTGACAGCACTCAAAAAAACAAGTGGGTAAAAGATACATTTCAATTGAAGCCGGGCTGTTACCAATTAAATATTGCAGACACGGCAGGTGATGGCCTGGAGTTTTGGTACAACACTGCGGGCGGAAGGGGCTTTGTGCGCCTGCAGAATGAAAAAGGGATGTTATTGAAACAATTTGATTCCGATTTTGGCTCCGGTGTATTATATAACTTTAAGGTTTCTGCTAATGAAAAAGAATATGATGTTGCAGGCGAAGAAATTGCAACAGGATTATTCCCCACTTATACCACAGGCAAAACAAGTTTGGATTTTTACAGTGCTGTGGAAACAGATGTAACTGTACAAATTGTGACCGGCGAAAATAATTTGCTGGTGGAAGAACACCAGTATAAAAAAATAAAAGAAGCAGTATTTAATTATGACCTGTCGTACAGGCCGGCGCAGCGCTATTACGTAAAAGTGCTGGTGAATGGCGTGTTGAAATATAATAAACGGCTGAGAGTGGTTGATAAAATGTTTTGATGCTGAATTAGAGTTATAAGGTTTTAAAAATCTTATAACTCTTGAAAAACTATAAAAATATTTAAATGAAAAAGTTTGCCTTCATAACAATTGCTTCATTGTTATTACACTACTCATCGTTTGCACAAACGTATCAAGCCAACTGGCAATCGCTTGACAAGCGCCCCATTCCGCAATGGTTTACCAATGCAAAGTTTGGCATCTTTATTCACTGGGGTATTTACAGTGTGCCTGCATGGGCCACCAATTCTTATGCAGACGGCTTTGGCAGCAATTATGCAGAATGGTACTGGCAGCGGCTCATCAACGACAAATTAAAAATACACCGGGAGTTTGTAGATTTTCATAATAAAACTTATGGGCCCGGTTTTAAATACCAGGACTTTGCAGGCATGTTCAAAGCAGAACTTTTTAACCCGGCGCAATGGGCTTCCATTTTCAAAACATCGGGTGCAAAGTATGTAGTGCTCACCAGTAAACACCATGACGGGTTTGCCCTGTGGCCCAGCAAAGAATCATGGAACTGGAATGCTTATGACATGGGCCCTCGCAGGGATGTGGCAGGAGAGTTAAGTGATGCTGTAAAAAAAGAAGGCCTGCACATGGGCTTTTATTATTCATTGTATGAATGGTACAACCCGCTGTATTTGCAGGATGTAAACAAGTATGTGGATGAACACATGCTGCCGCAAATGAAAGATCTGGTGCTGCGTTACAAACCTGAAGTAATCTGGAGCGATGGCGAATGGGAACACAGTGATACTGTATGGCGCAGCACAGAATTTTTATCATGGTTGTATAATGAATCGCCGGTAAAAAATACAGTAGTTACCAATGACAGGTGGGGCGCCGGTAAAGACCACGGCGGCTTTAACACCAGCGAATACAACAGGGGCACTGCCACTGCTGCCAAACCCTGGGAAGAATGCCAGGGCATTGGCGAATCTTTTGGATATAACCGCAACGAAAACCTGGAGCAATATAAAAGCAGTGAAAAACTAATTCACATGTTGATTGATATTGTTTCAAGAGGTGGAAATTTATTATTGAATATTGGCCCTGCTGCCGATGGCACCATACCTGTTATCATGCAGCAACGGCTGAAAGATATTGGCGACTGGCTGGCTATAAACGGCGAGGCGATTTATGAAACGACTGCATGGGCAAATGCACCGAAGCAAAAACCTGCTGGTATTTATTTT
>JBEHYP010000131.1:0-9972 GCA_048498115.1 Bacteroidota bacterium | reverse complement strand
AAACCGTTGTGCGGAAGGTATGCAGAGCCATCTCCCCATAATCCATCCGACGGCATAGCGATGATAAATTCTCCGATAGCCTTTTCGTTCATCATCTTTTGAGCGGTAATATGCACGCCACCACTCATTGCCCATGCCCACGCACTGCCATATACACCATGTAAAAGAATTATCAGCGGCACATTGGTTTTGCCTTTTGTTGTTGAAGGAACATAAAGCACAATATCACCACGGCCTTTTAAGTTGGCAGACTTAACAGTGATATATCTTAACCCTGCGCTTTCGAATTCCGGGTTGGATAATTCAAACGACCTGAATGTTTTTACTTTATTCAAAACTTATAACTCCTTTTGCGTTTTTGCCTTTAAGCATATCGTCAAATGCCTCGCTTAGCTGATCAAGCTTATATGTTCTTGTTATCATTTCTTCCAGCATGAGCTCGCCTTTTTCATAAAGGGAAATTATTTTGGGGAAATCAATTTGCGGGCGGCATTTGCCATACAAAGGGTTAATATAAATTTTATCCCATTCAAACAGGCTCATATCAAAAACGATTTCCTGCTCAATACCGCTTACCTGCACGGCCATGCCGCCATTTCTTATCATTAAAAGAGGCGCAGCGCCCAATTCAGGAATAGCGGTACATTCAAACGCATAATCAGCGCCACGGGCAGTAATTTTTCTCACTTCTGCAAAAGCATCTTTTAACCCTGTGTCAGTCTTTTTTGCAAGCACTAAATGAGTAGCGCCAAATTTTTTTGCCATAGCAAGGCGTTGCTCATTTATATCTATCGCAATTATCTTAGCTGAGCCTGATATTCTTGCTCCCTGCACCACATTTAAGCCCACGCCACCCGTGCCCAATACCACCACCGAAGTTCCCGCCATTACTTTGGCCGCATTAATCACCGAGCCAAAACCCGTCATTACACCACAGCTGATGATACTTGCTGCCGGGAATGAAATTTTTTCCGATGTATTTTTTACCAATGCCTGCTCTCTTACAATTGCATACTCTGATAATGTTCCAAGGTTAAAGGAACGTTCAACAGGAATATTATTGAGGGTTGTTTTTGAAAGCTCTGCATGGCCTGCTGAATAGCCATTTGCTCCAGCCACCACCGGGGAATTGTTTTCGCAGATATTTTGATTGCCCGCTATACATTGAAAGCACTTACCGCAGGGCGTGGCCCAGTTCAGTAATACTTTATCGCCCTCATTGAAGCTTTTTACATCAGCGCCTTTACTTACAATTATTCCTGTTCCTTCATGGCCCATTACCAATTTTTTGCTCCACTTCATTGAATCGTAATCAGTATGGCAAATACCGGCAGCCATTATTTTCACCACTACTTCATTGCCTGCAGGCGCATGTATCGTTGTTTCTTCAATAGAAAAATTCCCTTTGCCGTCTGCTATCGCTGCTCTTGAAACCATTGCTTAGTTCTTTACTTTATAAAATTTCCAGCCAAATAGGAAAACCACGGTATAACAGATTATTGGCAAATAGTAGGAAGCTGCCGTATTTGTATTGGCTATTAATCCCATCACCGGCGGGAATAAGGCACCCCCGACAACGCCCATCACAATAAAGGATGAAGCTTGTTGGCTTTGCTTACCCAAATCTTTAAGTCCAAGGCTGAATATGGTTGGAAACATTATGCTGAGAAAAAAATTCAAAAACATTAGCGCAATGAATGAGGGCCATCCAAAGCTTTGTGCAATCACAATACACAATACAGCATTTGCAAACGCATAAAAAGCGAGCAGCTTATTTGGCGTTATATACTTCATTAACCATGTGCTCACAAACCGCCCAACCATGAGCATAAACATGCTTAATGAAAAATAATACGCTGCTTTTTCATCTGTCATTCCGGGTATTTTTTCTATTCCATAATTGATAAAATATGCCCATGTGCCACCCTGTGCTGCTACATTGGCAAACTGTGCTGCTATTGCCCATTTAAAGTGGCGATGCCGGAATAATTTTTTATTTGGAATAACTGTATTTAATACATCACCTGTTTCATGGGGATCAGCTAGTTCAGGCACTTTTACAAATGAGAACAAAACAGCGACTAAAAGAATAACAGTGCCGATGCACATATAAAGGTTTTTAACAGAATCCATTTCGGGAGTGTTATTGCTGCTTCTTAATAAAAAATAACCTCCCACAATTGGCCCAATGACAGCACCGAGTCCATTGAATGATTGCGAAAAATTTAAGCGCCGGTCAGAAGTACGCTGGTCGCCCAATGCGGCAACAAAAGGATGGGCAACAGTTTCAAGCGTAGCAAGACCGCATGCAAGAATAAAAAGTGCTGCCCTAAAAAAGCCAAAAGATTCATTGGCGGCAGCGGGAATAAAAAGAAACGCACCGGCGCTGTAAAGCAGCAATCCAAGAAGCACACCTTTTTTGTATCCAAATCTTTTCATAAATATCCCTGCCGGAATACCCATTACTGCATAAGCACCAAATAAGGATAGTTGCACTAAGCCTGACTGGGATTTGCTTACGTGCAGAACTTTTTGAAAGTGCCTGTTTAAAACGTCTCCCATGCTGATAGCAATACCCCATAAAAAGAAAAGAGAGGTAACAAAAACCAGGACGACAACGTAATTTTTGTTTGTAAAAGATGGTTTGGCAACATGCATTGCTTTGGCGCTGTTTGCAGCAAAGCTATCTTGAGCGATGACCTGCAATGGTATGTCATTTGATTCTCCGGCAAGCATTCAATATGTTTTTAAAAATGTAAATATGCCTGTAAAAGTATTTGTTAAGTAAAAAAAATTGATTGCCGATTTTAGCTAATGATTACCCTATTTTGACATTTGTCGGTACTAAAAATCGGCTTACTTTTACAAAAAAAGTTAAATGAGGCCACAATTTGAACCAATCGAACCGCTTGAAGCAAATTCATTCAAAGCCTTTCACCAGATTAAAAAGGAGTTTGATTTTCCTTACCATTATCACCCGGAGTATGAACTTACCTATATTCTTTCATCTGATGGTGTACGGTATGTAGGAAATGAGTTTCAAAATTTTTCAGAAAACGACCTTGTTTTACTGGGGCCCAATTTGCCGCATTGCTGGAAAAACGGCGAGGAGCAAACAACTACTGCTTCTGCGTTGGTAATACAATGGAAAGAAGATTTGCTTGGAAAAGACTGGCTGGAAACGAAAGAATTTGCCGCAATAAAAAAGATGCATGCATTGTCTGTAAAAGGTATAAAATTTTCAGAAAAAGTTGCTAAAGCTGTGAAGACGGAAATGCAACAACTGGTTTCGCTTGATCCATTCAGTAAATTAATAAGGTTAGTTGCAATACTGGAAAAGCTTTCGCACAGCAATGACTATAATTTGATTTGTAAAGATGATTTTACACATCAAACGAGCAGCAGCGATTCTGAAAGAATTAACCAGATTTATCATTTTGTCAAAATAAATTACCATAAAAAAATTATGCTTACTGATGTTGCAGATATTGTTTGTATGACTGAAGAATCATTTTCAAGATTTTTCAGCAAGGTGATGAAAAAGAAGTTCTTTTCTTTTTTAAATGAATACAGGATAAATGCTGCATGCAAGCAGCTCATTGAATCTGATATTCCGATAGCTCAGGTGTGCTATAATGCCGGATACGAAACAATACCGTTTTTTTACAGGCAATTTAAAAAGTTCAAAAAATGCTCCCCCCAATTCTACCGTTCGCAATTTAAATTAACGGGCAATTTTGAAATACCAGCGGTTTGATTAGGCTCGACAGCTTGAGCTGGTGCTTTGTAATCGATTAGCATCCATGATATTATTAAAGTATTTTGTTTGCAATTCGGTAGTTTTTTAAATTTCTATGCAAAAAAGTATAATAGTTAAACAAAATAGGTAAAAGCCGCACCCTATTTCAATTATACTTTTACTTCTCAAATTATTAACGATTGTTCCTTACTTGCCATCAACAACGAATGCCGTTTTGATTACAGTACAATTTTTTAGTGGCAGCTATAACGGAATAATATTTTATCAAAACAACTTGCGTTATGAAAAATTTCAAGGGTACTTTCTTATTGCAGTACAAAAAACAATTGCGTTTCCTGGGCAATTTGATTACGTTCTCCTTTTTTGTGCTTGTCTCATTACAGCTTTCCGCACAATCAGCCATCGCGGTTCATGGTACTGTAAGCAGCGAAGGAGGAACTAAATTAAGTGGGGCAACTGTTTCTTTAAAAGGAAGCAGCCAAAAAACAATGAGTAATTCATCAGGATACTATTCACTCGATGTTCCTTCAATTGGTTCAGTATTACAAATTTCTTATGCCGGTATGCAAACGGCAGAACTAATTGTTGAAAACCGGGGAGAAATAAATGTGGTACTAAAATTGGCAGAGCAAAGGCTTGATTCCGTGGTGGTGGTTGGATATGGAACGCAGCGGCGCACAAATGTTACAGGTGCAGTTGCTTCAATTAGCTCAAAAGATTTACAAAACAGGCCTAATGCAAATATTCAAAATGCATTGCAGGGAAAAATAGCAGGTGTTCAGGTTACGCAAACTTCCGGTGAACCCGGTAACCCGGCAGTGATCCGCATCAGGGGCATTGGCACAATCAATAATAACGACCCGTTGTTTGTAGTGGATGGCATGCAGGCAGCCAATACATTAAATATAAATCCTGAAAACATTGAGCGGATTGAAGTATTGAAAGATGCTTCTTCTGCTGCTATTTATGGCTCAAGAGGTTCAAACGGTGTAATACTTATTACAACCAAACGTGGTATTTCGGGGAAACCACAAGTTGCCATTTCGTCATCCGTTGGTTTTGAAGAAGCAATAAAGAAGCCGGATTTAATGAATAGTTCAGAATTGTATCAGTTTTTAACTGAAGCTTACACGAATGCCGGCATTACTCTTCCCGAAAAAATCACAGAGCAATATAATAAAGGATACAACACAGACTGGTTTAAAGAATCAACAAGAAAAGGATTACTACAAAATCACAATATTTCAGTCCGTGGCGGCACCGAAGGCTATCGTTATGCTTTAGGTGCAGGCTATTTCAATGAAAACGGGTATATCAAAACGCTTGATTATTCTAAAGTAAATCTTTCATTCAATAATGATATAACTATAAATCCTGCCCTTAAAATAGGCAATAGCCTCAATATTGCTTATGATGAAAGAAGGCCTGCGCCATTCCTGCCTTCAATATATGAAGCAGATCCTTTTACGCCCGTTATTAATCCTGCTTCCGATCCTTCGGATCCGGAATATGAATTTAATAAATATGCACCTACTGAATACAGTTACTATTCAAACCCGTCTGCGTTGCTGGCAATGAATTTCAGGAAGATTAAAACATCTTACTTGACGGGTAATATTTTTGCAGAGCAAAAAATTTTAAAGCACTTTACTTTCCGCTCGCAATTTGGCATTGATAAATCAACTGCAAAAGATCAGAATTTTTATCCTTCTTACCTGCTGAAATTATCATCCAGCAATCTTAATGCGAACGTTCAATACAGAAATGCTGCAGACAGGCAGGTAGAGCAGGCTGCTAACGACTTCTTCAGTTATGTGTGGAATAATACTATCCGGTACGATAATAAATTTGGCAACCATTCAATATCTGTTTTAGCTGGTACAGAAATAGATAGCAGAAAATATGTAAATAGCTACTCCTCAGTTAAGGGCATTCCGGGTAATGACGAAGCATTCAGGGTATTGTCGGCAGGAACTGCTAATTACAATGCATCAGGCAGTCAGTCAAAGCAAGTCATCAACTCTTATATCGGAAGAATAAACTATGACTTTAAAGGAAAATATTTGCTAACTGCCAATTTCAGGGCAGATGGTTCAAGCAATTTTGCACCTGGTAAAAAATGGGGCTATTTCCCGGCAATATCAGCGGGATGGAAAATATCTGAAGAAGGATTTTTTAAAGAAATAAAACCTTCATCAATCAGTTATTTAAAATTGCGTGCAAGCTGGGGGCAAAACGGTAACCAGAATATTCCTTCAGGCGCTTACGCTTCTCTTATTAGCCCTTATGGACGTTATCCATTCGGAGGCTCATTACAGCAGGCTTATTCTATATCAACCGTGGGCAACCCGGACATACAATGGGAAAAAGGCGAGCAAACGGATATTGGAGCTGATGTGAATTTTCTCAACAACAGGCTGTCTCTTTCATTTGACTGGTATGAAAAGAAAACCAGGGGGATGATTCTTCAGGTGCCGCTTCCTTACTCCAGCGGCTACCCGAGTACGCCTTATGTAAATGCCGGCGATATGAAGAATACAGGCGTGGAATTGTCTTTAACTTATAGCAAACGGACCGGCGAATTAAAGTATGATGTTACCCTGAATTTTGACAAGTTTACCAATAAAGTTATTTCTCTTGGTAACGGAAATGCTTCTTTTTTTAATAATTATGGAACAAGCAAAACAGAAGTTGGACAAGCTGCAGGTTCTTTTTACGGGGCAGTGTTTGAAGGAATATTTCAATCCCAGGCTGAAATTGATGGCTATGTAAATAAAAGCGGTGATAAACTGCAGCCTAATGCGAAGCCGGGTGATATGAAATTTAAGGATGTGGATGGCGATGGTGCTATAACAGGAAGTGACCAGACAATTATTGGCAACCCTTATCCTAAATTTTCTTATTCATTAACGGGTAATGCCTCTTTTAAAGAGTTTGATCTGTCTGTTTTTTTTCAGGGAATAAGCGGCAATAAAGTTTGGGCCATATGGCAGCAGGAGTTGAATCAGCCCGTAATTGCAAACGGATTGGCAGAAGCATTTACCAATGCATGGAGAGGGCCGGGTACATCTAATTATTATCCAAGGCTTGCCATATCAAATGCAAATGATAATTATCGAAAATCTTCCTGGTATGTTCACGATGGTTCATATTTAAGATTGAAAAATGTTCAATTGGGTTATACTTTTTCTGAAAGAACATTCAAATTCCTTCACCAGTCATCGTGCCGTATTTATGTAAGTGCAACAAACCTGTTCACAGTCAGCAGTTATTTGGGTTTGGATCCTGAGCAGGGGGATGCCGATCCAAAAAACTTTGGAATTGATTATGTAACAACAAGGATACCCAAATCATTTACTGTTGGCGTAAACATCCAGTTTTAAACTTTAAAATATTACTATTATGAAACTTCGTATAATTATTGTTCTTTTATTTTTTTCATGTTGTTTTTTTTCGTGCAAAAAACAATTGGATCAAACAATTTATGGCGCTCAAACGGATGAAACTTTTTATAAAACCACTGCACAGCTAAGCCAGGCGCTCAATGCAGCTTATGGTTCTTTAAGAAGACCAGGCTGGTATGGTGAATTTTCACTTCATTTTCTGCTGCAGGATGTATCGACAGATGATGCCGAAAAAGGCGGTGCCAGCATTGGAGAATTTCCTGAATGGGCAAATATCCAGGCGTTCACGGTTTCGAGCAGTAACCAGGCAATGCTTTGGTTCTGGCAACTGTGCTATAACAGTATTTATCAATGTAATCTTGTTATTGCAAAATCAGCGGGTGTTCAGGGCGATGCAGCATTAATATCACGAATGGTGAATGAAGCAAAATTTATAAGGGCGTTTAATTACTATGCGCTTGTCACCTGGTTTGGTGATGTACCTCTTATTACAGAACCACAGCAGCCGGCTGATGTATTTGTAGCCCGTACAACAAAAGAGGAGGTTTTTGCAAAAATTATAGAAGACCTTACGGCAGCAACAGCACTTCCCGAAAAAGGAGAGTATGCAGCTACTGATAACGGGCGTGTAACAAGCGGGGCTGCCTACGCAATGCTTGGCAAGGTATATATGTTTACGAAGAAATATCCTGAAGCGGAAACAGCATTACAGAATATTATAAACTCCGGAAATTATTCTTTAGTGGATGACTATGGTAAGCTGTTTACTTTACAAAATAACAATGGCCCGGAATCTGTTTTTGAAATACAGTATGTAGAAGATGCAGCGGGCCAGCAAAACGGCGGTACACAAAATGTAGTGTGGTTTTCAAGCCGGGTAAATGCTGGCGGTTATGGATATCACTGTCCGTCAAAAGACTTATTTAACGCATTTGCGCCGGATGATCCAAGGATTACTTATACGTTCTACCAAACAGGCGACCAATTTACAGGAGATGCCTATGTACAGGACTGCAGTATTTCCCCAACAGGCTACCATGACAGAAAGATGCAAATTATACCTGCCGACCGCACAAGCGTTCCCTGGGATATCGGGTACAATGCACACATTATACGCTATGCAGATGTGCTTTTGATGTATGCGGAGGCGCTAAATGAAAATAATAAGGCAGGGCAGGCTTTGCAGTACCTGGAAATGGTTAGAAACAGGGCACGGCATTCTAACCCGCTGGACCCCAAAAGAAGCATACAGATATACGTTCCGCCCACCAACTCCGTCTCTTCGCTGCCTGCAGTTACAACAACAGATCAAGCTTCTTTACGAACGGCAATATGGAACGAGAGAAGATTTGAACTGGGTAATGAAGGATGGCGAAGAGATGATCTTATCAGGCAGAACAGGTTTGGGCAAATTATGAGGGCATATGCCACAGCATATAATACAGCGCCATTTAAAGGATCAAATTTTGATGATAGCAGGGATTATCTGATGCCCATTCCACAGGATGAGATAAACAGAAATCCCAAACTGACACAAAACCCTAAATTTTAAAGCAGCTTTTTTATGTATTCCGTAAGAACAGGCTTTTAAAAGTTCATCCTTTTAAACTATTGCATAAAATTTTAAAACATTATTGTATGAAATCAAAAATTATTTTCATTGGCTTTATCCTTCTGGTTAGTGTTTTAAATCTTAAAGCACAATTGCTGGTTGCCCCTGCCGGCGATCCTAACCCTATTGATGCAAATGCAATGCTTGAAATAAGAAGCACGGCGAAAGGTGCACTATTCCCAAGACTCACTACTACTCAAATGAACGGGATGTCAAGCCCTGCTGATGGCATGTTGGTGTATAACACCGATTCAGGCTCAATAGTGATGAGGGGCAACGGCATGTGGAAGACTATTGTTAATAGTTATTCAAATTATATTGGCGAGACTGATGGAGTGGTAATGGTTCACAAATTCTGCAATCTGGGAGATGGAACAAGAACGAACCCGTGGAGGTCATCTGATGGCTCGGCGGGCATTAAAGGGGCATTAAAATTATTAACCCAAAACAAACGCACATTATATTTCAGGTCGGGTTTTTATGCAACTTCAGGTAATCAGACTATTGATTTTAGTGTTGAATTGCCTAATCTGACAAATGCGGACTGGAAAGAAGCATTTCAAAGAGAAGGAATTGAATTTGCCGGGAGTAATGCCACTATTTTTATAAATAACAGCACAGCATTAACTTCGGGGAACCCGGGATTACTGTTCAGGTGGCCAAACACGGATGTGTTTTATTGGAAATTTAAAGGACTTGCATTCTATGGAAATGCAAATGCAGCATTAGTTCAGTGGGGCATTAGTGATTCCGATTTCCCTCTGAATGGCGTTGATTTTGATATTATAGCTAATAATGGTTATGTGCCTGCCAATTATCAAACTACTGCTTCACCTTCAACTGCAGTTACTATTTACAGGCCGCTGGATAGCAGGATGCACCTTGTTGCCGTATCTGCCACGGGTGCAGGGGCTTTTCTTTCACAGGCTGTTTTTTGCACCATAAATGGTGCATTCAGCAATACCACTATTCCAACTACAAATAACATGTATCCTTTTTCTTATGGTATAAAATTGCTTAATTGTATGTCGAATAATTTTACGCATATTGATTTGGAAGTGGCATACAACGGCATTAAGCTTGACCAATGGACCATACAAAATACATTTAGTGCAATATGGGTGGGAAACTGTGACAAAAATGGATATGTATTTGCTAACAGCGGTATAAGTTTTCCTAGCATTTCCCTTGGGCAG
>JBEHYP010000130.1:0-10107 GCA_048498115.1 Bacteroidota bacterium | reverse complement strand
CGGACGCAGGGCAGGCAATGTATTGGCAGCAATGATAAAAACAAGGGCTCCTGCCAGCCCGCCATAAATGTAAAGGGGGATTAATTTTTTATTGCCGGTCAGCTCCTGGAAAATATACCCGAAGGCCCAGAGCCAAAGCATACTGCCCAGCATGTTCCAAAAAGAAAAGTGGGTAAACATGGCCGTTAGCAGCGTCCATGGCTTTACCAGCAATTGGGACAATTGGGCAGGCAATTGAAAATACGGCAATGCTTCTGACTCAAAAGCCGATTGACCGCCCTGCATGTTGGCATAAACCACTTCAATAACCTGCAGCAATATAAAAAAAACGATATTGATGATAACCAGCGCCACCAGCGCATTGTTATCATCGCCCAAAGTAAATTTTCTGCCGGGCCGTTTGTAATCTAAATATCTGTCTGATTCCCCCATAGCTACGGTTGTATTACAAATTTACATTTCCCTGTTTTAAAAACTGTTAAGGTTAATAAAACGTTTTACGGTTGGTTTTGTTCCAGAAATAAACAAGAATAAAGCCAACAAGGGCGCCGCCAAGATGGGCAAAGTGGCCTACATTATCCCCGGCAGTTTGATACAGGCCGCCAAAAAGATCAATCAAAATAAACACCGGGATAACATATTTTGCCTTTACCGGTATCGGGATAAACATAATATACATTTCAGTATTGGGAAACAGGTATGCAAAAGCCACCATTACCCCCATAATAGCACCGGAAGCGCCTATCATTAAATATTGCTCTTTCACCGCTTCAATCACCTGCGCCTTAGAAGCATTATTCATCAATGCGGTTTGAATGCCCTCGGCACTTTTAGCATAGGTTTCAGCGCTGAAAGGAATAGTAAGTTGCGTAAGCAGCGCAGCACCCAGGCCGCAGATAAGATAAAAAAACAAAAATCTTTTGCTGCCGATATAGTTTTCTAAAAAGCTGCCGAACATCCACAGGGTAAACATGTTGAAAAAGATATGGGCAAAGCCTTTATCATCGTGCAAAAACATATGGGTGATGAGCTGGTGCGGCTTGAACCCGGCAGCAAAAAAATAATGCAGCCCTCCCCAGTCGGTGATATTAACGGCAGTAACTATCCGCTGCGCCAGGTTGGCGAGCACATTTATAATAATAAGGTTTAAAACAATGGGTGTGGTCCTGCGCATTTTTCAATAGAGTTTACCGCAATTTCGTAATTGTTGGCTGATAAAAGGAAATCCCCGGGTTATTTAATGTAAAAAGAAATTATTTATAGCCTTCTTTTAGCTTTGCCAGCAGGGACGTTTTTAACGTTTCGGGTATAAAAGCCGCTTCCAGGGCATTTACATTACATTCATAAAAATCCTGTTTTGTCCAGCCAAAATTTTTGTGCAGCTTGTTGTATTCCCTGTTGAGGGTGATGTCAACAATGGTGCGGCAATCGGTATTAATGTTAAGCAAAACCCCTTCTTTTTTCAGGCTGTCAACAGGATGATCTTTGTATGTTTCATACATGGCTGTCTGCACATTACAGCTGGGGCATATTTCCAAATGGATTTTTTTCTCTTTTAAATGCTGTATCAGCCCGGCATCTTCTGCACTTCTTGCCCCATGGCCAATACGGGTGGGTTTAAAATATTCCAATACTTCCCAAACACTTTCAGGCCCCGCAGCTTCCCCACCATGTGCGGTGATATGCAATCCTTTTTCCTTTGCATACCGGAATGCCTTCACATGATTGGTAACGGGGCAACCTGCTTCATCGCCTGCAATATCAAAACCTGCCACATAAGTGCCTGCAAATTGTTCCACCAGTTTTACTGTTGCCATGCTTTGCTCTTCGGTATAGTGGCGGAGTGTACACAAGATCAATCTGGCTTCTATTCCCGACTGTTGTACAGCTTTTGCGGTGGCGGCCTCCACTGTTTGCACCACCTCATAAGCTGTTAATCCTTTTTCCAAATGCAGCAATGGCGCAAATCTTATTTCAGCATAGATAACATTGTCTTTTTTCAATTGTTCAAACAGATCAAATACCACCAGTTGCAATGCTTCTTTTGTCTGCATTAATGAAAATCCTTTTACCGCTCTTTTCAAAAAATCCATCAGGTCTTCACATTTTTCGGGGGCAATAAACTCATGCCGGTATTGCTCTTCCGTTACAGCAGGGTCAAGCTTCTTCACCACCCCGTAGCTGAGGCTGCAATCAAGGTGCAGGTGCAATTCTGCTTTTGGAAGCTTATCAAAATCCATTTCGTTATAAATAAACGGCAAATGTAATGGAACTATGTTTTTTACGGTTGCTTTTTTAAAACAACTGCAGATAAAGGCGGCAATGAAATATTTTTTATGCTGCCGTATTTTTTCAATGTAAGCAAATCAATATAACCGGCAGGCGGCAGGTTAAATTCCTGCTCTGTTCGCTCCAGGTTAAATAATACAATAATGGTTGTTTTACCATCACTCCTGCTGTATCCAAGCTTTTTGCCCTCCGCCTCAAAAATATCAATGCCGCCTGCTGACAGCACGGGATTACTCTTTCTTATAGCAATTAATTTTTTATACCAGTCAAACTGCTCCTGGTTAAATGCCACTTTATCGTACTGCTTTTTGCCCGGCTGAAAATTATTTCTTGTTTCGTTTTCAAAAGTAAATTCCTTCCACATCAGCGGTTTTCTGTTGTGTGGATCATCGGCGCCCCACATGCCCATTTCTTCGCCATTCCATATTTGCGGTGCACCTACCGTGGTAAATAAATGCACAAGGTACAGCCGCAGCCTTTTATATGTTTCTGCATCAGGCTTGCCTGTCCTGTACGCAGGGCTGTCATTAGGCGTGGCATGGATTTTATAATCGTTCGCATTATAAAAATCAGAAAGCAGCCTTGGCGCATCATGCGTAGAGGATACATTCATCATCGCATAAAGATTGTCCGGCAGCAGCCTGCTCCATTCATGCTCCAATGCTTCTTTTAACTGCGGAGCGCTGTATTGGATCCTTGTATTGGCGAAAAAATAACGGGCTGGCTTATATGCCTGGTAAAACATCACGGCATCAAATGCATCGCCCTGTGTGTAAGGCGCGGGGTTCATCAATTTATCCGGCCATCCCTCCCACCAAATTTCACCTGTTAAATAGGCATCAGGGTTAATGCTCCTTACATACTTTCTGAAATCCCGCCAAAAGCCCAGGCCCACCTGGTCGGCCACATCCAGCCTGAAGCCGTCCACACCATTGGCGACATTGCCATCGGGCGACATCCATCTTTTTGTTACGTCAAACTGGTGCTGTTTAGCGCCTTCATTTATATTTCCTTCGTAGGGATGCCCATTGACACGTTCGGTGGTAATATCCACTTTTTTAATTTCCGGCAGCGCTTTATTGCCCAGCCAGCCTCCATAGTCAAATTCGTTTTGCGGCGTGGCCGGGTCGTCAAAAGAAATAATATCAAACCAGCCTTTGTATTTTGACTGCTGCTGGTTTTTTACAACATCCCTGAACGCCCAAAACAGCCTGCCCACATGGTTCCATGAATAATCCATGATGATTTTCATCTTTCGCTTGTGTGCTTCTTTTATCAATTGTAAAAAAAGCTTATCGGCGCTTGTCCATTGCCAGGTAGCAGGGTTACCGGGATCTTCCGAAGCAATAATCCTGTTGTCGCCAGCCGGGTCCGGGCCAAAATTCACATCTATATGATGATAATTCCTTGCATCATACTTGTGCAGGGAAGGGGCATCGTTTACAGGATTGATGAATAAAGCGTTTATCCCTAACCGTTGTAAATAATCCAATTTATCAAGCACACCCTGCAGATCCCCGCCATAGCGGCGGTAGCCGGTCGTTGCGCTAAACGGTTTGCCCAGGTTCTTTTCCCATTGCTGCCGGCCAAACCAGTTTTGCGTCCACGGTGTAATTTTCCAATCCGCAGGATAATTTGTTTCCCCCGGGATCTGAACGTTCTCTAAAGTGGGATCATTTTTTTTATCGCCATTATAAAAGCGTTCCACAAATATTTGGTACCAGATGGCATGCTTGCTCCATTCGGGAGGCTTGTTAAAAGCAGTGGGTACGGGTTGAGATGAAAGAAATTGAGGCGCAAAAATAAAAGCAAGCAAAAACTTTTTCATGGAGATCTTTATTAATTCAGCAACAAGTTAAAGAAAAGCCATGAATGATTTGGCAGCCCCTGATTCCACGAATGCATACGAATAAACTATTTGTGAAGATTAGTGTGATTCGTGGCTAAGCCCTTCTCTCAATTTCAGCAACACCACACATTCTATATGGTGCGTATGCGGAAACATGTCTACCGGCTGTATTTTTTCTACCGAATATTTTTCATCCAGCAGCGCTAGGTCACGGGCCTGCGTGGCAGGATTGCAGCTAACATATACAATTTTAGGTGCTGCAATCTCCAGTAGTTTCTCTACCAGCCTGGCATGCATGCCTGCACGGGGAGGGTCCGTAATAACAACATCGGGCCTGCCATGCGCTGCAAAAAAATCGTCATTGCAAATATCAATTACATCCCCTGCAAAAAATTCCGCGTGCTGAATATCATTCAATGCTGCATTTTCTTTTGCATCTTCAATGGCAGCAGCCACCGCTTCCACACCAATGATCTTTTTTGCCTGCCTGCTTACAAAAATGCCGATGCTGCCGGTACCGCAATACAGGTCATACACAATTTCGCTGCCGGTCAGCCCTGCAAAATCCCTCGTGATTTGATATAATCTTTCTCCCTGCCTTGTATTGGTTTGAAAAAAAGACTTAGGCCCGATCTTGAATTTATATTCTTCCAGCTGCTCTGTTGCGTAGCCTTTGCCAAAATAAGCTTTAGGCTCCAGGTCATAAATGCTGTCGTTCCATTTGGGGTTGATGGTGTACAGCAATGTGGTAATGGATGGAACTTTTTGCAGAATAAAATCCAGCAGTTTTTTTCTTTCCGGTTCATCTTCGTAGCCAAGGCAAACATTCACCATCAGCTCGCCGGTGCTGCAATAGCGGATGATGATATTCCGCAGCCAGCCGGTGTGTTGTTTGATATCGTAATAGCTGTAGTTATTTTCTCTGGCAAAATCACGGATGCTGTTCCGGATTTGATTATTCGCATCATCCATTAAATAACATTCGTAAATATCAATCACCTTATCAAATATCCTCGGCACATGAAAGCCCAGTGCATTTTCCTGCTTTATTTCGCCTGCCTTTTCAATTTCCTCACTGCTGAGGTAGCGCTTATTGCTGAAGGTAAACTCCAGCTTGTTCCGGTAATATTTTGTGGCATCGCTGCCCACAATCGGCATAACGGGAGGCAATTGTACCTTACCAATACGCTTAAAATTCTGCTCTACCTCCTGCTGCTTATATTGCAATTGTTTTTCATAAGGCAGCATTTGCCACTTGCAACCACCACAGGTGCCGAAGTGCCGGCAAAAGGGGACCGTTCTTTCCTTTGAATATTCATGAATTTTTGTAACCCTGCCTTCGCCCCAGTCTTTTTTATTGGTACTTACAAATACATCTACCACATCACCGGGCACAGCGCCTTCAATAAAAATCACCTTGCCCTCCACCCTTGCCAGCGATTTTCCCTCAGAAGCATAGCCTGTAACCGGCACTTTTTCCAGCGTAAATTTTTTTCTTTTCACAGCGGCAAAATTAGGATAACCGGTTTTGTTAATGATTTGTAATTTTTAAACTTGCTATTTTAGCAGGATATAGCTAAACCATTGATTTTGGATATTTTTGTAAACCTTATCAATAAATTTATGAAGAGATTATTTTTACCATTTTTGGTTTGTTTTTCATCGCTTATTGCCGATGCTCAAACACCCGGCGCCCAAAGCTTTAAGATAACGCTGAATGCCCCGGGTTATACTTCGGGTATAGCCTTTCTCACCTACTACAGCGGCAAAAATTTCAATATTGAAGATTCTGCTGCCGTAAACAATAAAGGCATTGCCGTATTTGAGGGCAAGCGCAGGCTGCCCGGCGGTATCTATTCTGTATTTCTCCCCGGCAAAACAAAGTATGTTGATTTTTTTATTGATAAGGACCAAAGCGCCATTAATATAAAAATAGAAGACAGCACCGACCTGGTCAACAAAACCATTATCACCGGCTCAAAAGAAAATATATTGTTCCAGCAATATCAAAAAAATGTAGCGCTGAAAGGAAAGGCATGGGAGCAGGAAAGAAAAGCTTATAACGAAAGCAAAACCAAGGCGGATTCTGCATTGCATGAGGCCAACTACAACCGCCTAAACAAAGAATTGAACGATTACCGGGAAGATATTATGAAAACACAGCCGGGGTCAATGCTGGCAGCGATATTGAATGCCATGAAGGAAGCGCCGATATTACACCCCAATCCCCAAACACATACAGACTCAGTAGAGAATTATTACAATTACAAAGCCCATTACTGGGATGGGGTAACGTTCATGGATGAACGCATTATCCGTTCGCCTTTCTTTTTACCCAAGTTTGAAAAATATTACCGTGAAATTTTGATACAGCACCCGGACAGCATCATCAAAGAAATGGATTATCAGTTGCTGCTGGCCCGTACCTGTCCCGAAATGTACAAGTTCATTTTGAACTGGGCTACTGATGAATACATCAATCCAAAATATATGGGCCTGGATGCGGTGTTTGTTCACCTGTTTGAAAAATACCACAGCAAGGGGCTTACCAGCTGGCTCAATGAAAAGCAAATGGAAACCATCAGCCGCAGGGCTTATATGCTGATGGCAAACCTGGTGGGCGCCAGGGCTGCCGACCTTGAAATGCTGGATACGGCAGGCAAAGCAACTTCTCTTTATAACCTGAATGCAGATTACACCGTGGTTGTTTTTTGGGACCCCAACTGCGGCCATTGCAAGGAAGAAGTACCAAGGCTTGATTCCATCTATGAAGCGAAATGGAAGAAACAGGGGGTAAAAGTATTTGCCGTGCTGTCTGCCGACTCAAAAGAGAACGTGAAAGCAGCATGGACAAAATTCATTAATGATCACAACCTTGGCGAATGGACAAATGTGTACCAGACCAAAGAAATGGAAGAAGCAGACAACGCAGCACAAAAACCCAGCTTCCGCCAGCTGTATGATGTAACCATGACACCCACTATATTTTTACTGGACAAAGACAAAAATATCATCGGCAAAAAACTTACGCTGACGCAGATAGACGATTTGCTGCAGGTAAAAATAAATTCAACCAAAACCAAATAACGCAAACAGCCATACCATGAAGCATTTTTTTGCACTGCTTATTTTTTCATCTGCAGTAATGCAGGGCTTTTCCCAAACGCTTTTTACCTATGGCACCGATGCTGTAAGCAGGGATGAATTTATAAGGGCTTACAATAAAAATAAAACACCTGTTGAAGATAAAGAAAAAGCCCTGAGGGAATACCTGGAGCTGTATTCAAAATTTAAATTGAAAGTGAAAGCCGCTTCAGAGCTGCGGCTGGATACCCTGCAGCAATTAAAGTATGATGTGCAGAATTTTCGCAGCCAGGTGGACGAAGGTTATTTGAATGACGAAAAAGAAGTGAACCGCCTGGTAAACGAAGCATTTGACCGCAGCCAGAAAGACATTCACCTGCTGCATTTTTATGTTACGATAAACGACAGGATGATCCCTGAAGACACCATAAAAGCGCATAAGGCCATTGAACAAATAAAAAAACAGCTGGACGAAGGCAAAACAAATTACGATGAAATAGTGGATGAAATAAGCCAGCAACTGATCCCTGTGAAAGGAAAAGACCTGGGATATATCACCGCACTTTCTTTGCCTTATGATATTGAAACATTGGTATATGGTTTAAAGGCGGGAGAAGCAAGCAAAGTGTTCCGCACCAAATCCACGCTGCATGTTTTTAAAAATGCCGGTGAAAGAAAAAGCGCCGGGCGCTGGAGGATAGCGCAAATATTATTTGCATTGCCGCCCGGTGCAAGCCCGCAGCAAAAAGACAGGGTAGAAAAACTGGCCGATTCTGTTTATAATCTTTTGCAGGGCGGCGCCGACTTTGCTGAACTGGCAAAAAAATACAGCGATGACAGGATAACTTATCTGACCGGCGGAGAAATGGCTGAGTTTGGCACCGGGAAGTTTGAGCTGCCTTTTGAAAATGCCGTATTTGCTTTGCAAAAAGACGGCGATATCAGCAAGCCGGTATTTACCGGCTATGGCTACCATATTGTAAAACGCCTGCAGCAAAAACCCACCCCTGCGGATAAAAGCGATGAAGGATACCTGGCATCCTTAAAGCAGCAGGTGCTGCAGGATGCAAGGATAAATATTGCCAAAGAAAATTTTTTGAAAAGCGTATTGGCAAAAACAAGCTTTAAAAGAAACCCGCTGGTAAAAGATGAACAGCTTTTTCGTTTTGCCGACAGCGTTAGTAATAAAAAAACTGCGGGAAATTACCCCATCAGCAAATTAACTGTTTTCAGTTTTGCCAAATCAAAGGTTACGGGCAGCGACTGGCTGAATTTTATAAAGGATTACAAGCTGAATCCTGATGTGTACAAAGGGGAAAATAACAACGCGTTGCTGGAAAAATTTATCAGCACTACAGCGCTGGATTATTACCGAAAGCACCTGGAAGCATACAATGAAGACTTCAAGTACCAGATGCAGGAGTTTAAAGAAGGCAATATGCTTTTTGAAGTAATGGAAAGAAATGTATGGAGCAAAGCAGCCAATGACAGTGCAGGATTGAAAAAGTTTTATGAAGCCGGCAAAAGCAAATACCAGTGGGCCGAGAGCGCTACGGTGCTCTTGTTCAGCTGCAGCAATTTGCAATCGGCAAAAGATGCAGCAGATTCATTGCGCAGCGGAAAAAACTGGAAACAAATTGCAGAAGAAAGCGAAGGGCAGGTGCAGGCAGATTCCGGCAGGTATGAAATTTCCCAATTGCAGTTGCCCGCAGGCGTTACCGCTTCAGCAGGTTTGATAACTGCCCCCCAGGTGAACCCGAACGATAACAGCACCAGTTTTGTGCAGGTACTGCAACTGTTTCCTGCCAACCAGCAACGCAGCTTTGAAGAAGCAAGAGGCCTGGTGATAAACGATTATCAAAATTACTTGGAAGAAAAATGGGTGGAAGAACTGAAGAAAAAATACCCGGTAAAAGTAAACGAAGAAGTGTTTAAATCTTTGTTGAAATAGCCGGTTATTTAAAGGGTTGTTGCCTTATGAAAATACTGATAATAATCAGTTTTTTCAGAGAGCATGCTCAGTTTTTAAGAAGCCGGATACCTGCAATTTTACGGCGGAAATAAAAAATACAATTATGACGAGCAACAAAACCCATATCAATGACCTGCATGCCGAACATAAGGCATGGCTGGAAGAATCCTCTTTTTACGAAGATGAATTAAAGGTTTTCCGGGAACGCCTGGCCGAAGTAGCCGGTAAAAACACAAAACCTGAAATAACCAGCGAGGTTGAGCATTTTCAAAACCAGTTTATCATACAAAAGGAACAGCTTGATGAGCTGAACCACGAAGCAACAGTGCATGAGCAGGCATTGGCAAAATTTGCGGAAAAGCATCCGGTAGCCATTGAGCACCGTCTTTTTGACAACCACGATGCGCTGATAGGAAAAATCACTGCATTCAAAAAATTGTATGAAGAGATGAAAGAAGGGTTCAACAAGTTTTTGAGCGGGGCTATGTAAAATATTAAACCTGGAACAGCATTGAAAAACGAAGAAGCCGGCTTTAAAAAGCCGGCTTCTTCGTAATAATATTTATTTTATCTCCTTTACTACATCATAAATTACTTTCGGTTTTCCCAATGTGTAGTAATGCAGCACCGGCACGCCAAATGCTTTCAGCTCTTTTGATTGCTGTACCAGCCATTCGGTACCGATTTTTTCTACTTCTTCATCTGTTTTAGCTTTCATCACCTCGGTAGAAAGGTCGGTGGGAATATCCACGTGGAATACTTTGGGCAATATGCTTAATTGCTTTTTGGCAGTTAGTGGCTTCAGCCCGGGAATAATCGGTACCGTAATGCCCATATCCCTGCAGGCTTTCACAAATGCATAAAACTTTTGGTTGTCAAAAAACATCTGTGTCATAATATAATCGGCCCCGGC
>JBEHYP010000129.1:0-10262 GCA_048498115.1 Bacteroidota bacterium | reverse complement strand
GTTAACTGGGAGCTGGCCATTGCCTGCATCCCATAAATAATTTAAAATAGTATCGCCGGCGGGCAGGCTGGTAGATACGCTGAAAGTGGTTTGCACCGGTATGCAGCCGCTGTCTGCGCTCATGCTGCCCGCAATATCAAACCTCGTTACCCTGATGCTGTACCCTGATGAAGAGCTGCAGCCGGTGGAAGTAAGCGCTTTTACCCTGGCTGTGAAAGTGCCGTAATTAGTGTATTCGTGGGTGATAGTATCTGAAGCAGTTTGTATAACAATGCTGTCGCCAAAACTCCATTCATAGCCGGTGACAAAAGAATCGGCGGTGGCAGTAAAGCTTACCGTGCCGGGATTGCATAAATAATTTTTATCGGCTGTAAGAGTAATGGAAGGGGCCTGCTCAATGGTAATGGTTTTAGAAACGCTGAGGGCATAAGTGGAATAAATGGCGGTAAGCGTAACAGTGTAGGTGCCTGCAGTATTGTAATTAACCGTTTCCTGGGCATTGAGGCTGCGCTGGCCGTTGCCAAAATTCCACATATATGCCTGGGGGTTGCCTGTACAGGCCTGCGAAAAAACGATGCTGTAGGGATGACAGATAAATGTATTGCCCGGGGAACTGTAAGTAAAATCAACCGACTGGCCTTGTGCATAACCTCCTGCCAAAAGAAAAAAGGATATCTGCAACAAACGGATTACCGGCCATGTAAAATTGTTTTCATGCATAGGTCAATTGTTTTTTGAAGCATTGCCGGCGGGTATTATCCTTTGTTTTTCAATAAATATGCCATTGGTTTGCGTGGGGAAAAATAGCGGTAGGCAACCGGCTTTTATTAAGCCCGGCAAATTCGGGGTTAAGCCCCAAAAATTCCCGGCTAAGCCCGGCAGACTTCCGGTAAAACCAAACAGCATTAAAAAAATTAGTAGTGGGATATAAAAGGGCCTTGGGGTAAAGAACGTTAAAGCAAAGTATAAAATACCGGCGGGCATTACCTGTTTCTCTTTCCTTTCATCAAGTTTTGATTTTTATAAACGAATTTGTTCGTAATCTTATGCTGCAATAATTTTTAAACGGTATTGCTGTAGCTATGAGAAAACTATTAATTCCCCTGTTCACTATTCTTTTGTGCATTTTTTGCCAGGCAGGATATGCGCAGGCGGGCAGCATCTCAGGCAGCGTGTCAGACAGCAGCGGCAAGCCGCTTTCGTTGGTAACAGTGCGGTTAACAAAGGCAAATGAACCAGCCAGCGTGCTGCAAACCACACTCAGCGATGATAACGGCATATACAGTTTTGCCAAAGCCGATCCCGGCAGTTATACATTACTGTTTTCGCATGCAGGCTTTGCTGTGAGCAAACAAAATATTACCGTAACCGCCGGCAACGAAACAAAGGCAGTGCCGGCGCTGCTTACAAAAACAAATACAATACTTGATGAAATAGTGGTAAAAACACAGCGCCCCATGGTGGAGCAGGGAGATGATAAAATTGTATTCAACGTAGAAGACGATCCGTCAAGCAAATCAGAAACAGCAATAGATATTTTGCGCAAAACACCTTTTGTAAGTGTGGATGGCGAAGACAATATTAAAATAAACGGCAAGTCAAATTTTAAAGTGCTGCTGAACAACAGGGAAACTTCCATGTTTGCCAATAATGTAAAAGAGGCATTAAGGGCATTCCCGGGTGCCTTGATACAAAAGATAGAAGTGATCACGAATCCATCGGCAAAGTATGACGGGGAAGGAGTGGGCGGCCTTATCAATATTATTACAAAGAAAAAAGTAGTTGGCTACAACGGCACCATTTCTTCCTTTTCAAGAACCAGCGATAAGCTCAATGACCTTTCACTGAACGGCAATGCAAAATTTGGAAAAGTAGGCGTGAGCCTTTTATATGATTTTGGTGGCACCGATCCTGTATCATTGCCGAACCTGGTGACCACTATCCCCGCAAATCCTGCTGCCTTTAGCAAAAGAACATTATCAGGCGACCGCAGGAATGAAGAGGGCTGGCAGTTTGGCAATGCAGAAATAAGCTGGGAGGCTGATTCTGTCACCACTGTTAGTTTATATGGAAACGTGGATAGCTGGCATGATAATGATGTATATAATCAAACCATCACTACCGATTTTGCCGGCAGCTCCTCCGTGTCCGGGCTTTATCATTTGGAAAACAGGGCCAATAACCCGGGTTACAGCATAGGTACTGATTACATAAGAAAGGGCAGAAAAAATAAGGGCAGGGAGTTTACATTTAAATTTTTTGGTGAGTTTGGCAAAAGCGAATCAAATGCAAACAGCCTGCAGGATTATTCAACAGCTGACAGGTATTTGCAGAATAACAGCAATGCAAAGAATAATCAATATACCATCCAGGCAGACCAAACCCTGCCTTTATCAGGAACCAGCAGTGTTGAAACGGGCGCCAAAGCTATTTTGCGCCGGGCCAGCTCCGATTTTGAAAGCCTTGTAAAATACGATGCCAATGATAAGTATGAAATGAACCCGGCCAATACAGATAAGTTCAAATATGCACAGGATGTGATGAGTGTATATGGCATGTACAATTTTAAAATAAAAAAATCAGGGTTTCGTATGGGCGCCAGGGTAGAATATACCAATGTGGATGGCGATTTTACCAGTTCAAATACCAGGGTTAAAAACCATTACACAACCCTGCTGCCCAGCTTCCAGTTCACCCATAAATTAAGTAATGTAACAAATCTGTCTGTTAATTATAATAAACGGTTGTCACGGCCGTATATCTGGGATCTGAACCCCTTTGTGTTTAATAATGATTCATTGAATATCTCCTTTGGCAATCCCAATCTTGGCCCGCAAACCATTCACAGCCTTTCGGCACAGGTGCGGTATGGCAAAGGCAATACCTTTGGAGGTGTTAATATAGAGGGCAGCTACAGCGATGATAAAATACTTGATTATATTTCTTACGACCCGCAAACGGGCATTACAAAAACCACCAGCCTCAATATCGGCAAAGAGCTGACGGGCAGTTTTAATTTTAATCTCAATACCAAGCTCACTGATAAGTGGGGCATTTTTGTAAACGGCTCCCTTCGGTACAGCAGTATAAAAAATAATTCAAATACAGCGCAGCAAAACAGTGGATGGGGTGGTAATTTCAATTTCAATCACCGTTACCAGTTCAGCTCCAAATTCAGTGTCAGTAATTATATCGGATTGTGGAAGGATCCTGTTACTATCCAGACAACCTACCCGTTCAATACCTGGTATAATGTGGCATTCAATTATAAATTATTCAATGAAAAATTCATCGTGTCTTTAAGAGGTGTTAACTTCTTTGAGAAAGACAGGGCGTTTAAAAATATTGTCCGGGATGCTGATTTCTACAGCACCAACGTAAATACCCGTATCAGGCGGGGTGCGGTGCTGGCGCTTACTTATAACTTTGGCAAGCTCACCGAAAACGTGTCGAAAAAGAAGGGTGTAAGTAATGATGACCTGTTGAAAAAGCAGGCAGAAACAACAGGGAATTGACCAGCGTAGCCCGGGGCCAATGACCAAAAGGTTAGCCAAAAACCTGCCTTCCTATTGCATTTACTTCAAAAAAATACCTTACTTTTGCGCCGCTAAAAGCTTCAGCAGGTATCTTGGTTGGCGCTGAACTATTTAGCGTACTATGAGAGTAGCATAATCATCATATCAAATTTCCCCGGCCGCCACAGGCAGTTGCTACGGGAATATGGCTTACAAGCCGCTTTGCTCAATAAAGATATATAGTACAAGAGTGCGACGCCAATAAAGTTGATCAAAATTCAACCGCCGGGCTCCAAAAAATCTTAAATATTAATTCTACAATCTTAAATTAAATAAACAATGGCTGATTTAAAATTTCAGAGAAACTTTGGTATTGCCGCTCACATTGATGCCGGTAAAACCACTACTACCGAACGTATCCTGCGATATACAGGTATGATCCATAAAATTGGTGAAGTGCATGACGGCGCTGCCACTACCGACTGGATGGAGCAGGAAAAAGAACGTGGTATCACTATCACTTCTGCTGCTGTTAGCTGCCAGTGGAACTTTCCTACGGTGCTTGGTAAAGCAACAGCAGATACTAAAAAATATAACTTCAACATCATTGATACCCCGGGTCACGTGGATTTTACCGTGGAAGTGGAACGTTCAATGAGGGTATTGGACGGTTTGATCGCTTTGTTCAGTGCGGTTGACGGCGTGGAGCCTCAGTCTGAAACCGTATGGCGCCAGGCTAACCGTTACAATGTTCCCCGTATCGGTTTCGTAAACAAAATGGACCGTGCCGGTGCCGACTTCTTAAACGTAGTGAAGCAGGTGATTGAAATGCTGGGCTCTAAAGCAGTGCCCTTGCAATTGCCGATCGGTGCAGAAGATAACTTTAAAGGCGTGGTTGACCTTATCAAAATGAAAGGCATTATCTGGCACATGGAAACAGAAGGTATGACCTTTGATGAAATTCCCGTACCGGAAGATATGGTGGAAGAAGCAAATGAATGGAGGGCTAAGCTCGTGGAAGCGGTTGCTGAGTATGATGATAACCTGATGGAAAAATTCTTTGATGATCCCAACAGCATCACCGAAGCAGAAATGCATGAAGCCATCCGCAAGGCAACCATTGATTTGTCAATTGTGCCGATGATGTGCGGTTCTTCATTCAAAAACAAAGGTGTACAAACAGCGCTTGATGCAGTTTGCCGCTACCTGCCTTCTCCTGTTGATATCGAAGCTATCAAAGGAACAGATCCTGATACCGGTGCTGAGCTGGTTCGTAAACCAGACCCTAAAGAACCATTTGCGGCTTTGGCGTTCAAGATCATGACAGATCCGTTTGTGGGCCGTCTGGCGTTCTTCCGCTGCTACTCCGGTCATTTGGATGCAGGTTCTTATGTATTGAATGTTCGTTCCGGTAAAAAAGAACGTATCAGCCGTATCATGAAAATGTTTGCCAACAAACAAAACCCAATTGATTTCATCGAAGCTGGTGATATTGGCGCTGCGGTTGGTTTTAAAGAAATTAAAACAGGCGATACCCTTTGTGATGAAGATCATCCAATTACTTTGGAAAACATGTTCATCCCAGAACCGGTTATCGCTATCGCTGTAGAGCCTAAAACACAGGCCGACGTTGATAAGATGGGTATGGCCATTGCTAAATTGGTGGAAGAAGATCCCACACTTCGTGTAAATACAGATGAAGATACCGGCCAAACAATTCTTCGTGGTATGGGTGAGCTGCATTTGGAAATTATTGTTGACCGTATGCGCCGTGAGTTTAAAGTGGAAGTGAACCAGGGTGCGCCGCAGGTGGCTTACAAAGAAGCCTTTGCTGCTACTGTTGAACACAGGGAAGTATTGAAAAAGCAATCCGGTGGCCGTGGTAAATTTGCTGATATCGTATTTGAATTTGGCCCTGCCGATGAAGAATGGATGAAAGAAAACGAAGGCAAACACTTCCAGTTTGTGAACGACTTGTTTGGTGGTTCAATTCCTAAAGAATTTGTACCTGCCATTACAAAAGGTTTTGAAACTGCGATGACGACCGGTGTGTTGGCAGGTTATCCTGTAAACAATATGAAGGTTCGTGTATTTGACGGTAGCTATCATGATGTGGACTCTGATGCGATGAGCTTTGAATTGTGTGCAAGGGCCGGTTTCCGTGAAGCAGGCCGCAAAGCAAAACCAACTTTGCTGGAACCGATCATGAAAGTGGAAGTGTTAACTCCTGATCAATATATGGGCGACGTAACAGGCGACCTTAACCGCCGCCGTGGTATGCTGGAAGGTATGGACAGCCGTAACAACCTGCAGGTAATCAAAGCCAAAGTTCCATTGAGTGAAATGTTTGGTTATGTTACGCAGTTGCGTTCGCTTTCTTCAGGCCGTGCAAGCTCTACCATGGAGTTCAGCCACTATGCACCAGCTCCAAACAACATTGCAGAAACAGTGATTGCAAAGAGCAAAGGCAAGATCAAAGTGGACGAAGAATAATTTTTATTCTGAAAGATATAACAGGCCCTGCATGAAAGTGCAGGGCTTTATTTTTTGTTAGCAGCAAATGTGTTTTATGGCAGCGGTAGTTTTTATGGATTCCAACACTCTTTTATGAGAAATGACTACCGGGCAATAACTAACTGTTTAGTGCCTACCACCTGTTTATCTACATACAATGTATAATTATAACTTCCAGAAGGAATTTTTGAAATATCTATATTCAAAGTGCCACGGCCTGCACCATTTACAGGGCTTGTTTTTAGCAGCTTGCCTGTTGCATCTGTAATTACAATGTTTGCAGTGCTGAATTTAGAGGGCAATGTATAAGGTATAGTGGTGCTTGTTCTTACAGGATTGGGCGTATTCTGCTGTAGGGAAGCATCTGTGAGAGAAATATTTCCGATTGATAATTTTAACAGCGCTTCCAGTTTTTCAATTCTTGCTTCTAACTGTTCATTTTTTGCACTTAGTTCCTGCACCGCTTTTACCAATGGCACGGTAAACTCGGCATAGCGAAGCCCGTAAGTATCGTTATCGTTTTTAGGTTTGTCTATACCGCTAAAATCAAAGCCTAATTCTTTGGCGGCGGCTTCCACATCCTGTGCTACAAAGCCTGTGTAGGTAATTTGCTCTTTTTCTTTCAGTGCTTTGGTATACAGTTCTTCGGCTTTTTTGTCTATGCTGTCTTTATTGTTGCGGTGATAAAATTCATCCAATGCTGTAGCAGCAAGGTGGTACGTTACCGGTTTTAGTTTATTGATAAAAGAAAGCCCGGGCACATTTTCTTTGACATTATTTTTAAAGCGGCCATCGCTTACATTGCTCCAGCCTGCCCAGCCGCCGTAAGAGCCGGTGGCTGAATTGCCAAATCTTGCTATGCTGCTGCCGCCTACCACGGTAGCCTGCCCTATAGCTATTACATTATAATAACCTGTGCCGTTTACATCTGTGTTAGCGCCTACAAATACGTTGTTGTAGCCATTATTGTAGCTATCGCCGGCATCATAGCCTACGGCAGTATTATATTGTGAAGTAGTAGTGCTATAAAGCGCACGATTTCCGTTTGCGGTATTGTAGCTTCCGGTAGTGTTGTAATACAGCGCATCAACGCCGTTTGCGGTATTGTAGCTTCCGGTAGTATTGTAATACAGCGCATAAGCGCCGTTTGCAGTGTTAACTTCACCGGACGTGTTAGAATAAAGCGCAATATACCCGTTTGCGGTATTGGCGAACCCAAAGTTGGAACGAAGTGCATTAGTGCCTATAGCGGTATTGTAAACACCAAGCCCGGTGCCATCGGTTAAAGTTTTTAAAAGCGCATTATACCCAAAGGCGCTGTTACCTGTCCCACCTCCGTTACCAGGCTCTAAGGCTCTGTAGCCAAAGGCAGTATTGTGTGAACTGCTGTCTATTAACCCCGCATTGAGATTACGTATCTTAAACCTTAAAGGCGCATTATCGGTAGTGCCAATAAAATTAGCCGAAGTGGTGCCTGCATTACCGGTGGTGAGCCAGTTTTGGGCCTGCGCTTTCATTGCAATTCCCATGGCTGCCGGAAGAATGAGCAAAAAGAATGTTTTTTTCATACTTTTAAAATTTAAATGGTTATTTATATTTTCCAATGTTCCGATCTTTTATAACCGAGGTCAAAACTAAAGTTTAAAGCAACTTGTGAAATTGTCAATTAAAGGCATTTTCCTATAAATAAAAAAAGAACATTCTCTTTTTGCACGTTATTTTATTAAAATCTTCTTGCAGAAACGGCGATAAAAAAGTAGTGTTTAATGGGCTTCGGCAAGTAAATATAAAACATTTTTTTATTAAATAATAGGCCGAAAGCGATAGCTAATTAATAACTTTTCCTAGTCTATGCATAACCTAAAAACTGCTTGGCATAAGAATGAGTGCATATTTAGTTCAGGGTATAAATAAAAGATTTTGGCGCAAGAATGCCGGAGACAGGAAGTGTTGGCAATTCTTGCCTGCATGTCCCACCCGCGCTTGTCTGTAGTTTATTACCCCAAATGATCTCCATTTCACAGACCACCTTGAAACGAAAAATATAATCAATGCGAATACTTTCTGTACCCACGAACGCGGGTGAAGTTTATGGAATAAACTCACCCAGGCATCTCACTATCACCGGCGCCGGTTTTGAAACAATATTATTTCATTTCAAAACCAACTCTCATGAACAGCAATACCATTCTCACAAGCGATGTGCTTGATATATTATTTGAAAACAGGAATAAGCAATACGGCGCTTATATGCTTCGTAAATTTTATCCCAACCGTGTGAAAACTGCTTTGTGCATCATGCTCTCAATGGCAGCATTGTTTTCAGCATTCAGTTTTTTGCCGGAGAAGAAAAATGTTCCTGGTTATGCTGTATTTTATAAAGATTCTATTATGGTAAGGGAAATAAAAAATGATGATAAGCCATTGGATAAACCCAAAACAAAATCTCAAACCGCGGTTGCTTCTTCACAGAAAAAGTATGTATCAAGCTTTGTGATCGTTGACAGCACAAAAAGAACTGATACGTTGGATGATATTTCTCATTCGCTTGCCGGCAGCATCAATGTTATGACTGGTATTGAGGGCCCTGGTGATATTGACCCGGCGCCCATGGTTGCTGGAAACGGAGATGCCCCTCCAACACCGGAACCACCAATTGATAATAGTACGCCGGTTGATAATCCTGATATACAGGCGTCTTTTCCCGGTGGTGCAAAAGCACTGGTAAGTTTTTTGCAGCGAAACCTTCATGCGCCTGGGGAAATGGGTGAAGGCAGTACGGTACAGGTAAAGGTAAAATTTGTGGTAGGGTTTGACGGCAATCTGCAAAGTTTTGATGTATTAAAAGATGGCGGCATCGCTTTTAATGAAGAAGTGATAAGGGTGCTAAAAAAAATGCCCCGCTGGAACCCCGGCAAGAAAGGCGGCAGGGATGTGCCGGTGTATTATTATCTTCCTGTAACTTTTGCCGCCAATGAATGACCGGTCGGTACCGAAGGCCAGGCCCGGCATCTCACCGGAAAAACAAAAAATGAATTATTTTGCCAACCCATTTATAAAAACAATAACCAATGGCTCTGGAAGAATTTGAAAAAGATCAAATGAGCGAACGCCACAGGGGCTTGTCGCAGATGCGTACCATCACCAATTACGGCATGGGCATCTTTATCATCATTGCCGGTTGTTTCTTTATGTTTCCCACACGCTACACAGAAGAATTTCTCAGCCGCTATGATGCTGTGCTGATAAAAATATTTGCCGCCGTATGCTGGGTATATGGAGGGTACAGGATATACAGGGGATATAAAAAAAATTATTTCAGGGAATGATGATGATGAATAAGACAGGAACGCTGATAGAGCGGATTGTTGCGGATATAGCGGATAATATCCGTTTTATCTATTTTATCCGCTGTATCTGTGCTTCCATCCTTCGCACTGATTACGTCATATTGCTATGGTCATCCTGTTTGCTCTTTGCATGCAGTAACACACCAAAACAACCCGGTGCACTGGACACACCCACAAAGGGTACTATACAGATCAGCGCAGATGAATCTTTTCGCCCTGTGATAGAAGAAGAGATAAAAGTATTTGAAGCGCTTTATCCCGGCACAAAAATCAATGCAGCTTATAAGCCTGAAGCGGATTGCCTCAAAGACCTGTTCAGGGATTCGGCCACGAGAATGGCAATTGTTACCCGTGGCCTTACGCCGCAGGAAGCAAGGTATTTTGAAGATACCTTGCATTATGTGCCACGCAGTGAAAAAATCGCCGCCGATGCTATTGCCGTGGTAGTGAACAATAAAAGCAGTGATTCTGTTTTTACCCTGCAACAACTGCAGCAATTACTAACCGGGCAGGGTGGTGATAAAAAAGTAGTGTTTGACGGATTAAATGCCACCAGTACGGTGCGTTTTGCAATGGACAGCCTGTTAAAAGGGAAACAGTTTGACAGCAGCAGGGTACAGGCAGTGCACAACAGCAAAGAAGTGCTGGACTATATAGCAGCTAATGAAAATGCTATTGGCATGGTGGGCATCAGCTGGATTGGCAACCCTGAAGATACAGCGCAGGTCCGTATGCTAAAAAAACTTAAAATTGCGTATATCCGGTGCGATGTTTGTATAGATTCACCGTACATAAAGCCCACGCAGGCCGGTATTGCATCAAGGAGATATCCGCTCACCCGCGGCTTGTATTATATTCTCAAAGAAAATTATTCCGGTTTGGG
>JBEHYP010000128.1:0-10269 GCA_048498115.1 Bacteroidota bacterium | reverse complement strand
AAACAGAACTGGACTGGGGGCTGCTGCAATATGAGCCACATAAAAAATTACAGGCATGTGTAAAGGCGCTCAATGATTTATACCGGTCAGAGCCAGCCTTGTATGAAAAGCAATTTGAAATGGGCGGCTTTGAATGGATTGACCTTAACCACCGGGCAGAGGGCATCATGTGCTACCGGCGTAAAGGAAAATATCCACAAAATGATATTTTAATTATCCTGAATACCACGCCTGTTGTAAGAAGGGACTGGAAAGTGGAAGTATATGGAAAATCACAATGGGAAGAAATATTTAATAGTGATGCTGCTGATTATTATGGGGCTGGCAATGTGTTTAACCCTTCTCCCGCTATAAAGCTGGTTGATAAAAAATCGGGCCTGTATGAAATAAACTGCCAGCTTCCGGCGTTAGGAAGTGTAATATTCCGTTAAGCCTGTAAAAAGGCGGAATAGTTTTTGCAAAATCCAATATCACTTATGAAACGTATCCTGACAATCTCACTGTGCACAATGGCTGCAATCCAGGCCATTTGCCAAACACCGGAATCCCCGGATTCTTATTTTCAAAAAGGCATTGAAGAAAAAACAGCCAGTCATTTCCTGGTGGCCTCATCGTATTTTGACAAAGCCATAGCAGCCAATCCCGGGTTCAAAGAAGCCTATATTGAAAACGGCTATGTAAACCTTTCGATGAGAAAGACCGATAAAGCAATGGCACAATTCAGCAAAGTGCTGGAGCTTGAGCCGAACAACACGGTTGCCGTGCAGGAATTGATGCAGTTATATTATGATTACCACATGTATGCAAAGGCCAAAGAAATGGCTGATAAATGCACCACTTGTTTAAGTGCGGAAAAAATAAAAGCCATGTGCAGCTACAATGACGAAGATTACGGCGCTGCAATAAAAGGATTGACCAAATACCTTTCAAAAAATC
The DNA here is from genome assembly GCA_048498115.1 of Bacteroidota bacterium. Taxonomy (GTDB): domain Bacteria; phylum Bacteroidota; class Bacteroidia; order Chitinophagales; family Chitinophagaceae; genus Ferruginibacter. The sequence continues at coordinate 9,333 of JBEHYP010000128.1, read as the reverse complement.
CCACTGATGCAGAGGCCACTTATACTTTGGCAAGAAGCTACCTGGATATGGAAGATTACAAAAATGCCATTCCGTATTACAACAAAGCGGTGGTGCTGAACAGCGAAAAAAATACATGGATCTACGAGCTGGGCCTTCTATATTACAGCCAGGAAAACTACAAGGATGCCGTGGTGTTTTTCAATAAAGCGGCAGAAAAAGGCTACCCCCGGAAAAATGACTTTGTAGAAAACCTTGGGTATGCTTATATGTTTTCAGGACAGGCAGACCAGGGCGAAAAATTACTGCTGGGCCTGCTGGAAAAAAAGCCAAACGATAAAACGCTGCTCCGGGATATGGCCGAAGCCTTTTACAATGGAAGGATGTATGATAAATCTTTGGGCTATTGCCAAAAGCTGATGGAGCTGGACGGGAAAGACGGTAAAGCGCTGTACCAGGCCGGTCTTTGTTTTCAAAAAATGGGGCAAAAAGAAAAAGGGCAGGGTATGTGCGACAAGGCTATTGAACTGGACCCTTCTTTGAACAGCCTGCGTCAAAAACAAATGATTTTCTAAAAAACTTATATGAGAAATCCCCGTTATTAAAAGCGGGGATTTTTAATGCCTGTATCCCGGGTATTGCTGTAAGTATCAACCGGAAAGGGTTGAACCGGCGGTTTTATGCACAAAATGTGTTAATATTTCCGGCTCTTTTTCAATTCGGTTATGAAAAACAAAAATCCGATTGTATCTTTGCAGGCATTTTTGCTTACCGGACAGGATTTTGCCCCTTTCTGCAACAATTTCTGTCCTCCGGCTGTCTTATATAATATTGGCATACATTCTGAACTTAAACATAGCAAATGAGGCAACTTAAAATTGCAACCCAAATTACCAACCGTGACTCTCAGGCGGTTGAAAAGTACCTGCAGGAAATTTCAAAGATCTCCATGATTACACCTGAGGAGGAAACCATTTTAGCACAAAAAATCAAAATGGGCGACCAGCGTGCACTTGATAAACTGGTGCAGGCCAACCTTCGTTTTGTGGTGTCTGTTGCCAAGCAATACCAGCACCAGGGGCTTTCACTAAGTGATTTGATTAATGAAGGAAACCTGGGGTTGATAAAAGCCGCCCAGCGTTTTGATGAAACCAAGGGTTTTAAATTTATCTCTTACGCAGTTTGGTGGATCCGCCAATCTATCCTGCAGGCTTTGGCCGAACAGGGCAGGCTGGTGCGTTTGCCGCAAAATAAGATTGGTACTTATAATAAAGCCAACAAAGCTTACATGGCTTTTGAGCAGGAGCACGAAAGGGAGCCTTCTACCGAGGAGCTGGCCGAACTGCTTGAAATGAGCGAAACCGAGATCAACAATATTTTCCAGAGCAATACCCGTCACTCTTCGCTGGATGCACCCGTGCATGAAGCGGAAGATGTGGCCATGGGTGACCTGCTGAAAGGCTCTGCCGAAACCGATGAAGATGTGATGCATGATTCATTGAGGAACGAGATCCGCAGGGTGTTGAAATCATTAAGCCCGAGGGAAGCAGAAATCGTAAATGCTTATTTTGGCCTGGATGGTGAAAATGGCGTGACCATTGAGCAGATCGGTCAGAAATATGACCTTACCAAGGAGCGCATCCGCCAGATAAAAGAAAGGGCGATCAAGCGTTTGCAAAAAGCAAGGTACAGCGGGGCACTGAAGGCTTACTTAGGTTAATTGATTTTAATTGTGATAGTATGGAAGTCCTCGGTTATTGCCGGGGATTTTTTATATGGATTTTTATAATTGTTATGAACAGGTATGATTCCCGGTCGGCACCGAAGGTCAGACCGGATTAACTTTGGGTGCCTGACCTGTAATCCTCAATTAATTTTGAGAAATGCATAAACTTATTATAGCTATATTACTCAGTATCTTCATCATCAGCTGCGAAAAGAAAATCAATTTTGATCTGAAACATGCAGACGAACTGGTGGTGGTGGATGCCGGCATTGAAAATGGCCTGGCGCCGCAGGTGGTGCTGACACATTCACTGGAATATTTCGGGCACATTGATACTGCCATTGCGGAAAGCACTTTTATACACAATGCAGAAGTTTTCATCTCGAACGGAAGGGTTACACATAAGCTGAAGGAGCGCATTGTGCCGGTGCCGCCGGGCGTGCCTGCCTCCCCGGATATAAAATTGTATGCCTACAGTATTGATTCATCAGACCTGGCTACAGCTTTCGTGGGAGAGCTCAATACTGCTTATACATTAAGAGTGGTAACCAACGGCAAAGAATATACAGCTACTACCACCATTCCGCTGCTGGCGAAAAAACCGGACTCATTATGGTGGAAAAAAGCGCCTTACCAGGAAGATACCACAAGGGTGATTGTAACAGTGAGGGTTACTGACCCGCCGGGGTTGGGCAATTATATCCGTTATTTCACAAAAAGAAATGATCAGCCATTCTGGCCCGGTGAAAATTCTGTGTTTGACGACCAGGTGATAGACGGCAGCACCTATGAATTGCAAATATTGCCCGGCATTGACAGGAACAACAGGGTACTGTTGAAAGATAATTTTTTCAACAGGGGCGATACGGTTACATTCAAATTGTGCAATATTGATAAAGCCACTTACACTTTTTGGAACACATGGGAATTTGCCTATCAAAATATAGGCAACCCTTTTGGACAACCCAATACAGTTATCGGCAATATCAGCAATGGTGCACTGGGCGCTTTTTACGGGTATGGCGCTTCGTTTAAAACATTGGTTGTGCCTAAGTAATCCACAGCCATATTGCGCATCATCATTATTGATTTGCACACCTTAATTTCGCATTCAAAATTTTACTAAAAGATATATGGGTACCAGCGAAGCAGAAAAAGTGAATTGTTTAATAATCGGTTCCGGGCCGGCAGGCTATACAGCGGCTATTTATGCCAGCAGGGCGGGGCTGCACCCTGTGCTTTACCAGGGCATACAGCCCGGCGGCCAGCTTACTATTACTACCGAAGTGGAAAACTATCCCGGTTACCCCGAAGGCATACAGGGTCCGGAAATGATGGTGCATTTTGAAAACCAGGCAAAGCGCATGGGTGCTGATATACGCTATGGCCTTGCTACCAAAGTTGATTTTTCATCACAGCCGTATAAAGTGCAGGTAGATGAAGAAAAGTGGATAGAGGCCAATGCGGTCATTATTTCAACAGGGGCTTCTGCCAAATGGCTGGGTCTCGAAAGCGAACAAAGACTGAATGGCTATGGTGTGAGCGCCTGTGCCGTTTGCGATGGTTTCTTTTTCAGGGGGAAAGAAGTAGCGATAGTAGGCGCCGGCGATACGGCTGCAGAAGAGGCGCTGTATTTATCAAAGATATGCTCGCATGTACACATGATCGTTAGGAAAGGGGAGATGAGGGCGAGCAAAATAATGCAGCAGCGTGTGCTGGATGCACCCAACATTACCGTGTACTGGCACAATGAAACGGAAGAAGTAATTGGCGATAAAAAAGTAGAATCGGTAAGAATAAAGAATAACCAGACCGGTGAAAAGAAAGAAATTCCGGTAAGCGCTTTTTTTGTTGCGATTGGCCACCAGCCCAACAGCGATATTTTTAAAGGCTGGTTAGATATGGATGAAGCAGGCTATATCAAAACCATACCGGGCAGCAGCAAAACAAATATAGAAGGTGTGTTTGCAGCAGGCGATGTGCAGGATAAAACTTACCGCCAGGCAGTAACGGCAGCAGGCAGTGGCTGCATGGCTGCATTAGACACCGAAAGGTACTTAAGCGAAAAAGGGTTGCACTGATTTTTTGAGGCTTCTACCAATAATCAATAATCAGGGATTAATAATTATTGATTATTCTTTAATTCATAACTATTCATGGTAACTATCCATCTTCATAATCTCAAATTCTTTGCTTATCACGGCCTGTACGAAGAAGAAAAAAAAGCCGGGAATAATTTTGAAATGGATGTGGATATTGTGGCCGATGTGCCGGCACATATTACAAAGCTGGAACAAACGGTTGACTATGCCGTAGTGTATCAAATAATTGAAAGCAGGATGAAACAACCCACAGCCCTGCTTGAAACACTGGTGCAGGACCTTGCCGAAAAAATTCATCAGCATGATGTGAGGGTAAAATCAGTATGCATCACTATCAAAAAATTATCAGCGCCTATCAAAAACTTTAATGGCGTAGTGGGGGTTTCTTATAAAAAGAATTTTGACAGTTAAGTAGAGATAAGTAACCTTATACAACTGCCGGGTGTAATCTTCTTACCCCTTTTTTTGTGCCTGCTGCGAGGGGAAGAGCATAATATTCAGCAACACAAAAATGAGCAGGAAGTTAAATTCAACCCCATTTCTGCCACCACCTACCACAAACCAGCCCTCTTTCCAGTGCACCATAAAGATACCTGCAATGAGAATGAGAATGGTAACGGCACAGGCTGGTTTGATAAATCTTTCTGTAAGCAAACAAATGGCTGCTGCTACATGGGATAGCTTAATAGCCCATGCTAACGGTACGCCCAACCTGCCAAAACCTGCCGGCGCCAAAAAGTAATTTCCAAAATCATTTACGCCATTGTTGAACATGGCGCCAAGGCCATGAATCAAAAGAATGATGCTTACGGCAAAGCGGAGGAGAAACGTGTTGTTGAAGAATTTCATTTTCCGGCTCAATGATTATATATGGGGTAAAAATAATAAATAAATAGCAGCCTGGCTTGTTTCTTTCTACCCTTCAATTCTATTCTAACCTGCGTTATTCATGTTCCGGTTAATTCCTGCTCAAAATTGCTTGCCCTCCTGCTATTTTATTTTATCTTCGGCGATTAATAAAATAGTTATCACCAATGCACAAAAACGTTTTGCTGGCCGGTACCCTTTTCTTTTGTTTTCTATCTGCCCGTGCCCAATACCCCGACTCATTCAGCACAAGCTATAATCCAAAAGATCTTTTTTCGCCCTTGCTGTACCCAGAGGGAAGCTCCGTTACAAGAAGCGCTGACGGCAGCCCCAATACAGGCTACTGGCAAAACAGGGCCGACTACCAGATAGCTGTTTCATTAAATGAAGCAACCAATGAAATAGCCGGCACCGTTACTATTACTTATAAGAACAACAGCCCGCACAGCCTTCCTTTTTTGTGGCTGCAGCTTGACCAGAATTTGTTTATAAAAGGAAGCCGTGGCCAGCTGCGCCTGCCGGTTGATGAGCACAGCAGGTACGGGGATGCTGCCTCTGCGTTTGACGGGGGCTTTAAAATAAGCTCGGTAAAGCTGAACGGCAATGCGGCGGATTTTTTAATTACAGATACAAGGATGCAGGTACGCCTGAAAGATGCTATGAAACCCAACGGCGATGTAGTGAAAATAAAGATTGACTATTCGTTCATCCTGCCTCAGTATGGATCGGACCGCTGCGGCATTTTGCCTACTGCCGAAGGAAATATTTATGCCGTGGCGCAATGGTATCCCCGCATGTGCGTGTTTGATGATGTAAGCGGATGGAATACCCTGCCTTACCTGGGCGCCGGTGAATTTTATCTTGAGTACGGCGATTTTGATGTGAACATTACAGCACCTTCGTCTCATATAGTAGTGGCCAGCGGCGAACTGCAAAATCCCGTGGATGTATTGACACCGCTGCAATACCAGCGGCTGGAAAATGCAAAGCAGAGTGACAAAACAGTAATGATACGCACTGAAAAAGAAATCAGCGATGGGGGGGTAAGGCCGAAAACGCCAACCGTTACCTGGCATTATACCATTACCAATGCCCGCGATTTTTCCTGGGCATCTTCCAAAGCATTTATATGGGATGCGGCAAGGATAAATTTACCGGAAGGCAAAACTGCACTCGCCATGAGTGTGTACCCGCCATCAAGCAAAGGCAAATATGCATGGGGCAGGGCCACAGAATATACAAAAGGCTGCATCGAAAATTACAGCAGGCGGTGGGGCGCTTATCCTTACCCGGTAGCCACCAATGTAGCCTGCGATATCAATGGTATGGAATATCCCGGTATCGTGTTTTGCCAGGCAGCAGCAGAAACGCAGGCATTGTTCGGCGTAACCGACCATGAATTTGGACACACCTGGTTTCCCATGATAGTGGGCAGCAATGAGCGCAAGTACGGCTGGATGGATGAAGGATTCAACACCTTTATCAATTCACTGTCTGACGATGATTTTAATAACGGGGAATATAAAAAGCTGGCCAATACCATGGATGTGATGGCGGCGTATATGTTCAATCCTTTCAGTGAGCCAATCATGAACACGCCTGACCAGATAGCGGAAAGGAATATTGCCAATACGCTGTATTCCAAACCCGGCAAAGGGCTGGAGTTATTGAGGGATGAAATAGTGGGGCATGAGCGGTTTGATTATGCTTTCCGCCTGTATATACAACGCTGGGCATACAAGCACCCTACGCCCTGGGATTTTTTCAGGACGATGAACAATGCCACCGGCGAAGACCTTAGCTGGTTTTGGAAAGAATGGTTCATGGAAAATTACCGGCTTGACCAGTCTGTGCTTTCTGTGGTATATCCCGGCAATGACGTAACCAAAGGCGCTTATGTTACCATTGCCAACCTTGACCAGATGGCCATGCCTGTGATACTGCAATATCAAACAGTAGGAGGCACTACCGGCACTGTAAAATTGCCGGTAGAGATCTGGAACAATGCAGCTTCTTTTAAAATAAAATTGCCTATCACAGAAAAATTGTACAAAGTGGTGATAGACCCCGATAAAGTTTTTCCTGATTTGAACTATAAAAACAATATATGGGTAAGGCAGGAATAGGAATTTCAATCTTTTTGTTCTATTGTTTTTAATATAGTATTTTATGTTTCACCTGCCGTTCAGGTAAAAATTTTAATTGTTGGGATAAATTGTTTACATCCGATAGTTATTATTCTTATATTGCGGCGTCAAAACTTTACACATGATGAAAAAAATTTACACACTACTGTTGTCCATTACAGCTTTGGCGGCAGTACAAACTGTTAAGGCCCAGAGTTCGCCGTTGTATCTCAGCAACAGCATATCTGGTTATGTTTATAATCCCGGGTTGGGGGCTGCAACCAATACGCCAATCATTCTCTTTGATGATGTAAGTGTTCCGGATGAATATATAAGCGATGCTGATTCGCTTGGGCTTACATTGGTAAAACTGGGGATATACAGGCTTGCGAATGCGCCTGCCGTAACAGCAAAAATATATTTAACTACAGTGAATCCCGATGCTACTTCGTATGATGAGATACCGGTAGTACCTCCTGTTCTGCTGGGTACCGTTAATCTTCCTGCAAACGGGGCTGCTAATAAGATTGATACACTTTCCCTCAGGGTAGGTGATTCTGTAAATGTTTTTAAATCTTTGGTAAAAAACCTGGACAACTACTTTAACGGGTACCAAACATTTTTTATAGGGGTTAGTTTCTCAGTTGCGGGTACCGGTACCAGGTGGCTGTTTACAGACGGCCCGGATCTTAATGATGATGTGGTTTGGGAATATGATGTTGATACAGATCCTACTATCACCTCTGCATTTAACTTTAGTTCTTCAGGTGATCCTGTTGCAGGTTTTTTTGTAGAAGTGTATGGCAGGGCTATTTACCAGCCCACACCTGCCGATGCAAAAGTGGTGAGTATAACTGCCCCGGAAAAAGTTACCTGCTTTGATTCACCGCAAACCGTTAGTGTGAAAATACAAAATAACGGCACTAACCCTATTGCTGCCGGTGCGGCTTCTGTAGATCTTGATGTAACCGATGCCAATTCTTTCAGCGCCACTTTAACCAATCCTTCTGCAATACCGGCTAATGGAGGCACAGCTACCCTCACGTTCACTAATGTGCCGTTAAATACTCCCGGGCACAGCTATATTGATGCTACGGTAACACTGGCAGATGATGCAAGGCCGGATAATGATAATGTTGAAATTGAACAGTACACAGCCGAAACTATTACCACATTCCCTGTTGAAGATGATGTGGAACTGCTGACAGGTGATTTACCGCTTTTTGCCAGTTTTGAAACTGTTACCGGTGGTGATCTATGGACATTTAATACTTTAAATAATTATGCTAATTATCTCGATGCCGGTGGTGATCCCAATACCGTAGATGAATCTGTTTTAAATCTTTCTTACGCTAATAGTTATCTTAGTGATTCAATATATGCCCATAGCGGAAAGGACTACTATATTTTTGATGCATTTAAAGATCCCAATTCAGACGGGATTGTAAGCAGGTTATATACACCTTGCGTTTCCCTGGTAGGAACAGGTATTCCCAGGTTAACTTTCTGGATGACCCATGATACAAGCTTAACTTCTATTACTTCACCAACTGCTGCTGATTTTAGAGACAGCCTCTATATAATCCACGAACGATTACTGGCTGACGCGATTCGATCCGCGACCGGGCGCAGCAAAGTTCGAGGATCTGGCGCGCATTCCGTTTGCCGGACGCGCACTGGCTTTCGACGGGACGAATTTTTGGACGAATCACCGTGAGCAAAACGAAATCGTATCGTTCGCCCGGCCGGATTAGGCTGTGTCCGGTAGATAACTTTCATCGCTTGCGGTAGGGCTGGTGCCCCCACGACTTCGCTCTGGGCCGGCCTCGCCGCGAGAAATGGCACGTCGCAAGCGACGGCCCTACACACCGAACCAGGGGAATTGCGAAAATTTATTTCCCCGACACGACCTGAAATAGGAGACGCTAATGAGGTCCTGGCGGGGAGTTTCCGCGATGCCGGGGAAAACTCCATGGACAACAACCGGCGGGAAAAGTAACTGTATTCTTCGCTCCGCAAAATTAAACCGCTCTCGAGGTTGAAATTCCTCGCACTTCCAGGAAAGCGGCGCAGAGGTGTCGTTCTATGCCCCTCTTCCATGTCGTTCTCACTCTTATCGTGGTCGGTGTGGTCCTGTGGCTGATCAACACCTACATTCCGATGCAGTCGACGATCAAAAGCATTCTGAATATCGTCGTCGTGATCGTGGTGGTTCTCTGGCTGCTCTATGGCTTTGGGATCATCAATGGCTCGGGGAATGTGCACATGCCAGTGGTGAAGTAGCCGCCCAGCCGGTCACAGACCTTTCGCGCCGCATTATCCGCGTCGATTCCCCTCAGGCTGCAGTTTGAGGACATTTTGGACCGCTGCGAGAACAGCGGCCTCGGTGAACGGTTTTAGCACGTGGCCCATCGCTCCCATCTTGGGCAGTAGCGGCACCACGGTATGATCGGCGCGCGAGGTGAGCATGAGGACGGGAATTGCCGCAAGTTCAGGAGTGGCTTTGAGGCGCTGCAGGGTTTCAACGCCACCC
>JBEHYP010000127.1:0-10436 GCA_048498115.1 Bacteroidota bacterium | reverse complement strand
CGGAGTTTGTCCTTTCCCTCCGGCGTGAGCGCGCGCGCCGCGTCCGGGCTGCAAAAAAGATAAAACCCTTTCAGTATTTCCTGCGGGTGATAAGTGTACTCGGGAAAAATGATCTTAAGCGTATGGTAGTTGCTCAGCTTTGGCAGCGCCTGCTCCAGTGCATGGTAAATATCTTTTTCAAAATTTTCATACACCGCCCCGAACTCTCCTTTAACGCCGGGCAGCAGCTTGTCTAACAGGATCAGCTTTTCCTGCGGAATGGTATTAATTATTTCATGCGCATTGTCTCCCTCGTTCAAAAAATGGGGAATGATAACATAGTGGGTGTAATCGTTTTTTTTGTTCTGCACCAGCCGTTTAAAAAAATCAAAATCGTTGTTGTAGATATAAAAATCCACGGAAGCCATTTCGCCGAGCGAAGCTACAAAAGCATCATAAATGATCTTTTTATGGGAGCTGAGCTTGTTGAACAGCAAAAGGATCTTAAGCTTTTGCTTTACCTCCACGTTTTTCACAAAATATCCTTTGCCGGGAACAGAACCCAGTATGCCTACTTTCTTTAAATGCTTATATCCTTTTTCGGCAGTGTCCCTTGATATTTCAAACTCAAAACTTAATTCATTGATAGAGGGAAGTATCTCATCTTTTTGTATTTTACCATCACCAATGGCCTTAATGATGGAATTGGCCAGCTGCAGGTATTTTGGTGTGGCAGAATAATAATCAATAAATAAATGCTGGAATACAGAGTCATGTTTCATAATGGCAATAAATATTATCTGGTGCTGTGTTAGTCTTGTCCTGTCGTAAAGTTTATTACACGAATTGCTGCGAATTACACGAATTAAATCATGTGGTCAATAATTCGTGTAATTGGATTTTCAGATTCGTGTAATAAAGAACCTTTAAAACTTAACTTATTACTGGCTTGAAACTATAAAATTAGTATAAATGAAAGCATCTTACCTTAAAAAAACATAATTATACCACAGCACATGACAGTACATGACAGCAGGTATTTTTAACAGCGTTTATTTTGCTTTGTTTGAAGGAGGTTTTGTGCGCACGAAATTGATTGTTTGTCTTTATTGAAAATTATTGTACATGGGTATTATCCTCGGCATTATATTTCACTTTATCGGCGGCTTTGCATCGGGCAGTTTTTATATCCCGTTTAAAAAAGTAAAAGGATGGAACTGGGAAAGTTTCTGGATCGTGGGCGGCTTGTTTTCATGGCTTATTGTTCCGCCGGTTGCAGCATGGCTCACCGTACCGCATTTTGCTGAGATCATTCACCAGGCAAACGGCACTACGCTTTTTTACACTTTTGTTTTTGGTGTGCTTTGGGGCATAGGCGGGTTAACCTATGGCCTTGGTGTTCGCTATTTGGGCGTGTCGCTTGGCAGCAGCATCATACTTGGCCTTTGCATGGTATTCGGGGCTTTGATACCTTCTGTTTATTACAATTTTTTTCCGCAGGAGGGCAAAGATACGTTTAGCGGAATGCTGCATTCCACATGGGGGCAGTGGGTGTTGGCCGGGCTCGTGGTTTGTGTTATTGCTATCATCATTTGCGGCAGGGCAGGCACGATGAAGGAAAAAGAATTATCCGTTTCATCATCTACCGACCCGCATGCTGTAACGGTAAAAACAGAATACAAATTTGGGCTGGGGCTTCTGGTATCAATCATATCAGGCGTGCTGAGCGCCTGTTTCAATTTTGGCCTGGAAGCAGGCAAGCCCATGTCGGAAATGGCGAATGCCGCATGGAAAACGGCCAACCCTGCCGAAGCCGGCGATTTTCTTTACCGGAACAATGTTATCTATATCGTGCTGCTGTGGGGCGGGCTGGCAACCAATTTTATCTGGTGCATGGTATTGAATGCACGCAATAAATCTTTCGGTGATTATACCGACAGGAAAACACCGTTGCTCAGCAACTATCTTTTTTCGGCGCTGGCAGGCAGCACCTGGTTTTTGCAATTTTTCTTTTACGGGATGGGCGAAAGCAAGATGGGCAACGGCGCCAGCAGCTGGATACTGCACATGGCGTTCATTATCCTTGTTGCCAATGCATGGGGGCTTGCGCTTAAAGAATGGAAAGGCGTAAGCAAAAAAACAATCACCACAATTATCATAGGCATTGCAGTTATCATTTTATCGGTACTCATTGTAGGCTATGGCAACTCGTTAAAACACTAATTGTTATTTTATGGCAGTGAAAACATTTAAACACGTAAGTTATTTATGGGATGAAGCGAAGGCAGCAGCATTGGCCGGCGATGAAGTGGCTTTATTGGTGTACCGCTCCAATTTGCTGGGAGCAGACCTGCGCCTGACCAATTACGGCGGCGGCAACACTTCCTGCAAAGCAATGGCGAAAGACCCGTTGACCGGCAGCGAAGTGGAAGTGATGTGGGTGAAGGGCAGCGGGGGCGACCTGGGAACAATGAAACGCAACGGCCTTGCAGCGTTGTATGTAGACAGGCTGAGGAGCCTGCAAAATGTGTACCGCGGCATTGAGCACGAAGATGAAATGGTGGAACTGTTCAATCATTGCATTTACGACCTGGCAAGCAAAGCGCCCAGCATTGATACGCCCCTGCACGGTTTTCTTCCTTTTAAGCATATAGACCATTTGCATCCCGATGCGGCCATTGCCATTGCTGCTGCAAAAGACGGAAAAAAAATTACGCAGGCATTGTTTAACGGCGCTATCGGCTGGGTAGACTGGCAGAGGCCGGGCTTTGACCTGGGATTGAAATTAAAGCAATGCCTGGATGAAAACCCCGGCATACGCGGCATCATGTTGGGTTCCCACGGCTTATTTACATGGGGCAATACCGCTTATGAAAGTTATATCAACACGCTGGAAGTAATTGAAACCTGTGCGGAATATTTGGAGCAGCATACCGGCAAAAGCAAACCTGTTTTTGGCGGGCAGAAAATACAATCATTACCTAAAGAAGAACGGTTGAAGCAGGCGGCAGCGCTGGCACCTGTGTTGCGTGGCTTTTGTTCTTCGCAAACAAAAATGATTGGGCATTTTACAGATGATGACCGGGTGCTGGAATTTATCAACTCAAATGACCTGGAAAGGTTGGCACCTTTGGGAACAAGCTGCCCCGACCATTTTTTAAGAACAAAAATATCACCGCTCGTTTTAAATCTTACGCCCAATGAAGATATAAGCGATGTAAAAAGCATCAAGGAAAAACTGCAGCCGTTGTTTGAAGCGTACCGTAAAATGTACACGGCGTATTATGAAACCTGCAGGCATCCCAACAGCCCTGCCATCCGTGACGCCAACCCGGTGGTGATCTTATATCCCGGTGTGGGCATGTTCACCTTTTCAAAAGACAAGCAAACGGCAAGGGTAGCGGCAGAGTTTTACATCAATGCCATTAACGTAATGAAAGGTGCAGAAGCTGTGAGTGAATATACTTCGCTGCCACGGCAGGAAGCGTTTGATATTGAATACTGGCTGCTGGAAGAAGCCAAGCTGCAACGGATGCCCAAACCAAAAGCATTGAGCGGAAGGATTGCGCTGATCACCGGGAGTGCCGGTGGCATCGGCAAGGCCATTGCCAAAAAATTTGCAGAGGAAGGCGCTTGCGTAATATTGAACGATGTTAACGGAGAAAGGCTGAATGAAGCCGCTGAAGAATTTAAAAATGCATTCGGTAAGGATGTGGTTGCCTCTACGTTGCTCAACGTTACCGATACAACGTCAATTGAAAGAGCTTTTGATACCACTGCGCTATCTTTTGGCGGCGTGGATATTATTGTAAACAATGCCGGCATCAGCATTTCAAAACCCATTGCAGAACATAGCATTGAAGAATGGGACAGGCTGTATGATATCCTGGTGAAAGGGCAGTTCCTTGTTTCCAAAGCAGCAGTGGGCATATTGCGTAAGCAAAACCTTGGCGGCGATATACTGAATATTGTTTCTAAAAACGCTATTGTTGCCGGGCCAAACAATGCCGGTTATGGTTCTGCAAAAGCAGCGCAGGCGCACCTTACAAGGTTGTTGGCTGCGGAGCTGGGCGGCGAAAAAATACGGGTGAACACGGTGAACCCCGATGCTGTTATCAGCGACAGCAATATATGGGCCGGCGGCTGGGCAGAAGGCAGGGCAAAGGCCTATGGTATAACCGTGGAGGAGCTCCCTGCGTTTTATGCCAAAAGAACTATCATGAATGAAATCATTTTACCGGAAGATATTGCCAATGCCTGCTTTGCTTTCGTGGGTGGGTTATTAAATAAATCAACGGGGAATATTTTGAATGTTGATGGTGGTGTAGCGAATGGATTTGTGCGGTAGGCGGGATGTTGGGATATTAGGATATTATGATATTGATGGGGATAATTGTTATTTTGTAGGAAAACAAAATTTACAATTATGGCTGATAATATTCTTTTGGAAGATCTGGATATATACCAGTTGGCTGCTGAGATCGGCGATGCTGCGTGGGAGATTGTTACTGGATGGGAATATTTTTCTAAGAAAACGCTTGGGAGTCAATTTGTGGAGGCAGCAGATTCTATTTCAGCAAATATAGCAGAAGGGTATGGGCGTTATTTTTATAAAGACAGGAAACAGTTTTGTTATTACAGCCGCGGCTCGCTGATGGAAACCAAAGGGTGGGTGACAAAATCTTACAAAAGGAAATTAATTACAGAAGAAGAATATAATTTACTGATAGAAAAATTAAAGACGTTGCATCACAAGCTTAATATTTATATCAAAAAATTAAAGGATAATGCCGGTTTGCCAAATAAATAATTTGCTAACCAAATATCCCAATATCTCAATATCCTAATATCTCAATATCTAAATATCTCAATATCCCAATATCAAAAAAATGCCACGGATAGCTTTTAAGATGCAATTATACAAAGGCTTTGAAGCAGAATACAAGAAACGTCATGATGAGATATGGCCGGAATTAAAAGAATTACTGAAGCAATCAGGTGTAAGTGATTATTTTATCTTTTTGGATGAAACGACCAATGATTTATTCGGTACTTTGTTGATGGCCGATGAAATAAAGTTTAATGATCTGCCCCATCACCCGGTGATGAAAAAATGGTGGGCTTATATGAAAGATATTATGAAAAGCAATGAGGACAATTCACCGGTGAGCATCCCGTTAAAAGGAGTATTTTATTTGCCTTAAAAATTTTTATTGATTGTTATGCTGATTGAAAAACCTGTAATTGAAGAACACAATGATGCGTTGTTAAAAGAGCACCGGCGCAGCTTTGAATTTATATCTGCCGGTATTCCCAATATTGATGCTGTTATCGAAAAGCTTAAAGCCTTCCAGATAGCTATTCCTTCATGGGCATTGGGTACAGGCGGAACAAGATTTGGCAGGTTCAGTGGCGGCGGCGAGCCTGGAAACCTGGAAGAAAAAATAGAAGACATCGGTTTGCTGCACCGGCTAAACAGATCAAGTGGCGCTATTTCACTGCATATTCCATGGGATATTCCGAAAGATGCGGCACATATAAAAGAGCTGGCGGCGCAATATGGTTTGCGTTTTGATGCCATGAACTCCAATACATTCCAGGACCAGCCCGGCCAGCAGCACAGTTATAAATTCGGTTCGCTGCAGCATGTAAATAAAGCAGTGCGCAGGCAGGCCATTGAGCATAATATCGAAGTGATCAAATACGGTGTTGAATTAGGATCAACTTCCCTGACCGTTTGGCTGGCCGATGGTTCCTGTTTTCCCGGGCAATTGAATTTCAGGAAGGCATTTAACAACACGCTGGAAAGCCTGCAGGAGATATATGCTGCATTGCCCAATGACTGGAAAATGTTTGTAGAATATAAAGCCTTTGAGCCTAACTTTTATTCCATGTCTGTCGGCGACTGGGGACAATCATTTTTATATGCAGGCAAGCTCGGCGATAAAGCATATACACTGGTTGACCTGGGCCACCACCTGCCCAATGCCAATATTGAACAAATTGTTGCTTTATTACTGAATGAAAAAAAGCTGGGTGGCTTTCATTTCAACGACAGCAAATACGGTGATGATGACCTGACGGTTGGGAGCATTAACCCTTACCAGCTGTTTTTGATTTTTAATGAACTGGTGGAAGGAATGGATGCCAGGAATATGAACCATGCCAATGATTTGGGCTGGATGATCGATGCCAGCCACAATGTAAAAGACCCGCTGGAAGATTTGCTGCAAAGCGTGGAAGCTATAAAAATTGCGTATGCACAGGCGCTGCTGGTGGATACAAAAGCGCTGAATGAAGCGCAGCAGTACAATGACGTTGCCGCTGCACAGGAAATTTTACAGCAGGCTTACAGGACGGATGTTCGTCCCGCAGTGGCAGAAGCGAGGCTGCAGGCCGGTGGTGTATTGCAGCCTTTAAAAATATTCAGGGAGCAAAAAATAAGGGAACAGCTGATTAAATCAAGGGGCGCAAAAACAGTTGCAACGGGTTTGTAAAACAATAACCATACAAGGCATACAAGAAAACTTAAATGTCTTGTATGGTTCAGGGAAGCTGCAATGAAACAAAATGTTATAGCCATATTTGACATTGGGAAAACAAACAAAAAACTTTTTTTGTTTGATGAGCAATACCATGTGCTGTTTGAAACATCCACAACGTTAAGAGAAATACAGGATGAAGACGGCTTTGCCTGCGAAGATATTTCAGCATTAACGCAATGGATGAAGCAGGCGCTGGAAAAAGCTTTAAGTGACAATACTTTTCATATAAAGGCGATCAACTTTTCTGCGTATGGTGCAAGCTTTGTTTTAATGGATGAAAATGGAAAGGTAGCGGCGCCATTGTACAATTACCTGAAGCCCTATCCCGAAGAGCTGCTGAACAATTTTTATAGCTGCTATGGCAGCAAAGAAAGCATTGCTGTAGAAACAGCATCGCCGGCGCTGGGAAGCTTAAATTCCGGGATGCAACTGTACAGGTTAAAGCAGGAGAAGCCGCAACTGTTCCATATAATAAAATACGCCCTGCATTTCCCGCAATACCTGAGCTGGCTCATCACGCAAAAATATTATGCTGATGTCACCAGTATCGGCTGCCACACGCAGCTATGGGATTTTAAAAACAACCAATACCATCAATGGGTGGTTGATGAAAAAATTGATGAAAAGCTTGCACCCGTTTATCCTTCTGATAAAACGATCAAAGGATCATACAACGGCCATGAAATACTTTGCGGTATTGGCCTGCATGACAGCTCGGCAGCGCTTATCCCATATTTGATGAATTTCCGGGAACCATTTGTTTTATTATCAACAGGTACGTGGTGCATCAGTTTAAATCCGTTCAATACAACTCCTTTAACCGGGACAGAATTAAGCAACGATTGCCTGTGCTATATGAGCTATACCGGTGATCCCGTAAAAGCTTCAAGATTATTTGCCGGTCATGAACATGAAGTAATCATAAAAAAGCTGGCAGCACATTTTAATGTTGATGCAGGGTATTACAGGCAGGTTGCTTTTGACGCTTCTTTAGTGCCGGGCATAGAATTGCTGCAGCAGAACCGGCATGTACAGGTTGGCATACACCCGTCTGCATTTTCTTCAAGAGCTATAAGCAGTTTTAATTCCTATGAACAGGCCTATCATCAATGCATGTATGACATAATGGTGCAGCAAAAAACATCTACCTCTTTTATTACCGGTGAAAACATCACAAGGATATTTGTTGACGGCGGTTTCAGTAAGAATGATGTGTACATGAATTTGCTGGCGCTTACTTTCCCGGGCATTGAAGTGTTTGCAGCCTCCATTCCGCAGAGCACGGCAAGGGGCGCAGCGCTGGCCATACACCAGCAGTGGAATACCAGGCCGGTTCCATCCAATTTAATTGATCTGAAATTATACGCAGGAACGTACAGCGAAAGTTATAAATAGACATGCAGCTAAAATACGACAGCAGATACCCCGGTATAGATGATCTCATCAAAAGAGCAAAACAAAAAATCCCCCGCTTTGCTTTTGAATATCTTGATGGCGGCTGCAATGAAGATGTGAACATCGCAAAGAACACTGCGGAATTAAGAGAGATAGAATTAAAGCCTTACTATCTTGCCAAGCACATTTCATCCAATACCAAAACAGCATTATTCGGCCATATTTATGATGCGCCTTTTGGCATAGCACCGGTTGGCCTGCAGGGCCTCATGTGGCCCAATGCGCCGGAAATACTGGCCAAAGCTGCATTTGAGCACAACATACCTTTTATATTAAGCACCGTTACTACCGCAAGCATTGAACGCATCAGCGAAATCACACAGGGCAATGCCTGGTACCAGCTGTACCATCCTGCTGAAACGGAAGTAAGGGACAGCATTATTAAACGGGCGGAAGCTGCACAATACCCGGTGCTGGTTATTCTTTGCGATGTGCCCACATTCGGTTACCGCCCCCGAGATATCAGGAATGGCCTGGCCATGCCGCCCAAAATGACATTGAGAAATATCTTGCAAATAATGGGCAGGCCGGAATGGGCCATCAGAACACTGTTGCATGGCCAGCCTGCATTTGAAACATTAAAACCTTATATGCCCAAAGGCCTTAACATGAAACAGCTTGGCTTTTTTATGAATAAAACTTTTTCCGGCAGGGTGAACGAAGAAAGGATTGCACCTCTAAGGGATATGTGGAAAGGTAAGCTGGTATTAAAAGGCGTGGCAAGCGAAGAAGACACTGAAATGGCTATCCGGCTTGGGTTTGACGGCATTATTGTTTCCAACCACGGCGGCAGGCAGTTAGATGCCGGGCAGTCTTCTGTTCATTCGCTTCATCCCATCGTGGAAGCATATAAGCACAAAATAAAAATTATGATGGACAGCGGCATCCGTTCCGGTGTGGATGTAGCAAGGGCGCTGGCAGGCGGCGCCGATTTTACTTTTTTGGGCAGAACATTTATGTACAGCGTAGCTGCATTGGGAAGTGCAGGTGGCAACCATGCCATATCCATGCTGAAAGTGCAACTGCAGCAGGTAATGGAGCAGGTATGTTGTGAAAAGCCGGCAGATTTTCCCAGGCACCTGGTTAAATAAACATCCTGCCAACAGCACCCTTATTTTTACCTGCCTGGCTGATCAACCTCATCTTCCTTCCTGATTGCTGTCCTTACAAACTGCGTACTGGGCTGATATTTTTGCTGTATCAATAAACCAATTTCTACAACTAAAAACAAAGGAGGTTATTATGGCAACTCAGGCATTAGCAAAACCTGCAAACAAAGGGTTATCAGTATTTGATGATTTTTTCAGGCCATGGAACGAATGGTTTGATAACGGCAGTTTATGGGGGCGCACCATGAATGTGCCGGCCGTAAACATCACAGAAAACGAAAACGTATATGAAGTATCGCTTGCCGTGCCCGGATTGAAAAAAGATGATTTTAAAATTGGCGTGGAAGGCGGTATGCTTACCATCAGCAGCGAAAAAGAAGAAACCAAAGAAGAAAAAGACAAAAAATTTACCCGCAAAGAGTACAATTATTCTTCCTTCAGCCGGAGTTTTACGCTGCCCGGCGAAGTGGATAAAGAAAAAATTGAAGCCAGGTACGAGAATGGTGTGTTGAAGATACAACTGCCCCGTACTGAAGCAGCTAAAAAAAATGCGGCAAAGCAGATTGCAGTTAAATAAGCGGTTACCTGCCATTTGTTCAGCCCCATCTGTGTATTGAAGATGGGGCATTTTTTATGGATGATATCAATCAGGTAAGCAGGTGAGTGCTGTCAAAAAAATTGGCGGAGCCTCATGCTATCTTTCTGCTCTAAATAAAAAGTATATGAACAGGACAAATAAAATCCTTGCTGCTTTTGTTGCAGGCGCTGCTGCGGGAACCATTGCCACTATGCTGTTAGCTCCCGGCAAAGGCAGTGACACAAGAAAAAAAATTGCTGCCAAGCTTAAAGAAAAATACAGCGGGTATAAGGAAAAATGCCGGGAGATGAAGGAGACGGCCGATGAAGCAATGAATTGAAAAATCAGTATATGGAAAAAGTATTTAACAGCATTGAGCAGCTGGCAGCAACTGCCCGGGACTACACCGAAACAAAAATAGAATCTGCAAAGCTGGCATTTGCTGAAAAAACAGCTTTGATTGCTGCAAATATAATAGGAGGGTTGGTAGTATTGCTGGCATTTACCCTTTTCATCGTTATGCTGGCTGTGGGTGCGGCATTGCTTATCGGCGAATGGATAGGGCATACGTGGGCAGGGTTCCTGGTAGTGGCAGGTATCTGTTTGCTTAAGGCAGTTGTGATATGGGCCGCCAAGAAACGGATCATTCAATTGCCTGTAATGAATGCTTTACTAAAACAATTATTTGACGATGAAGAAGATTAAAAGCATCAAACAACTGAAAGAGGAAAATCGCGACCTGGGTCGTCTCGGCATACTAGGCGTACAGTC
>JBEHYP010000126.1:0-10475 GCA_048498115.1 Bacteroidota bacterium | reverse complement strand
GGAGGATTTTCTTTTACAGGTCTGACCGTCCCGGTCTGACCTATCATGCTGTAATTCCAGTCAGACCGGGACGGTCAGACTGGACAAAATAATCCCGGTTGCCACTGCAGCATTTAAAGACTCTGCCTGCCCCAGCCGGGGAATGGTGATTTTTTCATCTGCTAATTGCATTACTTCTTTGCTGATGCCTTTGGATTCATTGCCAATTACGAGCAATGCTTCTTTAATACCATGAAATTGCCGTAAAGGTTTCCCATCTAACGCTGCCGCATATACTTTTATTGACCGGTGCTGCTGCATCCATTCAGCAATATTGGTATAAATGATATTGACCCTGCCCAGGCTGCCCATGGTGCTTTGCACCACTTTTGGGTTATACATATCAGCACAATCTTCTGAACAAACGATATTGGCAACGCCAAACCAGTCTGCAATACGGATGATGGTGCCGAGGTTGCCCGGATCCTGTATAGTGTCCAATACCAGACTTATCGTTCCTGCCGGGTGAATGGGTGTAACAGTTCGTTTTTGAAAAACAGCCAGCACATTATTGGGTGTGCTCAATGCAGATATTTTTTCCAGTTCATGCGGCTCTACTTCTTCCAGCAGCCCCTTGTAATATTTTCTTAAAAAAACTTCGTTCTGCTGCAGCCAGTCTTTGGTGCCCAGTATTTCGGTACAGGTAAAGTTTTCTGACTGTACCAGTTCCGGTACTACTTTATTACCTTCGGCGATAAAAGCATTATTAACATCCCTGGATTTTTTGAGGTGTAAACTTTGGATATATTTGGAGTGAGTTTTGCTAAGCATGAAGATTTATAAGAATATGCAACCAGCCCGTTTAAAATGTTTAACGCTCAAAAATACCTGTTTTTTAATATCACTGGTATTACTTAGTAGCTGCTCCGTATTCACTTATCCTAAAAAGAACCAGTATTCAAAAACGCAGCCTTTTTTATTTGATACTCCTTTGCCCGAAATAAAAGGCGGCAATTTTTCAAAAGATGAAAGGACCAATTTGCAGTTGCGGTTGTATACACAATTAGATGACAGCTCAAAAGTGATCAAGACAGACAAGTTTTTTATTTTTCATCCAATCTCCAATCCTCCCGTCTATGATTCATCATACAGCATAAGAAGCACAAAAAACATGAAGGCTGCCATGCTGCACCTTGGTTATTATAATGCAAAGGTGAGTTATACCGACACTGTTATACGGTACAGCAATACCCAGCAACGGGTGTATGTAAAATATGTAGTGGACGCCGGCAATCCTACCTTGATAGATACTTTCAGCTATAAGCTAAGGGTTCCTGAATTGCAGCGGCTGGCCGACAGTTCAAAAGAAAAATCCCTGATTAAGAAGGGCAACCCGGTAGCCAAAACCGATGTGCTGGGTGAGATCAGCAGGCTGGTGGAGCTGTACCGCAACAACGGTTATTACAAGTTTACCCCGGATGAGCTGCGCATGAGGGGTGATACTACCATTGCGGCTTTAACAAGCGTGTCCGATGATCCTTTTGAAACCCTGCGCCTGCTGGAAGAAGCCAACCGCAAAAGGGACAGCCCCACCATCAAGCTGGCCATGGTCATCAATCCTGCATCAGACAGCAACAGGCTGATCAAATACTATGTCAACAATATATACCTCTATCCCGATTATACAGGCGATGACAGCACTGCCGTGTACAAAACGGATACGCTATACAGGAAACAGGATAGCCTTCACCGTTACCCTTTTTTATTAACCTATCACAGCAGGATTGTAAGGAACAGTTTCTTATTTAACCAGTTGCTTTTTAAAAAAGGCGACCTGTACAACCTGGATTATTTTAATAAGACGGTCAATAACTTTTCCCGGACAGGCGTGTGGCAGAATATCAATGTGCTGATGCTGGAAAAAAAGGACAGCATTGGCAAGCTGGACATGTATGTGCAACTGGCCCCGGCAAAAAAATACGGCTTTGAAGGCAAGGTGGAAGCAAGCTATTCTTCCAACAGCAATACCAACAACATCAATGTAGCCGGCGCGGGCAACCTGCTGGGCCTTTCGGGCAACGTATCGCTGCAAAGCAGGAATGTGCACAGGGAGGGCATTAAAGTAACACATTCTTTGCGTGCCGGCATTGAGCTCAACCTTAACACAAGGGCTAACTCTGCCAACTTTATCAACTCAAGCGACTTTGGGTACAACCTTACAGTTGCCATTCCAAAGCTGGTTATTCCCAATAACCTGCGTGATTATTTAAATAAGGATAAGAAGCTTGACAAGCTCAGCTCAAAACAATCATTTATTAGTTTGGGTGCATCCAATACCAACCGTATCGGGCTTTTCAAATTAAACTCTTTCAGCCTTGCAGCGGGTTATGAGTGGGCGCCCAAGCCTAACCTTACATGGAATCTGAAGATCGTGAACGTTGAGTTTTCTGACCTCTATAATAAATCAGCTGAATTTGAACAAACGCTGAATGATAATCCTTTTCTCAGGTACTCTTTTAATACGGCCCTGGTACTGGGCAGCAGCGCCAGTGTTTTGTGGACACATTTTTATCCCCGCCATCCCAACAGGGCACTAACGCTGAGGGTTAACCTGGAAGAATCCGGATGGTTCCTCGGCATACTGCCGATGAAAGATTTTGGCTCAATAAACAAAGACCTGAAAAACTTTGCTAAAATAGATGCAGAAGCCGTTTACAATATCAAGAAAGCAAGATCAGAAATTGCTTACAGGGGATTTGTTGGCATTGGTGTACCAATAGGCTCATCAGACCCCACCCTGCCCTTCTTTAAGCAATATTATGGGGGGGGGCCAAACAGTATGCGGGGCTGGCCCATAAGAGGCATTGGCCCGGGCGCAAAAGCACTGCCTTCTTATGAGCAGAGAACTTTTGCAGACCGCACAGGCGATATACGTTTTGAAATAAATGCAGAATACAGGAAATCACTTTTTCAAATAATACCCAATACGCTTACGCTTAAGTGGGCTTTGTTTGCAGACGTTGGCAATGTGTGGAACCTTAAAAACACCATGCCCGGCGGCGCTTATGACAGCGCCCAGTTCCATTTCAAAAACTTTTACCATGACCTGGGGGCAGATGCAGGCACCGGCTTCCGCTTTGACTTTAATTATGTAACGCTGCGTTTTGATTTCGGCTTCCGTATAAAACGCCCTGAGCTGAGCGAAAACGGCGGCTGGAAGCTGCCTTCCATCGGCTTTGATGACCTGTTTGGAAAACTTTTTAAAAGAGGGGAAAATGATGCTTACCGCAGGTGGAGGTACGAAAATTTCAATTTCACTATCGGTCTTAATTATCCTTTTTAGCAGCAGACATTTCAAATGCTTCCATTGTTACAGCATCTTCCACAGTAAAATCACCAATGGCAGTGCGGCGCAGGCTGCTGAGATAGGCACCGCAGCCCAATGCAGCGCCAAAATCATTTGCCAGGCTGCGTATATACGTTCCCGTTGAACACCGCACCGTAAAAGCAACCACGGGTAATGCTATTCCTGTAATCTTAAAAGATGAGATCGTAATGGCACGGGCTTTCAGTTCCACTTCCTCTCCCCTTCTTGCCAGCTCGTACAAAGCCACGCCGTTTTTTTTTATGGCAGAATACACAGGGGGAAATTGTGCTGTGGTGCCGATAAATTTTTGGGCAATTTCATTTAACAATGCTGCTGTTACAAAGCTGTACTCCTTTGTGGCTGCCGGCTGGCTCTCCAGGTCGTATGTGGGCGTGGTGGCGCCGATGGTGAAATGGCCGGTGTACTCCTTTTCCTGCGCCATATATTCATTTATCTTTTTGGTAAACTTTCCCGTGCACACAATCAGCAGGCCTGTTGCCAATGGATCAAGTGTGCCGGCATGGCCTATTTTTTTTATCTGCAAAATATTCCGCAGCTTACGCACCACATCAAAAGATGTCCAGTGCAGGGGCTTGTCAATTAAAATCACTTTTCCTTCTGCATACGCTTGTTGTATAGCAGGGTCAGCAGGTATTCTTTGCTTTTTTTCCTTTGGCACTGCTTCTCCTGCTGCTGCCAGTAATTTACCCCGGTAAGTCTGTTTTTTTGCCACTCAAAAATTTTTGCAAAGGTAATTGTTAGCCACAGATTGAACGGATTAACACAGAATATGCCTGCGGCATATATTTTTGGGCCACGGCTTCGCTCAGTACACGAATGCACACAAATAAAAAACATTCGTGTAGATTAGTGCAATTCGTGGCTTTCTTTTTCTGTGTTAATCTGTGTAATCTGCGGCTAACCAAAAATCCACTCATACATTTTTTATCCCCCCATTTAAAAAATAGCTTACTTTTCAAACCTTAAAATAATTTGCTATGAAATATTTACTTGCCATTTGCCTGGCATTTTCTTTTTTCACCGCCTGTAACAATGCAGGCAGTTCAAAATCTGCTACTATGAATGATTCCGCAGCCATCAACCGCATGTTCGCCAATTATTGGGAAGACAGGATGAAGCTATTTCCCCTGGAAGCCACACAGAACGGCGATAACCGCTACAATGATATTTTGCAAAACGATGTCAGCATTGCATTTATCAATAGCGCAAAAAGCTTCTATACCCGTTACCTCGACAGCGTAAAAGCTTTTAACCGTGATAACTTAAATGAAAATGATAAAATAAGCTACGATATTTTTAAAAGGGAAATGGAAATACAACTGGAAGGCTACCGGTTCCATGATGAGTTAACGCCGCTGAACCAGTTTTGGGGCCTGCACCTCACTTTTGGGCAGTTGGGCTCCGGCGAAGGCAACCAGCCTTTTAAAACCGTAAAGGATTATGATAACTTTTTGGGAAGGATAAACGGCTTTGCTATATGGGTGGACACTGCCATTGCCAACATGCGCCGGGGCATGAGCGAAGGGTATGTGATACCCAAAACACTTGCCATAAAAGTGGTGCCACAAGTGAAATCATTTGTGACAGCCACTGCGCAGCAAAATCTTTTTTATTCCCCCATCAAAAAATTGCCGGCTGAATTTTCACAGGCAGATAAAGACAGGCTTACAGCAGCCTATACTAAAGCGATAGATTCACAGATAATTCCTTCTTATAAAAAGCTTACAGATTTTGTAGAAAAAGAATACCTGCCCAAATGTCGCCCCGGCAGCGGTATTGACAGTGTGCCTGATGGAAAAGAAAAATACCAGTACCTGATCCGCTACTGGACCACTACTGATAAAACACCCGATGAAATTTATAATACAGGTGTAAGCGAAGTAGCGAGGATAAAAGCCGAAATGGAGAACATAAAGGCGCAGGTAGGTTTTACCGGCGATCTTAAGGCATTCTTCAACTACATTTTAACCGATAAAAAATTCTATATCTATAAAACACCGGAAGAAGTGCTGGACGGCTTCAGGGCAATACAGGCAAAAGAAGAACCTTACCTGAAAAAGCTGTTCAATCATTTTCCTGTTACCAAATTTGAAATAAGAAGAACAGAGGCCTTTCGTGAAGCAAGCGCCAGCGCAGAATACAACCAGGCTACCGCCGATGGCTCAAGGCCGGGTATTTTTTATACACCGATACCCGATGCAAAAAAATTCAACTATACCGGAATGGAAACACTCTTTGCACATGAAGCCATTCCCGGCCATCACTACCAAATTTCATTGCAGCAGGAAAATAAATCATTGCCCGATTTCCGCCGCTTCAGCTGGTATGGCGCTTATGGTGAAGGCTGGGCATTGTACACTGAATCGCTGGGCAGCGAGCTGGGATTATACACAGATCCTTTTCAAAAAATGGGCAACCTGAGCGATGAAATGCTGAGGGCCGTACGTTTGGTAGTGGATGCGGGCCTGCATTCAAAAGGATGGGGCAGGGAAAAAGCCATTGACTACATGCTGGAAAATTTACCCACCAGTAAAGAGGAAGCCGTATCAGCCATTGAACGCTATATGGCCATACCTGCACAGGCACTCAGCTATAAAGTTGGAGCTATGAAAATAAGGGAGCTGAGAAATAAATATGAAAAACAGTTAGGCGCTAAGTTTAGTATTGCAGCCTTTCACGATGAAATATTAAAAGATGGTTGTATGCCGCTGGATGTGCTGGAAAGAAAAATGGATGCTTGGGCGGAAAAGCAGTAACCTCACCCTCCTTCTCCCTCTCCTTTCCGGGAGAGGGAGCGGTGCTTTATACCTTTTCCAAACATCATATCTACCACATCATCATTACTTTTTTAATCAGCAAAGAAGCCACCCTCTATTATTTTGAAAAAGTTGCTTTTAATTTACGAAGGTTAAAAGCCTCCCCTGCGGGGAGGTTTGGAGGGGCTTTTCCCCTACTTTTGCACAAACCAAAATAAACCATGAGTAAATACAAGGCCGGTGTATTGCACGGCGAAGAACTAAAAGCTCTTTACAACGACGCAAAAACCAACCAGTTTGCATTGCCTGCAGTTAACTGCATCGGCACCAACACCATCAACGCTGTGCTTGAAACCGCAGCCAAAGTAAACTCTCCTGTTATTATCCAATTCAGCAATGGTGGCGCACAATTCATTGCCGGCAAAGGAATGCCCAACGATAAGCTGCAGGGCAATATCTCCGGCGGCATTTCCGGTGCACTGCACATACATAATGTGGCAAAATATTATGGCGTACCCGTAGTATTGCACACTGACCATGCGGCAAAAAAATGGCTGCCCTGGGTAAGCGGGCTCATTGATGCCGGAGAACAATTCTATAAAGAAAAAGGGCAACCGCTTTTTTCCTCTCACATGCTTGACCTGAGCGAAGAACCGATTGAAGAGAACATTCATACTTCTGTAGAATTTTACAAACGCATGGCGCCGCTGGGCATGGGAATTGAAATAGAGCTGGGTGTTACCGGCGGCGAAGAAGACGGCGTGGACAACAGCGATGTAGAAAATTCAAAACTGTACACACAGCCTGAAGATGTGGCCTACTCTTATAAAGAATTAGGCAAGGTTGGCGATATGTTCACCGTAGCAGCGGCGTTTGGCAATGTACATGGCGTGTACAAACCCGGCAACGTGGAGCTTCGCCCTGAAATTTTGCATAACAGCCAGGTGTATATTGAAAAAGAATTTAAAACTGCAGCCAAGCCTGTGTATTTTGTATTCCATGGCGGCAGCGGCTCACCACAGCACCAGATAAGGGAAGCTATTGGCTACGGCGCTATCAAAATGAATATTGATACCGACCTGCAATGGGCTTTTTGGGAAGGGATACTGAACAATTATAAAAAAATGGAAGCCTACCTGCAAGGGCAATTAGGCAATCCTGAAGGAGCAGATTCTCCCAATAAAAAACATTACGACCCCCGTGTGTGGTTGCGCAAAGGCGAAGAATCTTTCAGCAAAAGGCTGGAAGTGGCTTTTGAAGATTTGAATTGCATCAACCGTAACGCATAACCCGGTCGGTACCGCAGGTCAGACCGGGGGTTCCAGTCTGACCGTCCCGGGTCTGACTGGAAATTACGCTTTGATAAAAGCTAAATAGCAGCACTGCTGATGAACGGAATGCGACGCAACGATGATGCTCCCGCTTGCTGCTGCTCGTTATCAAAAAGCGGGACAAGTATGAAAAACTAAAGCAGATACCCAAACAATTAATTTCATTGGTTGTAACTTTGAATACCCTACCCAACGCAGCAAACACTTTTGGGTATGGAAGAAAAAATATTGACCATGGTAACAAAAGACGAAGACTTTGATGCCCTCCTCGGTGGACAGGAGGCTACCAATACTGATCCCGCTGCCAGGAGCAGCTCCAAATGGTTCAGGCGAAAGAAAAAAGGAATACTTACCGAAACAAAAGATAAGGCCGATGCGCCTGAAGGGCTTTGGAGCAAATGTCCAAACTGTAAATACACCTGCACGATCTCAGAGCTAAAAGAAAACCTTTCTGTATGCCCCAAATGCGATTACCACCACCGCATCGGCAGCGAAGAATATTTTGATATTTTATTTGATGATGGCAACTACGAGGAATTATTCGGCAATGTAGTATCTAAAGATTATCTCGGTTTTGTTGACCTGAAGCCTTATGGCAAAAGGCTGGAAGAAACATATGCCAAAACAGAAATACACGATTCCATTACCGTAGCGCATGGCAAAGTAAAAGGTTTTGACCTGGTGGTGGCCTGCATGGATTTTGAATTTATCGGCGGCAGCCTTGGCAGCGTGATGGGCGAAAAAATTGCCCGTGCCTGCGACTATTGCCTGCAGCACCGCATCCCTTTTATGATCATCAATAAAAGCGGCGGCGCCAGGATGATGGAAAGCGCTTTTTCATTGATGCAACTGGCAAAAACCAGCGGCAAGCTATCGCAGTTGTCGGATGCAGGCATTCCATACATTTCCCTTTGCACTGATCCTACTTTTGGTGGCACCACGGCCTCCTTTGCCATGCTGGGCGATGTCATTTGCGGTGAGCCCGGCGCCCTCATTGGTTTTGCAGGCCCAAGGGTAATTAAAGAAACCATCAAAAAAGACCTGCCCGAAGGTTTCCAGCGCAGTGAATTTTTACTGGAACATGGCTTCTTGGATTTTATTGTGAACAGGAAAGAGCTGAAAGAAAAAATAGCCCGGTTGCTGCTGCTGTTTAAAGGATAATTAAGGTTAGCCACAGATTTCACCGATGGACACAGAAAGAAGAAAGCCACGAATTTCATGAATGCACGCAAATAAGAAATCAAAAAATCTGTGCATATCTGTGAAATCTGTGGCTAAACCATTTGTGGCAATTAGTGTACTGATCAGAGCCGAAATATTCATGGCTAAACCAGTCACAGCCGGTTTTTCGTTTTACCATGCCCGTTAGCAATCCACACATAAAAACATTATTGCACTGCATTGATCTGGAAGAAAAGGAGCAGGTGCAGCGCTATAGCCTTAACCAGCAGCATACGCTGAAAACATTAAAGGCCGAAGGGCTTGCCCTCCACCCCATTATTGTTACAAGAAAAAATTTCGGCTATGCCGATTATCCGGAAATAAGTTTCAGGCTCCCGTTTCCGCCGGAAGCCAATATGTTTAAGGATGGCGCCGCTATTGAATGTTTTACCACGGGAGAAGAACCGGTAAAAGGCGTACTGCTCAGCCTGGATGGCAAGGCCGGGGAGTTCCGTTTGTTCGCTCCTGACTTTCCTGACTGGATAGAAGACGATGGCGTGGGTATCAAGCTGGCACCCGACCAGCGCACCACGGCTGTAATGAAAAAAGCATTGAATGAGCTGGAGGGCAATAAACCCCTCTATGATTTATTTCAATACCTGCACGGTGATACTTCCATAAATATTGCACAGCCGCAGGTGCAACCATCTACACTAACGTTTACCAACAAACGCTTAAATGAAAGCCAGCAGCAGGCGGTAAGGGCCATTATTCAAAATGAAAGTATCTGCATTGTGCATGGCCCACCGGGCACGGGCAAAACTACCACGCTCATCGAAGCCATTTACCAATTGACAAAAGCCGGGGAAAAAGTGCTGGTGTCTGCACCAAGCAATACAGCGGTTGACAATATTGCCAAAGGCCTGCTGGCGCAGGGAATAAATATTTTACGGGTAGGCAATGCCACTAAAACAGATGAAGCCATTTTTGCTCACACCCCTGAAGGAAAGCTCAATAACAGTAAACAACTGAAAGAAATAAAGCAATTAAAAATAAGGGCTGAAGAATTTCGCCGGATGGCGCTGAAGTACAAACGGAGCTTTGGCAAAGCAGAAAGGGAACAGCGCAACCTGTTGTTTAAAGAAGTAAAAAACATAAGGACAGAAATAAAAAAGCTGCAGCACTACAATGAAGAAAAACTCTTTACAGAAGCGGATGTTATTGTAGGCACACCCATTGGCTTGCATGATGCTGATATCAACCAACTGCATTTTAAAACATTGGTAATTGATGAAGCAGGGCAATGTATAGAACCATTGGCATGGGTAATTTTTCCGCTGGCAGATAAATATGTTTTGGCAGGCGATCACTTCCAGCTCCCTCCTACTGTGCTGAGCAATGAAGCGGCAAAGCTGGGTTTTAACAGGTCTGTTTTGGAAACAGCCATTGAAACAGTAAAAAATATTATCTTATTAAATGTGCAGTACAGGATGAAAGCTTCCATTGCAGGCTTCAGCAGCAATTATTTTTATAACGGCTTATTACAAACGGCGGCACATTTAAATAATACCGGTGTGCACATCAGCTTTATTGACACAGCCGGCTCCGGCTACAATGAAGCGCATGGCAGCGACGGCATAAGCCTGCAGAATGAAGGTGAGCTGCAAACAGCACAAAAAATTATTGAAACAGAAAATTTAGATATTTCAACCACCGCCTTTATCTCTCCCTATTCCGGGCAGGTGGCTGCTGCCAGAGAGCTGCTGCCAAAGCAAATGCGCATAAGCACCATCGATAGTTTCCAGGGGCAGGAAAAACAAAATACCCGGTTCTCGCACCCCGCATTGCATGCGGGGCTAA
>JBEHYP010000125.1:0-10490 GCA_048498115.1 Bacteroidota bacterium | reverse complement strand
ACAATACAGCACAACAGAATTGATAACAGTAGATTCAATCCTGCTGCAAAAAGTAAACAGCAGTAAAAAAAGCCTGCTGCAGCAAAATGCCCCTGCTCTTTCCAATAGCCATCTGTTTGAAATGGCAGCAAGATCTTATTCAGCCGCAGAGAAAAAATATTCTTTCCTGCATTACAAACCCATGTCGGTAAAAAGCTCGCTGTGGGGATGGGCAGGCAATTATATAGGCTTTGGCGGGTATTACAATCCGTTCAGCGGTGAAGCACAGGTAAATACTACCCTGCCAAAATTTTTGCTGCCTTATACCGCCTGCCACGAAATAGCGCACCAGCTCGGCTATGCCAAAGAAAACGAAGCCAACTTTGCAGGCTATTTAGCTGCGGCTGCTTCACCGGATACTGCTTTTCATTACTCTGTGTACCTTGACCTTTTTTTGTATGCACAACGCAACCTGGCCAGGACTGATTCTGCCAAAGCAAAATTGTTTGCCGGCGAATTGCTGCCGGAGGTAAAAGCGGACCTGGAAGAATGGAAAAAATTCAGCAAGGCCCATGAATCTCCCCTGGAGCCTGTGTTCACATGGCTGTATGGAAAATACCTTAAAAATAACCAGCAGCCTTCGGGCATGCAGTCTTATGATGAAGTAACGGGCTTTTTAATTGCTTATTATAAAAAATACGGGAAACTGTAATAAATTGCTGATTGCTGTATTGTATGGTTAAGCGATGGATGCCACTGGTAAAAAATAACAATCACCATTACCATTTAGGTGTGCGAATATCAGAAATTAACTTTAGGTTTGCGGCTGGCATTTCAAATCCAATTATCATAATTCACTAAACGCTTTTGCATGTCCCTACAGCTACAAAAACCAATTGCTTTTATTGACCTTGAAACAACAGGGGTCAATCTTTCTACCGACCGTATAGTGGAAGTGGCCATTATCAAAATATCACAGGACGGCAGCAGGCAGGTAAAACGAAAGCTTATTAATCCTGAAATGCCCATTCCACCACAATCAACAGAAATACACGGCATCACCGATGAAATGGTGAAAGAAGCGCCTACCTTTAAGCAGGCTGCCAATGAACTGAAACAGTTCATTGATCATTGCGATCTGGGCGGCTACAACAGCAACCGGTTTGATATCCCCATGCTGATGGAGGAATTTTTGAGGGCAGGCATACAGGTGGATCTCAGCGCAAAAAAAATGGTGGACGTGCAGCATATATTTTACACCATGGAGCCACGCACCCTTACCGCTGCCTATAAATTTTTCTGTGAAAAAGAGCTGGAAGGCGCCCACAGTGCGGAAAATGATGTGAACGCCACTATTGATGTGTTACTGGCGCAAATACAGCGCTACCCCCAGCTTGGTACAACTGTTGAATCTATTCTGTCTGTAATAGGTGAAGATAAAATAGTGGACTATGCCCGGAGGTTTATTTTTGATGACAAAGGAGTGGAAATTTTCAATTTCGGCAAGCATAAAGGAAAATCCGTAACCGAAGTGCTGAAGCTGGAGCCTCAATATTATGACTGGATGATGAGAGGGGATTTTCCGCTGCACACCAAGCAAAAACTTACGGAAATACTTAACAGGACGCTGCTGAAGGCCTGATGCTGGTGGCTGGATACCGGATGCCGGATATTTCGTGAAAGATGAAAAACATCCGTTTCAGAAAGTACTGCCAGAATCAGGTATCCAGTATCAAGAATCAAATAATATTGTAAATTCGTAAGCACAGCAACTAAATAGGTTTTGGAGAAACTTGTTATCATACCCACTTACAACGAAAAGGAAAACGTTGAAAACATCATTAATGCAGTATTTGCATTAAAACAAAATTACCATGTGCTTATCATTGATGACGGCTCTCCTGACGGCACGGCCGGTATTGTGAAATCGCTGCTGCCGAAGTTTCCCGGGCAATTGTTTTTAGAAGAAAGAAAGGGCAAGCTGGGCCTTGGCACTGCATACATACACGGTTTTACCTGGGCGCTTAAAAATGGCTACCAGTATATTTTTGAAATGGATGCCGACTTCTCACACAATCCCGCCGACCTGGAACGTTTGTACGAAGTCTGCAAGAACGGCGCAGGCATTGCCATCGGCTCAAGGTATGTAAAAGGCGGTGCCGTGGTAAACTGGCCCGCAGACAGGATAGTGCTCTCAAAAGGCGCTTCGCTGTATACAAGAATCATCACCTGGATGCCGGTAAAAGACCCTACTGCCGGTTTTGTATGTTACCGCCGGGAAGTACTGGAAACAATGAATTTTTCTGCTATCAATTTTGTAGGCTATGCCTTCCAGATAGAAATGAAGTTTGCGGCATGGAAGCTGAACTTTTTACTGGCAGAAGTGCCCATCACTTTTATTGACCGCAAGCTCGGCGACAGCAAAATGAACAAAGGCATTGTAAAAGAAGGCATACTCGGTGTATTAAAACTGCGCTGGATGAGCATGTTTAAAAACTACCGCCGCAACGTAAAAAATACTTCGCCCATATTGCAGACAAATACGGTCTAAAGGCAGCCGGCATGATGTGACCGGGCTTACTTTATCAATTTCGCAGTATCCTTTTGAAGAGACAAACTGAGGGCGCTGCTGAACATCCTTACAGCGCTTACCAGCGACCGGTTGCTGAAGCCTCCTTCGATCCAGAAATAATGCTTGTAATTTATAGTGTTTTTACTTTCGTTATAGTAGCATTGAATAAGGATAACTTCCCTGTTGAGCTTATTGATCAATGCCAGCGCTTCCTCAGGCTTTGCTCCATCAACCAGGTTATAAGTACTGTTGATCAGCACATATCTCCCTGCAGAATCAATATCCAGGTAAATGCTGAAGGTTTCCTTTATTTTCACATAGCTGTTTTGTGCTTCCAGCACTTTAATAGCGGCATCCTCGCATATATTTTTAAGCATATCAGGCGTTACTTCTTCCGCCTTAATCATCCTTTGGGCATTGCTGACAAAGCCTGTAAAGAGCAGCAGCGTTATTAAAAATGTTCTTGTAAAAAATGTACTTGCTTTCATTTTAAATGATTTTGGTTAGGCCTTATTTTTCATAATTTTTACACCTTCCGTAAATTTAATATTTCCCTGCCGGTAAAGCAATAGGTAATGACAATAAAGCTGCCGGGCATTTATCATTATCATCCAATCCTCATACATTTGTAACCACTACAAAATAAGGTTGCCCCAATGAATATAGAACTCAACAAAAACGAAGATGCCATGCGGCTTGCCTGGGCACAGGTGAAGCAGCGCCTGCAAAAAATCTATGAAGGCGGTGGTAAAAAAGCAGCAGACAGGCAAAAAGAAAAAAACAAGCTCACTGCAAGGGAAAGGATAGCTTATCTCTGCGATAAAGAAAAACCCTTTATTGAGATCGGTGCTTTTGCCGGGTATGATATGTATGCTGCAGAAGGAGGCTGCCCTGCAGGCGGCACCGTGAGCGGCGTGGGCTATGTAAGCGGCAGGCAATGTGTAATTGTTGCCAATGATCAAACGGTGAAGGCAGGCGCCTGGTTTCCCATTACCGGTAAAAAAAACTTACGGATGCAGGAGATAGCAATGGAAAACCGCCTGCCCATTATTTATTTAGTTGACAGCGCCGGTGTGTACCTCCCGATGCAGGATGAAATTTTTCCTGACAAAGAACATTTTGGCCGCATCTTTCGCAACAATGCAAAGATGAGCGGCATGGGCATCACACAAATTGCAGCCGTAATGGGTGCCTGCGTGGCAGGGGGCGCCTACCTCCCTATTATGAGCGATGAAACATTGATGGTGGAAGGCAACGGCTCTATTTTTTTAGCAGGCCCTTATCTGGTAAAAGCTGCCATCGGCGAAGAAGTGGATATTGAAACCCTTGGTGGCGCCACTACCCACAACGCTATCAGCGGTATTGCAGATTATCAGTTTGAAACAGAGCATGACTGCCTTGACCATGTAAAAAAAATAATCGGGAAGCTGGGAAAGCCTGCCAATGCCGGATTTGACAGGATTGAAAGCAAAGCGCCTGAAAAAAGTGACGCAGGCATTTATTCCATCATCAGCGAGGGCAATACCAAACCTTATAACACGGTTGATATTATACGCTGCATTACAGACGCCGGCAGCTTTGATGAATTTAAGGAACAATATGGCAAAACCATCGTTTGCGGGTATGCCAGGATTGATGGCTGGGCAGTGGGCATTGTTGCCAACCAGCGCCTGATTGTAAAAAACAAAAAGGGCGAAATGCAAATGGGTGGCGTTATTTATAATGACAGCGCAGACAAGGCAGCCCGTTTTATTATGAACTGCAACCAGAAAAAAATACCATTGCTGTTTTTGCAGGATGTTACCGGCTTTATGGTAGGCAGCCGCAGCGAGCATGCCGGTATTATTAAAGACGGTGCCAAATTAGTGAATGCAGTGGCCAATTCTGTGGTGCCCAAGATTACTGTTATTATTGGGAATAGCTATGGCGCCGGCAATTATGCCATGTGCGGCAAGGCTTACGACCCAAGGTTTATCTATGCATGGCCTACCGCTAAGATCGCTGTGATGGGCGGCGACCAGGCAGCCAAAACTTTACTGCAGATACAGGTTGCCTCTTTAAAGGCAAAAGGACAGGAAATAAGCGCAGAAGAAGAAACAAAGCTGCTGAACGAGATCATCCAGCGCTATGCCAGCCAGACCACACCTTATTATGCTGCCGCCCGCCTGTGGGTGGATGCTATTATTGACCCCGCCACTACAAGGCTGCATATTTCAGAAGCTATTGCAGCAGCCAATCATAATAATCATATTGAGGAATTTAAAACAGGTGTGCTGCAGGTATAAAAGATTGTTGCATTGCTGTATGGCTAATTGCCGGATGCCCTTAATATTTGAAACCTTTTACAACAGTGTAACCATAAAATAATTCAGCCATTCAATTATGGACAATATTTTATTATATACAGACGGCGCTTCCCGCGGTAACCCCGGACCGGGCGGCTATGGTGCGCTGCTGATGTGGGGCAGCCACCGCAAGGAATTATCACGGGGCTATGCACATACCACCAATAACCGGATGGAATTAATGGCTGTGATCGAAGGCCTGAAAGCAATCAAAAAAAATAATATACCCGTTACTGTTTACTCTGACAGCCAGTACGTGGTAAATGCTGTTGAAAAAGGTTGGCTGCAAAACTGGATAAGAACAAATTTCAGCGGGGGTAAAAAAAATGCAGACCTGTGGAAGGAGTATTATACCCTGTCAAAAAAATTTCAAATTAAATTCAAATGGGTACGCGGCCATGCAGACAATCCTTATAATAACCGCTGTGATGAACTGGCTACGGCGGCGGCAGATGGAAAAGATTTGATGGAGGACAAAGGATATGAAGGCAGCTAATAAAAAAGGAGGCTTAAGCTGCCCCCTTTTCATTAATAAAGCTATCAAATTATTTTTTTGCCTTGCCTCCACCTAAGTGAATTTGAAAACCAACATTTACGCCAAAAGCTTTCGCAGCAGGAACATCTTTTGCTTTGCTTTGACTATAGCCTATAGTAGTTTCCAATGCTACATGCTCATTAAGGAAAAATGCAGGACCTGCCTGCAATGCCCAGGCTGTATAGCTTTGTGATTCGGATCCGGAACTTGGTTTTACACTCCCAAAACCAAATTGCCCTTGTGCAAACAATTTGGCATTATCTCCTATTGGAAGGAAATAGTAACGAACAAAGGGGGCGCCGAAGAAACTGGAGTATCCGCCGGTTGCTGACTGGAAACTAATTGATGCCCCGACAGCTAAGTTATCCGCTACGAAATAACCTGCATCAGGAGCAATCGCAAATGATGAGGTAGATTCAGAAGCTCCGCCTGCTTTTGCGGAGGTAAAACTGGCACTACCACCTACCAACCATGTACCTTCTGCTGTTTGTGCCTTTGCAGTAAACGCGATAGCACCAATCATCAATGTAAAGATTATTTTTTTCATTATTTGGAAATTTTGTTTTTACAATATTAAAGAGCAAATATGGGATTGACAACTGACCTTTAATAAAAAATGCCGCTATTATGAGCAGCATTTTTTTATTAAAGAATTTTTAGCTTAGAAAGTATAAGCAAACCTTAAGCCAATGATAGAAGAAGTAAAGCTGTTTTTAGACCATGCCAGGTATTTTGCACTGATATCAAAATTTTCAGCAACCTGGTAACCTATGCTTGGTGCATAAGTGAAAGCAGCACCACCGCCACCTTTTGTAGGGAAGCTAAAGCCTAATTGTGCATGGCCGTAAAATTTTTCACCAAAGCCAAATTTAGCACCGGCTAAAACAGGTACTGTACCTGCTGAACCACCACCATTTTTGTAAGAAATGTTTAAGTAACCAGCGCTTAGAGTGATACCTACTGTTTCAGCAACGGC
This sequence comes from Bacteroidota bacterium, assembly GCA_048498115.1. Lineage (GTDB taxonomy): Bacteria > Bacteroidota > Bacteroidia > Chitinophagales > Chitinophagaceae > Ferruginibacter. Next base: position 4,083 of record JBEHYP010000125.1, on the reverse strand, counting down.
ATATTCACCCTGGATATCGCCACCAATAGCGAAACTTGCTGCGTCACCAAGGTCACCTATTGGCAAACCGGCAGTAACACCAATACCAAATTTCAAAGTTTTGTCTGATTCTTTTTGTGCGTTAGCAGTAAACGCAATAGCTGCAATAGCTAAAGTAAAAATTACTTTTTTCATGTTTTCTGGTTTTTGTTTTAAAAAATAGTTTTGCAAATATATAGGTTTTGGCTGCAATACAACAAATTATAGCATTTTTTTTAATCCACAGCCTGTGGAAGAACAGGGTGTTATGAATCAAAATCACCATTTTTTACTGTACGAAAAATTGCTCTGATGTCGTTTAAAACAAATTTTTTCCTAAAAAATATACGCCAGGCGGAAACCAAAGGAACCTAAAGTACCATTTTTTGAATATGCATCATATTTGAAGGTAGCATCTATGGATTTATCGCTTTTGGTCTTGAATTCATAGCCAATTTGTGGAGAGTATGAAAATGCAGTGCCTGCGCCATTGTTAAGAAAACCAAGACCTGCCTGCAGCCCGCCATATATACCTTCTGTTAAAAAATATTTTACGCCAACCCGTATTGGTATGATGCTTTGGCCTTTGTATTTTATACCGGCTCCGGCAGATTTTCCATTGTAAGTAAGAAAGCCCCCGTAAGCAGTGCCGTATAATTTATCCTGCAAATGTACTTCGGCCTGTGCAGTGGCGCCAATACCAAAAGAATGTGTGTTGGAAAAATTTCCGGTAGCCAGTGCCAGCTCAACGCCTGCGCTGAATTTAAATCCCTGTGCATATCCTGCTGATGTGCACAAAGCAACAAGGGTAAATACAATTAGTTTTTTCATTGAGTTATTATTTTGTTTTTGCAAATGTAAGGTTGTATATATTTCGTCACAATCTTAAAAATCATTTTTCCAGGTTTTCAAACATATCTTCTGCCATTTTTGGCAAATCATAATCTTCCTGCCAGCCCCAGTCATTCCTCGCCACGCTGTCATCAATACTTTGCGGCCAGCTGTTGGCTATTTCCTGCCGGTAATCCGGTTTATAGCTAATAGTAAATCCGGGAACATGTTTTTTTATTTCTGCTGCAATTTCCTTTGGAGAAAAGCTCATAGCGGCAACGTTATAAGATGTACGAACAGAGATTTTTGAGACCGGCGCTTCCATCAGTTCTACCGTTGCTTTAATGGCATCGGGCATATACATCATAGGCAGGTAAGTATCTTCTTTTAAAAAACATTCATACTTTTTTTCTTCCAGCGCCTCATGAAATATTTCCACCGCATAATCAGTAGTGCCGCCGCCCGGGGCGCTTTTATAACTTATCAAACCCGGATAGCGTATGCTGCGCACATCTACTCCCCATCGGTGGTGATAGTAGTTGCACCAAAACTCCCCTGCATACTTGCTGATGCCATACACGGTGCTGGGTTCAATAATGGTTTGCTGCGGACAATTTATTTTAGGTGAGGTAGGGCCAAATACTGCAATGCTGCTGGGCCAGTATACTTTGTATAATTTTTCTTCTTTGGCAATATCCAGCACATTCAGCAGGCTCTGCATGTTCAGGCTCCAGGCCAGGTTGGGATTTTTTTCGCCGGTGGCGGAAAGAATCGCCGCCAGCAAATATATCTGCGTAATATTTTGCCGGATCACCTGCACATGCAGCATTTCCTTATTCATCACATCAAGGCTTACATAAGGGCCGGTGCCTTTCAGCAATTCATTTTCTTCCCTCAGGTCACTTGCCACTACGTTGGCATTACCATATATTTTTCTCAGGGCAAGCGTAAGCTCCACTCCTATTTGCCCGCTGGCGCCTATCACTAAAATTTTTTCTCTTATCATAAGTATTTTGAATCGTTTTTTATTGCACGGATTTTTACGGGTTACACGAATTCCCAATAAAAACAATTCGTGAAATCACAGTAATCCGTGAAATCATTATTTGCTCACCAGCTTCAGCAATTTTTCCACATCTTCCGGCGTATCAATGCAATGGCTTTCATATTTGGTAAGCACACACTTTATTTTGAAGCCGTTTTCCAGCCAGCGCAATTGTTCCAGCGATTCTGCTTTTTCCAATAAAGACACCGGGAGTCTTGTAATTTTTTCCAGCACATCCTTCCTGTAAGCGTACATCCCTACATGCCGGTAATAACGGTGATGGCTATGCCATTCTTTTTCATCCATGCCTTTAATGAACGGGATTACCATGCGGCTGAAATAAAGCGCCTCGCTGTTTGCATTGAGCACAATTTTCACTTCCCCTTTATCAAATAATGTTTCATAGCTGTCAACTGCTATCATTTGCGTTGCCAGCTCTGTAGTTCCATCAGTTAATACAGCCGCAAGCTCGTCAATCTGCTCCGGCTCAATAAAAGGTTCATCGCCCTGTATGTTGATAACATAATTGAAACCTTCTTTTAATTGCAGTAAAGCATCCATACAGCGGTCTGTGCCGCTGGGATGATGTGCAGCTGTCATCACCGCATCGCCGTTAAAATTTTTTACATGCGTAAAGATGCGTTCATCGTCTGTTGCCACCACCACCTTTGATAATGATTTGCTTTTTGCCGCCTGCTCATACACTCTTTGTATCATGCTTTTGCCATTGATATCAACCAGCGGCTTGCCCGGAAAGCGGGTGCTGGCATACCTTGCAGGGATTATTCCAACTATCATAATGATTGCTTGATAATACTGTTGTCTTCCATGGAGAAAAATTCGGGTGCAATGCTTTTCCGCAATGAAAGATAATCCCGGTAAGCATCAGAAAATTTCATGCGGTGCTCAACAGTAATATCGTAATTATTGCTCATAGACATTACAATTTCCGATACTTCACGAATGGCATTATGGCTGCCGTCATATTTTGTGATATAATCTACCAGCCGGTTTTCGCCGGCAAATTCATTGAGCAGCGGGTTGGCCGGGCGGCCTATCATAAACCTTACCCCGGCAATTTTTGCAGCAGAAAAATCCAATATATCATCAAACACAAACAACACGTCTGCAGGCGATACTTTGTATTGCTCACACAAATGCATAAGCGCTTTTTCCTTGCTGGCGCATTTGTAATATGTAGAATGAAAATTCTCCCTTTTGGCAAAGGAATAGGCAAGCTGGTTATTTTCCCCCGTGATCAATGCAGTGAACGGCAGTTTTTTATTGGCAAGAAAATAACTGAACCGCATCATGTTAATACCCATGGAATCAATTTCACTGAAGCTGCTGTGGCCATCAATATTTTTCCTGCCGTCATTAAATACGCCATCCCAGTCAAAAACAAAAACCTTTACCTGCTTTAGTTTTTGTTTCAGCGTGGTGGGGCTCGCCACAAACACACCTTTAAAATAATTTTCAGGGGCAATATTTACTTTCATGCTTTACAGGATTGATATTTGCAAATTAATAAAAAAGCCGCCATTACCGGCGGCCTTTCAATTAGTTTGTTTCAAGGTCTTGTATATCCAGCATTCCAACCGGTTTGCCGTTATCTGTAACCATTATCGTATCCACGTTCGTCTTTTTGAAAATAGCGGCTGCATCGTTCAGCAGCATATTCCCTTCGATGCTGACGGGCGTCTTATATTCCAGGGAATTTAATTTTTTATCCAATACAGCAGAACCATCAGTTTGCAAATGCCTTCTCAGATCCCCATCAGTAAACACACCTTTTACCTGTAAATCTTTATTGGCCACAATGATAGCCCCAAAGCCATATTCAGTCATTTTCACAATAGCGTCTTTCACATTGGTATCACCATCCACTACAGGATTCACCCCGTTGATAGCTTCACTCACTTTTACCGTCATTAGCTTGGTGTCCCTTAAAAATTGCTCAGTACCCAATTGGGTAAAATGGTTTTCAGTTAAGCCTTTTAATATTTTCAACGGTACTGTAATGGTATGCACACCAATATTAAGCGCATTGCGTACGTGCTCTGCATTACGCACAGAACTGAACATGATCTTTGTATCGTAACCATATTTTTCCACGGCATCCACGCATTGTTCCACCAGGCCCAATGCATCATGTCCCTGGTCCTGCAAACGGCCTACCAACGGGCACA
>JBEHYP010000124.1:0-10585 GCA_048498115.1 Bacteroidota bacterium | reverse complement strand
CGGTGAAAAGCGTAGGCGTAATTGGCGATGAAAGAACTTATGAATACACCGTTGCACTCAGGGCCGTTACTTCGGTTGATGGCATGACGGCAGACTGGTCGCATTTGCCTTACGATTTTTTGGCCGGTATCTCCAATGAAATAATCAATAATGTACGGGGCATTAACCGTGTGGTGTACGACATCAGCAGCAAACCCCCGGCAACAATTGAGTGGGAATAATTTTGTTACTGTTATTGTTGCGTTGTTTTACTTTTTGGTACCGGCATTGGGGCTTTGTGGCATCATCGTTGTGTCACTCACTTGTGCCACATATCTTTTGGCAACAAAAAATACAAGTACCAAAGAAATAGCAGGCAGGGATAAAACTGAATTGGCAAAACATGAAAAAAATTTTTTTACCGGCAATACTATTCTCAGTATTATTTTTTTCACTGCAAACATCTTTTGCACAGCAGGAAGACAGCATGCGCCGGTCGGTACCGCAGGTCAGACCGGCAACCGACAGCATACCTGTAATAAAAACCTACCGGGTAGGCATTTTTGCGCCGTTATACCTTGATTCCGTTTTCAGCGCCACCGGCAATTTCCGTTACAAGGAGGGGATGCCCAAATTCATTATACCTGCCGTTGATTTTATTAATGGTTTTGAACTGGGATTGGATTCCATCAAAATAGACAATGCAAAAGTAGAAGCCTATATTTATGATACAAAATCATACACAGCGCCGTTATCCAGCCTTATAAAAGATAATAAACTAAACCATCTTGATTTGCTGCTGGGTCCGGTAAGGGATTTTGAATACAAAGCGCTGGCTGATTTTGCCAAAACCAGGAACATTCCTTTCATTTCTGCTATTTATCCCAATGACGGCGGCGTAACAGACAATCCTTCCGTGGTGATTTTGAATTCTACATTGAAAGCCCACTGCGAAGCCATCTATAGTTTTATTTTACAAAACTATGGCACTGACAAAGTTTTTTTGCTCCGTAAGCCGGGTATACAGGAAGACCGTGTGGCCGCTTATTTCAAAGCCATGAATGAGCAGGACGGCAAACCCATCGTTCCCATTCAAACCATTAATGCTGATGAAAATTTTTCCTCCGATTTTTTAAAGAAAAAATTAGACAGCAATAGCAACAGCATCATCATCGGCGGCTCCCTTGATGAAAATTTTGCACTGTTACTCAGCCATGCCTGCGATGACCTTGATGAACAATACCCGCTTACATTGATTGGCATGCCCAATTGGGACGGGTTTAAAAGCCTTACCAAAAAAGGCGAATTAGACGGTTTTCCCATCTATTTCACCTCACCGTATTATAATAGCAAAACAGACAGCTACAGCCGTATGCTGATAGACGGTTACAGTAAAAAATTAAAGGGAAAGCCTTCTGACATGGCGTTCAAAGGTTTTGAGTGTGCACAGTTATTTGTAAAACTGCTCACTAAGTACCCTGCTGATTTTATGGCACACATCAACGACAGAAATTATAAAATTTTCACTGATTACAACTTTAAGCCTGTATCAAAAAATACTGCCGCCAGCCCTGATTATTTTGAAAACAAGCATTTGTATTTTATAAGGATACTGAATGGGAATACGGTGAAGGCATGGTAGTAGTTTTTTACCAATTATCTTTAATTTCCTGCGAAACTTGACCCTATGGAGTCAACAATTCGCTGAATATTTGTTCCATCATAAGAGCAGGTAAACAAAGACTTTCTGTAGCCTAAACTATTGCTTATTGCCCTAAATAATATCTTACGTTTCGCTTGCAAGATTGTAATTTGACCTTCATCTCCATTAACAGCTAACTGGTAATCTCCAGGCAAAATTATATTTAGCTTTTGTTCATTTGAGCCATCAGAATTTATTCTCCAAATTTCATCCCCAGACGAAGAACTCCTTGAAAAGAAAACATAACTGCTATCAGGGAAGAGTATATCCTCCAGAAGTTGCTCTTATTTCAAATCCATAATCCATAGTAGAGTTTATAACTCTTCTTAAATTACTTCCATCAAGAAAACATGAATAAATGTTTTTTCTATTTGTTCCCTCTGATGGATATCCCCCAAAAAACACAAGCTGTCCATCTAGTGATAAACCAGCATCATCCCCTACCCTAATGGAATCAGGTATAGGGACTTTAAATGCAGAGCTTCCATCCAGCCTTGAAATCCAAACTTCATCTGGGTTTTCAGACTTTTTTATAAAAACAATAAAACCTTGAGATAGTCCACTATTAGTGACCTGCTGATTTGATAATAATTTTCTCCAATTTGTCCCAGAAAAATAATAAAACCCGGTATCTAAATTATTCTGATAAACCACTAACCCTTCAGCCGGATTAATTATATTATTTCTCTGAACTTCACTCATTCTTGGAATTAAAAATCCTTTTGTAGTAGAATTTAATTCCAATAAAGCCGAACTATCTGGTGTAGTTGTGCCAATACCAATGCTTTGTGAATAGGACTTTACAACCAAAAAAGAAATACCGACGAGCAGAAGAAAATTTTTTAATAATTTCATTACACACTATTTTAAGGTTTTATCAAAAAGCAATTTATTTCATCTTCATCTGTGCAAAATAAGGATGGTCAGGGTTTACAATTAATTCCTGCCTTAAAGGGTTGATCAATACATCCATATCTTCCAGCGGAATAGCACCCAATAGAGGTTCTGCATCACCCGGCAATACCATAGCATTACACATGGTACGCCTGTTTTTAAATTTTAATTCCACATGGCTTACCACATCGCATTCCACAATATGCCCATTAGCCAATTGCGCTTTCCTTTTTTCAACTACAGGAAACTGCAATTGTTCCTGAATATTTTCATTAATCGCAAGCATATAAGAACCGGTATCAACTAAAGTATTGATATACATTCTTCGTATTTCATCTTTATCCATATACCCTCTTCTTGCCATTTCAATATCACCGCCGTTAATTAGTTCTATTTCTGCATATATAAGTCCCATAACTAAATATTTCCCCGAAGTTAAAAAATATCCCACAACAAAATTGTTATTTAATTTGCCGTTTCCAAATCAACCGTTTGAAGCTCACTTCCACCAAAGGGTATAAAATAATTGACGCATGGCTTTCATCAAAAGGCCATCAGCCCTTTTTATTCCAGCAGCAAACATGGCAGCACATCATTGATAAAAAAAGCGGCTTGGTAAATGCTCCCACCGGCTGCGGAAAAACATTTTCTGTTTTCATCGGCGCATTGATTGATTTCATCAACAGCAACTCCAAAGACTATCAAACAAAAAATAAAAACGGCTTACAGCTTTTATGGGTAACTCCCCTGAGAGCGCTGGCAAAAGACATTGGCCGGGCAATGGAAGAGGTAATCGCTGATTTGAACATGCAATGGAAAGTAGGCATCCGCAACGGCGACACACCGGTAAGCGAAAGGGAAAAGCAAAAAAGGCAAATGCCCGAAGTACTTATCATTACACCGGAGAGCTTGCATTTATTATTAGCACAAAAAAATAACGCTGATATTTTTAAATCATTAAAAATTATTGCAGTTGACGAATGGCATGAGCTAATGGGAAGCAAGAGGGGTGTACAAACGGAACTGGCTTTGTCAAGGATCGTCAATGAGCAATGGGTAATGGTCAACAGGCATCCATCCATTTGGGGCATTTCAGCAACCATCGGCAATTTGGAAGAAGCAAAAGAAGTATTGCTGTCACCTTTGCAGCAGGAAGGTGTGATCGTAAAAGCATCTGTCAAAAAAAATATAGAAGTAATTCCTGTTATCCCCGATGAAATTGAAAAATATCCCTGGGCAGGACACCTCGGCATTAAGCTGATTGATCACGTGGTTGACATTATTCATCAAAACAATACCACGCTCATTTTCATCAATACCCGTGGTATGAGTGAAATATGGTACCAGGCTTTGCTGAATGCGGATCCAGGCCTGTCAGGTGCTATCGCATTGCACCATGGCAGCATGGAGCAGGATTTGCGTTTATGGGTGGAAGATAGTTTGCATACCGGCAAATTAAAAGCCGTGGTATGCACTGCCAGCCTTGATCTCGGTGTTGACTTTCGTCCTGTAGATACGGTGATACAAGTGGGCTCACCTAAAGGTGTATCAAGGTTCCTGCAAAGGGCAGGCCGCAGTGGCCACCAGCCCGGCGAAACGAGCAGGATATATTTTTTGCCCACGCATTCACTGGAGCTGGTGGAAGTGGCTGCATTAAAAGCCGCAATGGACATCAGCTATATTGAAAGCAAAGAGCCCATGCTGCTTTGCTTTGATGTACTTATCCAATATCTCTGCACCCTCGCCGTTGGTGACGGTTTTATTCCTGCCCAGATTTTTAAAGAAATAAAAAGCACTTATTGTTTTGCTGATATCACCGAAGATGAATGGAACGAGATACTGCATTTCATCACACAGGGCGGCAAAGCATTGCAGCAATATGATGATTACAAAAAAGTGGAAGTAGTTGATGGCATCTATAAAATTACCGCGAGAAGAATTGCCATGCGGCACCGCCTGCATATCGGCACCATCGTTAGTGACGCCATGCTGAAAGTAAAATTTGTAAGCGGCGGCTTTATCGGCGTGATTGAAGAATGGTTCATCAGCAGGCTGGAGCCAGGCGATGTATTTACTCTTGCCGGGAGAAAGCTGGAATTTGTAATGCTGAAAGACATGACTGTGCTGGTAAGAAATTCCAATGCCAAAAAATCCATCGTGCCAAGCTGGATGGGCGGAAGAATGTCGCTGACGGCTAATCTTGGATCAATGCTGAGAAAAGTGATGAATCCTGAAAAGGAGAACAGGGCAAAGGAGATCAAAGCATTGAAACCGCTTTTTGACCTGCAAAAGAATTTATCCGCCTTGCCCAAAGAGAATGAGCTGCTGATTGAGCATATTGAAACAAAAGACGGCTTCCATGTTTTTGTATATCCCTTCGAAGGAAGATTAGTGCATGAAGCAATGGCATCCATTATTGCCTACCGCATCAGTAAAATAACACCTATTACTTTTTCCATTGCCATGAACGATTATGGCTTTGAGCTTTTAAGCGACCAGCCGGTACCGCTGGATGACACCAATGCAAAAGAATTATTTACACTGGATAATCTGCTTACCGATATTCAAAAGAGTGTAAACTCTACGGAAATGGCAAGAAGAAAATTTCGGGACATCGCAGTCATCGGCGGGCTGATCTTCCAGGGAATGCCGGGGGAAAAAGTAAAAGCAAGGCATTTGCAAAGCAGTGCCGGGCTTTTATTCAATGTGTTCAGCGAATATGACCCCGGCAATATTTTATTAAAACAGGCTTACCGTGAAGTGCTGGCACAGCAGATGGAAGAGGTAAGATTAAGAAATGCTTTTGAACGGATCAATAACAGCAACATCATTATCAATTTTCCGCAGCAGCTTACGCCGTTCTGTTTTCCTATATTGGTTGATGGCCTCAGCCGCTATAATTTGTCTTCAGAAAAATTAACCGACAGGATAAAACGGATGCAGGAGCAACTGGAAAAGCAATAGTGGCTTACATAACCTGTACGATCAAAAATTTTAAATAATGGGTGTACTCCTGCCCTCTTATAATCGGGTGGTCGGGCGATTGCGCATTGAACACTACCTGCCGCAATTTTCTTTTGGCATCTTTTGCCGCAGCATAAATGGTATCTAAAAATAATTCAGGCTGCACTAAATTGGTGCAACTGGATGTAACCAAAAAACCGCCTGGCTTCACCAGCTTCATTCCCCGTAAATTAATTTCTTTATATCCTGTTACTGCTTTATCAATGGCGCTGCGGCTTTTGGCGAATGACGGAGGATCAAGCATCACCACATCCCATTGTTTATTTTCCCTGCTCCAGTTTTTCAACACATCAAAAGCATTTACACAAATGAATTCGCATTTATCCTGCAGGCCGTTCAAAGCTGCATTTTTATTGCACATATCAATGGCGTTTTGGGAAATATCCAGTCCCATCACTTTTTTTGCCCCGTAAAATGCAGCGCTTATTTCAAATGAACCGGTATAGCAAAATGCTCCCAGCACATCAGCGCCTTTCACAATATGCTGAACAGCTTTCCGGTTATCCTGCTGGTCAAGAAAAAAACCTGTTTTTTGCCCATTGGCAATATCCACATGAAATTGTATCCCGTTTTCATTGATGATAATATTGGTATCAAACCCGATAGCTATCGGGTCAGCAGATAAAAAACCTTTTTGCTGCTGCAAGCCTTCCAGTTCCCTCACCGGCACATCATTGCGCTCATATATTCCCCTGGGAGAAAAAATTCTTTCTATCGCTTTTACAATAGCAGGCTTCCATATGTCAATGCCAAGCGCCGGTGTTTGTATCACAAAATAGTCGTTGAACTTGTCAATAATCAGCTGCGGCAGATCATCGGCTTCTCCAAATACCAGGCGGCAGTTTTCGGTATAACCTATTCGTTGCCGGTATTGCCATGCTTTTTGTATACGATTGAAAAAAAATTGTTCATCAATATTTTCATCTTTATCCCTTGTAAGCAACCGCACCATTATCTGTGATTGCGGGTTGACATATCCCCTGCCGATGAAATTTTTATCATGCGACAGCACATTCACAATTTCTCCCGGCTGCGGAGAAGCATCCAGCAATTTGCCCCGGTTCACTTCATTGGCAAATACCCAGGGATGGCCCAGCTCAATTCTTTTGCTGATGTTTTTATTCAGGATAATACTCTTCATGGCGGCAAAGGTACGGGTTAGAAATACCGGCTGTATTCCTGCCTGCATTTTATATCCGCATGCCGCCGGCGCAGCATTGCACAATAAAAGCCCTGCTTATCACGTTCGTTTTTTTATTAATTTACCGGTTTGTAACAAGGTTTTGTTCTAATATCACTTAACACCCATTGAAAAAGGCATGCTGTTTAATTCTATACAATTCTGCATTTTTTTTGTACTGGTTACCACGCTTTATTTCATTCTGCCGCACAGGTACAGGTGGTTTCTGCTTTTGGCCGCAAGCTGTTATTTCTATATGGCATTTGTGCCCATATACATACTGATACTTGGCTTTACCATTATAGTAGATTATTTTGCCGGTATTTATATTGAACAGTCGCAGGGAAGAAAAAGAAAACTCTTTTTAACCACAAGCCTTATTGCCAATATCGGTGTGTTGGCAATATTCAAGTACTACAACTTCATCAATGATAATATTACCACACTGCTGCATGGCATGGGATGGCAAAACCCTGTTCCGTATTTATCCATCCTGCTGCCGGTAGGTTTGTCTTTTCATACTTTCCAGGCAATGAGCTATACCATAGAAGTGTACCGGGGCCACCAGGCGGCAGAAAGGAATTTCGGTATTTATTCATTGTATGTAATGTTTTACCCCCAATTGGTGGCCGGGCCTATTGAGAGGCCGCAAAACCTGTTGCACCAGTTTTATGAAGAACATGAATTTGACTACCAGCGTGTATCAGACGGGCTTAAGCAAATGCTATGGGGCTTTTTTAAAAAATTAGTGATTGCCGACAGGCTTGCGCTGTACGTGAATGCCGCTTACAGCAATCCTGAACAGCACACGGGCATTACCTTATTAGTTGCCACCATTTTCTTTGCCGTGCAAATCTATTGTGATTTTTCAGGCTATTCAGATATTGCCATTGGTGCTGCAAAAGTGATGGGCTTCAAATTAATGACAAATTTCAACCGCCCGTATTTTTCAAAGAATATAGCAGAGTTCTGGAAACGCTGGCATATTTCACTTTCCACCTGGTTCAAAGATTATCTCTATATTTCTCTCGGGGGCAACAGGGTTTCTGTGCCCCGCTGGTATTTCAACCTGTTTTTTGTTTTTTTAGTGAGCGGCCTGTGGCACGGCGCCAACTGGACATTTATCATCTGGGGCGCCCTTAATGGTTTATATTTAGTAGCAGCGCTGGTGGCAGCGCCCTTCTGGAAAAAATTCAACTACATAACGGGATTGGACAAACGAAAAAAGCTGCACACCTTTTTGCAAACAGGAAGCACATTTATTTTAGCCTGTTTTGCCTGGATATTCTTCAGGGCCAATACCGTTTCTGATGCATTTTTAATAATAAGGAAGATTGCCGCTTTTAAAGGGCCGCTTTTTTATGAAAACCCTTCCATACTGGTATTTTCTTTAGCTGGCATCCTGTTCCTTGCAGTGGCAGAGTGTAAGCAGGAGTATTTCAGGAATAGTTTTTCAATTTTAGGCAACCGGTCGTTTACAGTGCGTAACCTGGCGTATGCGGTCCTGCTGCTGCTCATTATTTTGTTTGGCGTATTTGACGGCGGGCAGTTTATCTATTTCCAATTTTAACAGCATACAGAAATGGCAACTTTCAATAAACAAAAAAAGAATCCTTACCTGCATTTTTTAATGCGGCTGGGTATATTTGCAGCTACTGTATTTGTGCTTGACCTGGCAGCCGGCACCCTGCTTCGGCATTATTATTTTAAACAGCAGTCAGGCCCGCTGTACCAAACCACTTATTCCATGGAAACAGCCACGCCGGATATTATGATATTCGGAAGCTCAAGGGCCAACCACCATTATGTACCTGAAGTATTTGAAGAAGAGCTGGGCATGAGCTATTATAATGCAGGAAAAGACGGCAATCAAATACATTACCACTATGCTGTACTGGAAAGTGTATTAAAAAGATATACTCCCAAAATAATTATCCTTGATGTGGCCTCCAAGGATATTATAAAATTTGATGAGAGCTACGACAGGCTATCCTCCCTGCTTCCCTATTATAAAACCCATCCCGAAATAAGGCCTATGGCCAACCTGAAAAGCCGTTTTGAAAAATACAAGCTTGTTTCAGCTTCATATCCTTTCAATTCCATCATGCTTAACATTTTAAAAGGCAACAGCAATGCCCGTGATGAAAAAAATGATAAAGGTTATATACCGTTGAATAAAATATGGACAGCGCCGTTAGCCGCCGATCCCTACCAGCAGCCGGAAGAAATTGACAGCCTGAAGCTGCAATACTTTGAAAAATTCATTGAAACCTGTAAAAATGCAGGTGTTAAACTATACGTGGCGTTTTCGCCTATCTATATCCGTTATGATCAGCCGCCGGTAGCATTACAGGTTGTCGGCGAAATATGCCGGAAATATGAGGTGCCTTTTTATGATTATTCCAAAGACCAGGAATTTCTCAGCAATCCTTCATTATTCAGCGACCGCTCTCACCTGAACGGTAAAGGGGCTGCTGTTTACTCTGAAAAAATTGCAAAAGAAATAAAGAAAAGTTTACAGGCGCCCACCCGGCCCTGAATATCCCGGTATAAGAGGAAGCTGCCCTGCCCCGGGCCTTACCCTTGCCAATTTGGCTGTAAAACTCCTGTTGGCAAACCATTTGACATTTGTACCTTTGCAAACTTTAAAGCAATCTTATTCCCTGATTTATAAATATTTTTTTTATTATGAGCCAAAAAGAAGTGATAAATACTACTGAAGGACAGGAAGAAACGCAGCCATTGGAGGGTATTGACATCAACGCCGATTCTGATGTGCCGGGTAACTCGCATTTAAGCAATCCTGAAACTGAAAATATTGCAGAAAAGCTCCAAACGGAGCTGGATGAACAAAAAGATAAATACATCCGCCTGTTTGCTGAATTTGACAACTTTAAAAAGCGCAATGCCAAAGAACGTTACGAACTAATGCAGACAGCCGGCAAAGACATCATCACTTCCCTGCTGGATGTGCTGGATGATTGCGACCGTGCCGAAAAGCAATTGCAAAACAGTGAAGATGAACAGGTGAAACAGGGTGTTCAGTTAGTGTTTAACAAATTAAGAAGCATTTTGCAGGCAAAAGGCCTGAAAGCAATGGAAAGCATCAGCACAGCATTTGATGTGGAAAAGCATGAGGCCATTACAGAAATCCCGGCACCTGCAGAAGAGCTCAAAGACAAAGTAGTGGATGAAATACAAAAAGGATATTATCTCAATGATAAGATCATCAGGTTTGCAAAAGTGGTGGTGGGAAAATAATTTGACAATTCGATAGTGTGCTGATATGCTGATTGACCTGTGAATGCAGGTATTAGCACATTAGCATATCAGCACATAAGCATATTTATGAAAAAGGATTTTTACGAAATATTAGGTGTTTCAAAAACTGCATCGCAGGATGAGATAAAAAAAGCCTACCGCAAAGTGGCCATGCAACACCATCCTGACCGCAACCCGGGCGATAAAGCAGCCGAAGAAAAATTTAAAGAAGCGGCTGAAGCTTATGAAGTATTAAGCGATGCTGATAAAAGGGCGCAATATGACCGCTTTGGCCACCAGGCATTTGGACAGGGCCGCAGTGCCGGCGGTGGTTTTAATGGTGGCGGCGGCATGAACATGGATGATATCTTCAGCCAGTTCGGCGATATTTTTGGAGATGACAGCCCGTTCGGCAGTTTTTTTGGCGGCAGCACAGGAAGGCGTTCTTCGGGTAGCCGCAGCCGTGGTATCCGTGGCAGCAACCTCCGCATCAAAATAAAATTGAATTACGAGGAGATGGCAAAGGGCGCCAGCAAAACCGTGAA
>JBEHYP010000123.1:0-10750 GCA_048498115.1 Bacteroidota bacterium | reverse complement strand
GGGCCCCGGAGCCTACTGCTACATTATTGCTTCCTGAAGTGTTTTGCCGCATAGCATTTGTCCCTATTGCAGTATTCCAGTTTCCTGTACTGGTTTGATTAAGCGATTCATAACCCAGGGCAGTATTATTACTCCCGTTATTCCAATACAAAGCAGAACTTCCTATTGCAGTATTTTGGGTACCGGTAGTGTTGCTACGCAGTGCATAGAACCCGTTGGCGGTATTTTGATACCCGGTAGTATTAGCATATAGAGTCTGGAATCCTGCGGCGGTATTTTGATAGCCGGTGGTATTGGCATACAGTGTAGCGCACCCTGCGGCGGTATTTTGATAGCCGGTGGTATTGGCATACAGTGCATAAATCCCCAAGGCAGTATTATGATAACCGGAGATGTTGGAATAAAGTGCCTGATACCCATTGGCTGTATTCTCATTGCCTTCTGTATTATTTTGAAGCGAGTAAGCACCTAAAGCAGTATTATAGTTGCCTGTGGCATTTTTATACAGTGCGGCATTGCCTATAGCTGTATTATTAAAGCCTGTTGTGTTGGAATATAATGCCCCCCATCCGTTTGCCGTATTTTCGTGCCCGTCAATATTTTTTGACAATGTGTAATAGCCGGTAGCGGTATTATCATAGCCAATGGTATTGGCATGTAAAGAACTGTCGCCAAGTGCGGTATTGTGCGCCCCCGAAGAATTGTTTTTTAATGCCATATAACCCAATGCTGTAAGGCCATTGCCTGCAGGCCCAGCATTAAGCGTTTGATAGCCGTAAGCGGTATTTGCTTTTAAAGGGTCTGCTTCAATGCGCCCTGCTTTTTCATTATTCACCCGCAGCGCTAATGGCACATTATCCGTTGTACCCACAAAATTCGCTGCCGCATCGGTGCCTGCATTTCCTTTTGTTTGCCAGCCACCGTTTTTTATCTCTTCACTGCCGGGCAGCCATACCCATTTGGCACCGTCAAAATAATGGTAGCCCGTACTGTCTGGCCCGGTTTGATATACGAGTAGGCCGATGGCAGGGGCGGCAATGGCATTTTTTTGTGATTTGACCATTCGCGGCACCAGCATGCCCTTACTGCTGCTCTTTACGTCTAAAATGGCGCTGCCATCGGCGTTGCTGCCATCGGTATTAACGCTCAGTGACTGGGAAAACCCGTGTATGCGCAGCAAAATAATGATGATAAGGAAAGTAAATTTTTTGGACATAGCCGTTTAATTAAATGTATCAAAAACACATGGCTGAAGGTGGGTCTTTCAAAGAAAGCTGGAAATCTTTATAAAAATACTTCTTGCGGAGTTGCACTTTGCCTCAAGTTTACCAACGGCTGCTGTGGTTTTGTGTACGGCGGGTTTGGCGGTAAAAAATGTATAAACACCATTTTGTTTGCGGCGGTTATTTGACCACAAAAGGTGGGATTTATACAGGCAACGGTTCGGTGATTTTACTGCCATAAGCCCACCCTGTTTTTTTGCCATTGAAAGTTTAATTTTATGCCATTGCATTGCCATGAATTTTCCGACAGCATTTAATTGATTGAAAAAACAGATTCTTTATATACTGCTATCAGCGCTGTGTACGCCTATTGCCTTACAGGCGCAGCCTTTTAAGGAAAGCAGCTTTATGCTTTATACTATTAAAGAAGGGCTTACAGACAATAATATCACCAGCATAGCGCAGGATGAAAAGGGCTACCTGTGGGCAGCCACGCAAAAAGGGCTTAACCGGTTCGACGGTAACCGGTTTTCCAGGTACAACGCAAACGGCGGTACACTTGGGTTAAGGCATGATAAAATTTTCAGGCTGAAAAAACTGGGGGCACAGGGAATAGCTATTATTGGTGAAGGCGGCTTGCAGGTGCTGCAAAATGGCGAACCTGCTTTAAAAAATTACCTGCTGCCGGACAGCGGCATTATGGGTGCCAAGAGGAACAAAATTTTTGATGCCGCTATTTTGCCTGGCGGCGACATTGCCCTTTCCACATACGGCGGTTTTTATGTAATGGATAAAACCGGGACAATAAAATACCGCTATGATGCTTACTCAGATAGTGATATTGGCATGAAAAGGATGTTGTTCGGGCGGAATATTTTATTGCCGCAGGGCAACGAGCTTTTGCTTTATCATTATGAGCATAATCTTTCCAGGTATAACATTAATGAACATACTTTAACCCCCATAGCAGAAGATGATAAAACCTGGGGCGCTTTTGCACACCCAATGACAGCCACCGGCGATGGATGGCTAACTTATTCGCAGGTTTCAGCAACGGATTTTTTCTTTTTGTACTGGAAAAAAGATAGCATGGCTTATTACAATTTGAACTGGAAAAAAACGATTTTATCGCCGCTGCCGTTCAGCGCCACCAAAGAATTCATGTGGGACGGTAATGTTACCCCGTTAAATGATTCTGTTTTTTTAATCAACAGCAGGAACAGCGGGTTTTTTATTTTTCAGTTAGATAAAAAAACCGGTAAAATAACATTTAATGCAAACAGGTTTCTCCCATCGTACACAATAAACGCAATATTTCTCGACAAAGATAAAAGGCTGTGGCTGGGCACCACAGCCGGGCTGTTGCAACAAAAGCAAACCAATGCGCCACTGCAGGTGTATTCCATTTTGCCCGGGGATGAAGATAAAACCGGCACCTACAGCAGCATATACCGCCACCGGGGCAAACTTTACCTGGGCAGGTATTCTTCCAATACAGGATTAGTAATTGCAGACACTGCAGCTATGGAGGCTGAACAGCATATTAATTTTTTTGGCAATGAACCGAAATGGAACGAAGTGTATTCCATACAAATGTACCATGCCGATACGCTGTGGATAGGCACTACCGCAGGCATCCTCTGGTTCGATACCAAAACCCATCGCTATGGAAAGCTGGAAGATCCTGCAACCGGGCTGCCCGTGGAATTGGGCAACGCAGTGCTTGCCACCACCCGTGCAGACGGGTATGCATGGATGTGCTCCCTGCTTGGCGGCAAAGCGGGCCGTTACCATATCGCCACAAGGCGCTTTGAATGGTTTACCCAAAAAACAAAACCTGCATTGCCGTTTAACCAGGTAAAAAGCGTTGTTTATGATGCTTACGGAGATGTATGGCTCAGCGGGCACTCACTGGCAAGGTGGAACAATGGGCAAAACCGTTTTGATACATTGATAAAAGAATACGCCGGCCCGTTAAAATATGAAGAAAACATCCTT
Source organism: Bacteroidota bacterium (assembly GCA_048498115.1). Lineage (GTDB taxonomy): Bacteria > Bacteroidota > Bacteroidia > Chitinophagales > Chitinophagaceae > Ferruginibacter. The sequence continues at coordinate 7,529 of JBEHYP010000123.1, read as the reverse complement.
AGTATCAGGGCCGATGATAAAGGGTCACTGTGGCTGCACAATGCCTACAACGGTTTGCTCGAATATAAAATAACGGAAAAGAAATTTTACTCCTATACCATGGCGCAGGGGCTGCCATCTAACTCCTTCCGCAGCTTAAGCCCCATAGTAAATAATGTTTTGTGGATGGCAGATGATAATTCGCTTACCGCATTTAATGTACTTACAAAAAAATCCGCTATTTATACCCTTGAAGACGGGCTGCCCGGCCTCACCGTAACCGGCAGTTTTTATTACGACAGCCTTCAAAAAAAGTTTTACTACCCCTGCAATAACGATATTGTTTCCTTTGCCGAAAATCCCGGCGGCAGCATAGACAGCAGCAGCGGACTGCTGTTGCAGGAACTGGACATCAACTCGCAAAAAACAATTTTTGAACCCAAAGACGGCATACGGCTTGACCCCGGGGAGAACAATCTTTTTCTCCGTTTTACCATCATCAATTTTACACAGGCAGACGGTTACCGCTTTGCCTACCGGCTAAACGAAAAAGATAACTGGCAAAGCCTCGGTAACCAGCGTAATCTGGCACTCACCAATCTTTCACCGGGCAATTACCGGCTGTTTTTAAAAGCCACGGCTAAAAGCGGCATGGAAAAATCAAGTTCGCTCCGGTTCAGCATTGCGGCGCCCGTATGGAAGCGCACATGGTTTATTATACTGGTAGCCCTTTTGCTTGCAGGCGCTATTGCTGCATTGCTCCGCAGCCGCATTAACCGGGTAAAACAAAAAGCAAATATGGAAAAGCAAATGGCAGAGCTGGAAATGAAAGCCCTTCATGCACAGATGAACCCTCATTTTATTTTTAATGCACTCAACAGTATTAAGGAAATGATATGGCAGGATGAAAAGCAAAATGCCAGCCGCTACCTCAGTAAATTCGCACAGCTTATCCGCACCAACCTTGAGCAATCCACGCAAACTTTTATTTCGGTAAGGCAATGTGCAGAACAACTTGAACAATACCTGGAAATGGAAAAACTAAGGTTTGAAGTTTTTTCTTATTCCATTGATATGGGCAATGATCTACCAGATAACATTAAAATACCGCCGATGCTGGTGCAGCCATTGGTGGAAAATGCCTTGTGGCACGGGCTGCGTCCAAAAACAGGAGATAAACATTTATCCATCAGTTTTTACGAAAAAGAAAAACAGTTAATTTGTGAAATAGAAGACAACGGCATTGGCTACCTGCAATCGCAAAAAAATAAAACAGGCCTGCAGTCAACCCATCATTCCCTCGGTATTGAAAATATAAAGCAAAGGCTTGCGGTGCTCAATGAAAAATACGGCATGGAATGTTCCTTGTCTGTAACAGATAAATCTGAATTGCGTGAATATAATGGCAGCGGCACTATTGCCACATTAAAATTAAACCTTTAACAAGCCATGATAAGAACAATTTTAGTGGATGATGAACAGCGGGGCCTGAACACCCTTAGCAAGATGCTGAATGAATATTGCCCCGGGCTGAAGCTGGTAGCGGAATGTACCGATGCGCCATCGGCAAAAGAGAAAATAAAGTTGCTGGAGCCGCAACTGGTCTTTCTCGATATTTCGATGCCCGGTAAATCGGGTTTTGACCTGCTGGCAGAAATGGACAAAATAAATTTTGAAATTATTTTTGTAACGGCGCACAACCAATACGCCATACAGGCATTTCATTACAGTGCTGTAGATTACCTAGTGAAGCCCATTGACGAAGACCTGCTTATCAATGCAGTAGCAAGGGCGGAAAAACGCATTGGTACCAATGCCGTAAGCGACAATATCGCTGCATTGATACATAACCTCAACCGGACGCATGAAATGAAATTGTGCATCCCGTCGCAAAAAGGATTTCACGTAGTGGAACTGAACGACATTCTTTATTTTGAAGGAGCAGGAAGCTATACCAATATTTTTTTTCCTGACCGCCCGGTCATCTGCTCTTCCAAAGCAATACATGAATATGAAGAAATGCTGTACAGATCAGGTTTTATGCGGGTGCATAAATCTTACCTGGTGAACCTGCTCCACATCAAGGAATATGTGCGTGGCGAAGGCGGCTCGCTGCTGCTTTCCAACAACAAAGAAATTGAAGTGAGCCGCAGGAGAAAGGAAGAGTTTTTGATGAAACTGAAAGAGTATTATAAATATTGAGAGAAGCAATGAGCTATTGCTACTATAATTTAATCCCTGCTCCTTCCCTGGTAGATTAAAATATACTGCACCAGCATTGCAATAGAAGCCAATGCAGAGACCACATAAGTAAGTGCAGCCCATTTCAATGCATCTTTTGCTTTATCGTGTTCTGCCGGTTTGGTAATGTTGGCAGTATCCAACCATTTTAAAGCCCTTGCAGAAGCATCAAACTCTACTGGTAAAGTAACAATGGCAAATAGAGTAGATACGGCAAAGAGGATAATGCCAATTAACAATATTGTTTGATTACCACCGCCAAAACCCATAATACCCAGGCCTGCCAGTATTACCCATTGTGAAAGTGTGGAACTTAACTGTGTTGCCGGTACCAATTTGCTCCTGAGTGTAAGCATGGAATAAGCAGTGGCATGCTGCACTGCATGGCCGCATTCGTGGGCAGCTACGGCAGCAGCGGCTACATTCCTTCCTTCATATACATCAGGGCTCAGGTTGACGGTTTTTTTAGTGGGATCGTAGTGATCGCTAAGAAAGCCTGGTACAGATATCACCTGCACATCATAAATACCATTTTGCTGGAGCATTTTTTCAGCCACTTCCCTTCCGCTGAGGCCGGAAGAAGTAGGCACTTCGCCATATTCTTTGAACTTGCTTTTCAACCTGAACTGCACTAACATCCCGAGCACCATAAAAACAAGCGATACGGCAATCATTCCGAAAGTCATAATTGTAAGTTTTAATTGTGGTCGAAATGTGCAAACCACAAGCCATTTTTATTGGCTGTCAAAACGGCAAGAACAGGGATGATGGAACGCTGATAACACTGATAAGGCAGATAAAAACGGATTTTTTATCTGTGATAATCAGCCTAATCCGCTTCATCCGCGTTCTATCCTCCGCAAAATCAAAGCAGTTTTCTTATCGCATCCACCAGTTCCCCTTTGGTGATTGGCACACCCATTATTTTGTTGTAGCCCTTAGCATCTACAAAATAAACATCACGGATAATTTTTATCAACTGCCCGTTATTGATTTCGGGAATTAATACCTGCTCAAAATTTTTCAAAATATCAGCAAGGTTTTTTGGGAAAGGCCGCACATAGCGCAGGTGCGCATGAGAAACCGCGTGGCCTTCGGCCTGCAATTCTTTTACCGCACTTTTAATGGAACCGTAAGTGCTTCCCCAGCCAAGCACCAGCACTTTACCTTTTGCAGGGCCGCTGTCCAGTGTTTGTTCGGGGATATAATTGGCAATATTGTCCACCTTAGCCTGCCTCGTCTTCACCATGTGCTGGTGATTTTCGCTGTCGTAACTAACGTTGCCGGTTATGTCCTGTTTTTCCAAACCGCCTACCCGGTGCTCTAAGCCTGCTGTGCCGGGTATGGCCCAGGGGCGCACTAATTTTTCATCTCTTTTATACGGCATGAATTTACCATCAGCTTCACGGTTGGCAGCGGTAGCAAAATTTACTTTTATTTCAGGCAGATCTGCTGAAGCAGGATATTTCCACGGTTCTGCACCATTGGCGATATAGCCATCACTTAGCAATATCACCGGTGTCATGTGCTGTACGCTTATTCTCACCGCTTCATACGCAGCGCTGAAGCAATCGCTGGGTGTAGAAGCTGAGATTACCGGCATCGGGCATTCGCCATTGCGGCCGTAATACGCCTGCAGCAGGTCGCTTTGTTCTGTTTTGGTTGGCAGGCCCGTGCTGGGGCCGCCACGCTGCACATCTATAATCACCAGGGGAATCTCGAGCATTACAGCAAGGCCCATCGCTTCTGCTTTTAAAGCCATACCCGGCCCGCTGGTGGTTGTTACAGCCAAAGCGCCGCCATAGCTGGCGCCGATAGCAGAAGCAATGGCGGCAATTTCATCTTCGGCCTGGAATGTTTTCACGCCAAAATTTTTATACTTGCTCAGCTCATGCAAAATATCGCTGGCGGGAGTGATAGGGTAGCTGCCGAGGAATAACTGCAACCCACTTTTTTGTGATGCAGCAATCAGCCCATAGCTCAATGCCTGGTTGCCCATGATGGAGCGGTAATTGCCCGGTGCCATTTTTGCCTTTGCCACGCTAAAGCGGCTGCGGAAAGTTTCAGTAGTATCGCCAAAATTGTAACCCGCCTGCAGCACTTTTATATTACTGTCCAGTATTTCCTGTTTCCTGCCAAACTTGTCTTTTAAGAAGTTAATGGTGTTATCCATGTCCCTGTTATACATCCAGTACAAAAAACCAAGTACAAACATGTTTTTTGCCCTGTCTTTTTCCTTCATGCCCATGGTAAATTCTTTCAGGGCTTCCCTTGTCATTTTGGTCACGTCCATTTTTATCACATCGTACCCATCAAGGCTGTTATTCTCCAGCGGGTTTTCGCCATCGGGGTAATTGGCAAGGCGCAGGTTTTTTGAATCAAAGCCGTCTGTATTGGCAATGATGATGCCTCCGGGCTTCAATGCTTTTAAATTTACTTTCAATGCGGCGGCATTCATGGCCACCAGCACATCGCAGGCATCGCCGGGGGTAAACACTTCATCGCTGCTAAAACGCAACTGGTAGCCGCTTACACCGGGCAGTGTGCCCTGGGGCGCCCTTATCTCTGCCGGAAAATCGGGAAAAGTAGCAAGGTCTATACCGAGTAAAGCTGTGTTGTTGGTAAACTGGCTTCCCGTTAACTGCATCCCATCGCCGCTGTCACCTGCAAATTTTATCACTACATCCTGTAGCACCTGTTCGCTTGTATTCATCTTCTTCAAAATTTGAGGGGTGCAAGTTACGATGAATTTGCGGGAGATGCCGTAAAAATGGACAGTATACCGGCTATGCAGGCATTGAAAAAGTATCTATATTTACAAACACAAAAAACCTTACAGCTATGTCTTTATTCAAATCAGGCAACCCGGCGCTCTCCGAAAACAAATTCAGGGACACGGTATTAGATGATATTGTGAATGTTGAAAATACAATGACCGTAAAAGGTACATTGAATAAATTCGGGTTTTTATTTTTGATGACCCTTGGCTCTGCGTGGTATTCATGGCGGGAAGCAGCAGAAGGCGGCGATGCATGGACGCTGGTGCTTATCGGCGTTTTTGGCGGGTTGGGCGTTGCTTTGGTAATTGCCTTTAAAAAAGAGTGGAGCCCTTACCTGGCACCTTTATATGCTTTGCTCGAAGGTTTGTTCGTGGGTGCGGTATCGGCTTATTTTGAATATGCTGCCGAAAGCAAATATGGCGGGTACAGCGGTGGCTATTCCGGTATTGTGTTCCAGGCAGTGGGATTAACATTTTGTGTAGTGGCTGCCATGTACCTGCTGTACAAATTCCAGGTAATAAAAGTTACGGAGCGTTTAAAATCTATTATATGGATCGCCACTGCAGGCATTGGATTATTTTATCTTGTTACATGGATATTGTCGTTCTTTAATGTGGCGCCGCCTTCATTTCTTTTCCAGGGCACGGCAATGGGTATCGGGTTTTCTATATTTGTGGTAGCGCTTGCCGCTTTAAACCTGGTGCTTGATTTTGATATGATAGAAAAAGGAGCAGAGATGGGTGCGCCGAAATACATGGAATGGTATGGCGCCTTTGGTTTGCTGGTTACCATTGTGTGGTTATATATGGAAATATTACGCCTGCTTGCCAAGCTCAACAGGAAATAATTTTTTATAGAAAAAATGAAAAAGCTGCCCGGTATTTGCCGGGCAGTTTTTTTAATTGTTATCAACTAATTTGCAGTAAAATTCAGCCATGCCTTTTCAATTAAGATCAAATTATTCACCGGCAGGCGATCAGCCATCTGCCATCCGGCAGCTTACCGAAGGTATACTGAATGGCGAACAATACCAGACCTTGCTTGGCGTAACCGGCAGCGGCAAAACTTTTACCATTGCCAACGTAATACAGAATGTGCAAAGGCCGACATTGGTGCTGACGCATAATAAAACATTGGTGGCGCAACTGTATGGCGAGTTCAGGCAGTTTTTTCCTGATAATGCAGTGGGGTATTTTGTAAGCTATTATGATTATTACCAACCGGAGGCATACATACCCGTCAGTAATACTTATATTGAAAAAGATCTTAGCATTAACGAAGAGTTAGACAAGCTCCGCTTGCAGGCAACAGCGCAATTGCTGAGCGGAAGAAGGGATATTATCGTGGTGGCAAGTGTGAGCTGCATTTATGGTATGGGCAACCCCACAGAATTTGAAAACGGGATTGTGCGTATTCAAAAAGGGCAGGTGATCTCAAGACAAGGTTTTCTTCATTCACTGGTAAACAGCTTGTACCAGCGCAGCCAGGGTGATTTTACAAGAGGCACTTTTCGTGTAAAAGGCGATACCGTTGACATCAATTTGCCGTATGTTGATTATGGCTACCGTATTACTTTTTTTGGCGATGAAATTGAAAGCATTGAAACGCTGGAGCTGAGCAGCAGCAAGCGCATTGCAGAAGTGGATACGGCTGCTATTTTTCCTGCCAATTTGTATTTAGCCCCGAAAGATATTTTGCAGCAGGTGATTTACGAGATACAGGATGAAACGGCTGCACAGGTGGAATATTTTAAGAACACCGGCAAGTTTATCGAAGCACAACGGCTAAGCGAAAGAGTGAATTATGACCTGGAAATGATAAGAGAGCTTGGCTATTGCAACGGCATTGAAAATTACTCAAGGTTTTTTGACAGGAGAAATCCCGGTACAAGACCGTTTTGCTTGTTAGATTATTTCCCCAAAGATTTTTTATGTGTGTTGGATGAAAGCCACCAGACAGTGCCGCAGATCAGTGGTATGTATGGCGGCGACAGGAGCAGGAAATTGATTTTGGTTGATTACGGTTTCCGTTTGCCATCAGCATTGGATAACCGCCCTTTGAATTTTCATGAGTTCGAAAACATGACGGGACAAACCATTTTTGTATCAGCCACCCCCGGAGATTATGAACTGGAAAAAACAGGCGGCGTGGTGGTAGAGCAGGTAGTGAGGCCAACCGGCCTGCTTGACCCCCCGATTGAAGTGCGGCCTTCCATTAACCAGATTGATGATTTGCTGGATGAGATAGATAACCGCATTCAAAAAGGCGACAGGGTGCTGGTAACGACATTGACCAAACGAATGGCGGAGGAAATGGATAAGTACCTGCACCGCATTAATATCAAAAGTAAATATATTCACAGCGAGGTGGACGCATTGGAAAGAGTGGAGATACTAAGAGATCTGCGCCTTGGTGTGATAGACGTATTAGTAGGCGTAAACCTGCTGAGGGAAGGTTTGGATTTGCCTGAAGTTTCATTGGTAGCCATTTTACCGACAACCAGCTGAGCTTCCCGCTTGCGGTCGAGCC
>JBEHYP010000122.1:0-10993 GCA_048498115.1 Bacteroidota bacterium | reverse complement strand
GTGCTGCGCGTGACCGGCCAGGTCTTCTTCGGCAAGTTCCAGCCGAACTGTGAGATAAATAGCCGCCTGTGGCGCAATAGCATCTACTGCATAACCCTCTTGTTTCAATTGAAGGAAACCGTCATAGATACTGTTGAGCCTTTCGGCTATTTCTGCCTTAAAATGAGCAAGGTATTTTTCAATAGCGGCTGTTTGCTTTAAATACTGTGCTGTAGCATTTTGCTCCGCCATCGGGGCCCAGGCCCCCACATGGCTGTTGATGGCCTTCATTTTTGCAATTAAATGGGCGGGTCCCATGCTCCACCCCACTCTTACGCCGGTGGCGGCAAACGCTTTGCTGATACCATCTATAAAAATGGTGTATGCCTTTATTTCCGGTCTTAATGAAACCGGGTTGTGATGCTGCGTGCCGCCGAAAGTAAGCGTCCAGTATATCTGGTCATACAGCAGGTATAATTTTTTTTCGTTTGCTCCCCGGCGTTGGTTCTCTTTAATGATAAGGTCGCAAATAGCAGCAAGTTCTTCTTCTTTAAATACAGTGCCGGTAGGATTGAGCGGAGAACATACTGCCAGCAGGGAAGCGTCTTGTATGTGCGGCGCTATTTCGGCAGCGGTGGGCATAAAGTTATTTTCCTTTTTTGTCTCTATCATTACATGCTCCCCTTCTGTAAAATGCACATAGTGATTGTTATTCCAGCTTGGAACAGGATAAATCACTTTTTCCCCTTTATCAACAACAGCCCTGTAAGCGGAATAGATCAATGGCCTGCCGCCTGCAGCAATGAGTATTTCATTGGTATCATATTCCAACCCCTCGTTGTTTGATAAAAACTGTGCAACAGATTGTCTCAGATCTGCAATGCCATCCGGCGGTGGATATGTAGTATAATGCCCCCGGAATGCAGCAACGATTTCGTTTTCCAGTTCGGCAGGAATGGGAAATATAGAACTGTCAAAATCACCAATAGTGTAATTATAGATCTTTTCGCCCTGCTTTATTTTATCTTTTATTTCATTCCCCAGTTTTACAATTTCAGAACCAATCAATGTCTCTGCAAGCCGGCTTAGTCTGTTTGAAGGCATAGTCAATTATTACAGTTTTTTAATGCAGTGTCGAACTGCAAATGTAATGGTTTGCCCTTAAGCAGGGGAATGACAGCTACCGGGTGCTGTCTTTATAATTCTTCTCCGCCACTTTTGCTTTTTCAAAGTCAAGAATTACGGAATTGATGCAATACCGTAAACCGGTCGGCGGAGGGCCATCTTCAAATACGTGGCCCAGGTGTGCTTTGCAGCGGCCGCACATTACTTCTGTTCTTTTCATGCCATAACTATTGTCCGGGGCATAAATAATGCTGCCTTTTGTGATTGGCTCAAAAAAACTGGGCCAGCCGCAACTGCTTTCAAACTTACCGTTACTGCTGAACAAAGGATTGCCGCAGGCAGCACAATAATACACGCCGGTGTCGTTGTGCAGGTAATATTTGCCGGTAAAAGGCCGTTCGGTGCCCTTTCCCCTGGCTATATTGTACACATCGGCAGGCAGGATTTTTTGCCATTCCGAATCGTCCATATTTACCCCCGAAGTGTCATTGTGTGAATACACGGGATTGTTGTTTTTTGCTTCCATACTGTATTTATTTGTCTGAGCATTTTTTTGATTGCAATTGGAATAGCTTACCGGCAATGTTAACAGAAGAAAAAATATCAGCTTCATTTTGACATGTTTAATGCATTTAATAATAAAACGCCTATTGACAAGGAATTTCCAATATAAAATGATATTTGTTAATGGATATTTAAACCTGTACCAGTATCTTTGTTTCTTTACCAATATAACGGCTGTTAGTAAAATATGTTCAATTTAATACTCTTTGGCCCCCCCGGAAGCGGTAAGGGAACCCAAAGCGAAAAACTTATAGCAAAATACGGGCTAAAGCATTTGAGCACCGGCGACCTGCTCAGGTCAGAAATTGCACAGCAAACAGCACTTGGCTTAGAGGCAAAGAAAATAATGGACAAGGGCCAACTGGTGCCGGATGAAGTGGTAATCGGGATGATCAGCTCTGCACTGGATGCCAACCCCGGCGCTAAAGGTTTTTTATTTGATGGATTTCCCCGCACAGCAGCACAGGCGGAAGCGCTGGACAAACTGCTTGAGCTGAAAAAGACAGCAATAAATGTGATGATCGCTCTTGAAGTAGGTGAAGAAGAATTGGTAAGGCGCTTGTTAAAAAGAGGAGAGACCAGCAGCCGCAGCGATGATACCAATGAAACAGTGATACGGGCAAGAATTGCAGTATATCACAGCAAAACTGCGGCAGTGGCTGATTACTATAAAGGATTCGATAAAGCTGTGTACCTGAAAGGCGAAGGCACAATAGAAGAAATTTTTGAAAGGATTTGCAACGAGATAGATTCCCGGCAGTAATTATATCTAAACGGAATTTTCTTTCAACCATTCCATAGATTATTCAGATTTTATTCCATCGTGGAAATGCTGATAATGAAATAAAATTTCTTCTGGCGCATTAATTTATGCCTTCTTCTAAAAGAAAAGTGGCAACGGCAAGCACGCCGGTTATTTACTACTTCAATTTACAAAATCAAATTTATTTTCACTTTTGTAGTTTTGTTGCCTTAAACTACGATTGCAAATGAACAAACTCGGCAACTACATTACCGGGCATTGGATAACGGGCGATGGCGATGGACAATCTTTATATAATGCTGTAACCGGCGAGGCCATTGCAGCCGCTTCCACAAAAGGGCTGGATTTCAAAAGCATTATTGATTACGGGAGAAGTGTGGGCAACCCGGCTTTACGCAAAATGACCTTTCACCAGCGGGGCAATATGCTAAAGGCATTGGCGCTTCATTTAAGAAATCATCTTGATAAATTTTATAAAATTTCTTATCAAACCGGGGCCACCAGGGCAGACAGTTGGGTAGATATTGAAGGCGGCATCGGAAATTTATTCGCCAATGCATCATTGCGAAGGAAATTTCCTGATGATGTGATTTGCATTGACGGTGAAAGTCATAACCTCGGCAGGCACAACAGCTTTATGGGGCTGCATATCCTTTCACCAAAAGAAGGCGTGGCTATCCATATCAATGCTTTTAATTTCCCCGTGTGGGGCATGCTGGAAAAAATTGCTGTGAATTTATTGGCCGGCATGCCGGCTATTGTGAAACCGGCTACGGTCACTTCTTATTTAACAGAAGCTGTGGTAAGAGAAATTATTGCTTCCGGCATTTTACCGGAAGGCGCTTTGCAGCTTATTTGCGGCAGTGCGGGGGATTTGCTTGACCATGTAAGTAGCCAGGACGTGATAACATTTACCGGAAGCGCTTCCACCGGTTTGTTGCTGAAAAGCAATCCAAATATTTTGAAAGAAAATACACCCTTTACAATGGAAGCCGACAGCCTCAACTGTATTGTATTGGGAGAAGACGTAATGCCGGACATGCCCGAATGGGATATTTTCATCAAAGAGATAAGAAAAGAAATGACGCTGAAAGCAGGCCAGCGCTGCACCGGTATCCGAAGGATATTTGTTCCGGAAAATAAATTAGAGGACGTGCATATTGCTTTAGGCAGGTCATTAAACCAAACGGTAATTGGTAATCCATTAAATGAGAAAGTAAGGATGGGCAGCCTTGCCGGCATTGCACAACGCAATGAAGTGAAAGGGCAAATACAAAAACTGCTGGCATCTTCGCAAATTATTTATGGCAGCTTAGATAGCGTGGAAGTGGTAGATGCTAATGCAAAAGACGGCGCTTTCATGTCGCCCATTTTATTATTGAATGAAAAACCACATTCTTCCCCTGAGCCACACAACATAGAGGCCTTTGGTCCCGTAAGCACATTGATGCCTTACAAAAATATTGAAGACGCCATTGCACTAAGCAAACTGGGGAAAGGAAGCCTGGTTACCACTATTGTTACTGCCGATTACAGCACAGCAAGAAAGTATATCGTTGGCGCTTCCACACATCATGGAAGGATTTTGGTATTGAATAATGAATGTGCGAAAGAATCAACAGGTCACGGCTCGCCATTGCCATTGCTTGTGCACGGCGGGCCCGGCAGAGCAGGCGGCGGGGAAGAAATGGGTGGCATCCGCGGCGTAAAGCATTATTTGCAGCGTACCGCATTGCAGGGTTCACCTACGGCGTTAACGGCTATCACCAATGTATATCAGCCAAATGCCCAGGGAAAAGATCCCGGCAAGCACCCTTTTAAAAAATATTTTGAAGAATTGCAAATCGGCGATCAGATCATTACTCAAAAAAGAACTGTTACTTCGGAAGATATTGACCGCTTTGCCGATCTGAGCGGCGATCATTTTTATGCACACATTAAAACCACCGATTTCAGCGGCACCATGTTTGAACGGCAGGTAGCGCATGGCTATTTTATCATGAGCGTTGCCGCCGGTTTATTTGTTGACAGTTATGAAAAAAATCCCGTATTGCTGAATTATGGTATTGATGAACTGCGTTTTACCAAACCGGTTTATCCGGGTGCGGAAGTGTATATCCGTTTTACCTGTAAAGAAAAATTACCCACCGATAAAAGGGTAATAGAAAAGCCGGAAGATTTTAAAAGAGGCGATGATATTGATAAAGGAATCGTAAAATGGCTGGTGGAATTTTTTGACGAACAGGATGAAATTACAGGAATAGCTACTATCTTAACAATGGTAAAATGTAAAGCCTAAATATATAAACAACTTTGAACGCCATGGTACAGGAATATAATAACGGGTATGTAAATTCAGAAACCCACCAATACATCACCACCATTGAATTTTTTCATCCACAGGGAAACAGCCTGCCGGGAAAAATATTAGAAGCTCTTGCCAAAGAAATTCATTTTGCAGGCACACACAGCGAAACAAAAGTAATTGTACTTAAAAGCGGCGGCGAAAGGTCATTTTGCGGCGGTGCTTTTTTTGATGAGCTGGTGGCAATAAAAAATGAAAATGAAGGGTTGAAATTTTTCAGCGGCTTTGGAAATGTTATCAATGCCATGCGTAAATGCCCCAAGCTCATCATTGCAAGGGTGCAGGGAAAATGCGTGGGTGGCGGTGTGGGCCTTGCAGCAGCGGCAGATTATACTGTTGCAACAGAAGGCGCCGATATAAAACTAAGTGAGCTGGCCGTGGGCATTGGCCCCTTTGTAATTGGCCCGGCGGTTGAAAGAAAGATCGGCGCCGGTGCTTTTAGTGCGTTGGCCATTGATGCCGCCAATTGGCGAAACGGTGAGTGGGCAAAACGAAAAGGCCTGTTTGCAGAACTGCACCCAACTGTTGAAAGTATGGATGAATCAGTTCACCGCCTTGCAAATACATTAGCGCACAGCAGCCCTGAAGCAATGACCGAAATGAAAAAAATGTTTTGGAAAGGAACAGAGCATTGGGATGAATTATTAAAAGAAAGGGCAGCCATCAGCGGACGGTTAGTGTTGAGTGATTTTACAAAAACGGCAATCGGGAAGTTTAAGGCTAAGAGTTAAAGGAAACAGTTGTATTGTTAAATGGCGGCATTGTTATTAAGATTTTTCCAACGTAAGATTCTTCCGGCAATATAACAATTTAGCCACGCAACAATAAAATTAACCTATTACCTTAACTGCCTTTCCAATTATTTTCCCCTTACTGTATAACTGCAACATATAAGCTCCTTTTTGACAGCTGTCCAACGGTACACTAAAATCAAGGCGGCGAAATTCCCCTTTGCTGTAATCGAACTTTATTTTACGGGAATAGATTTTCTTTCCGCCGTCTGCATCAAAGCTGCCAGATTCCCAGGAGCTGCGTAATACTTTTCCATCCGGCTGTATCAATACCAGCATTACCTCTGATGTTCCCTGGTTCAGTGTATTACGGACCACTACAGAGCCAACAAATTTTTCTGTTTCTTCCGCATTGCTTACTTCGGTATTATCTTCATCTGCCGCTGCCAGCTTCAACTCCGAAGCACTGAAAACAGCACTGGTATTATTTTCCGGTATCATTGAAGTTTTTGTATCCGTTGCGGCGCTGCTGTTATTTTTTACAAGTGCATCCAGCAGGGTATGTAATCTTTTATTTTCATTTTCTATATCAATATTCCTGTTCTTAAGGTCGTCCACCCTTACTTGCAATTCTTTTATTTTAAACCTGGCCAGTTCAAGGTCTGCCGCAGAACTGCTGCTGTCTTTTAAAAGCGTGGTAATATCGTTTTTGAGTTTATAAAAGTCTGAGAGTTTATTATCAGCCGTTTTTAACTGTGCGGTATCTGCAGTTTTAAAAGCGGCATCCATTACCGCGTTCGGCGTAAAGCCAGTGATAGCACTATCATACATTTTTTGTAAAGTATCGCGGGTTTTTATTTCAGCAATATTCATTGCCGGCTTTGCAATAGTTGTTGTTTTGGCAGCTATGGGTTGCGCAGGCTGGGAGCGGTTAAAATAATTATAGCCCAGTACGCACATCATTATAAATGATGCGATGAGCAATAATATTGATAATGTAAGCAGCGGATAAAATTTTGTATCCTTCATGCTTTTAAAAATTTATTTGCCATTTACGCTTTGATCCACATAAGCTGATATCCAGCCCACCTGCCCATTCTTTACAAAATAAAATTGCTTTTTCTCATACACGCCCTCAAACTGGCGCATTATTTTCAGCAGCAACCCGATTCCGCAAAGCAATGACCGCTGGTCAAATACCTTATGCACATCTTTTATTTCTTTTGCCACAGCTGTTTTATCTATGGTATTGTCTTTAATTTTTCTCAGCAATGCATCTGCGCTAAGGCTGCTGTAATTTCTTGCAAGCCTGTCGCTTAAATTTTGTACTTCATCATACGTAATAGGGATAGCGTTGTTATCAATCATTTCAGGATACAGCAAAGTGGAAACCGACCATGCAATACCGCCACTAAAAGCAATGTTATCGCTCATGTTGTAGGCGCCGCTTACATTCACTGCATATTCAATATCGCTGTTGGGCGCTCCATTTAATACCCTGTACAACTGCCTGGTAAAATTTTCCATGCTGGCGTCATCCATCGTTCTTTTTTCCACGGCATTGGCAATACTTTTTGTTCCCCAGTTTACCTGGAATAATTTTATTTCATCAGTATTGCCCATCGGAAAATAACCGCCCTTGCTGTTGCCGCTGCCGATATCCACCAAAAAAGTGGTGTAGCGTTTTGATTCCGGCACAATGCCCAGGTGCGATAACCTTGCTTCTTCCTTTACATCTATCGCTTCTAATTTTCTTTGTGGTTCGCCAATTTTAACACGGAAAGAATCCGCCAGCTTTTTTATCCAATCTGTTTTATTTTCTTTTTCCGCCTGTCCCTTTACACCACTGCTCACCATAGTAAATATCCTGTTGTTGGCAATATTGTATTTTTTGTTGGCTGCTTCAAATAAACCGGCCAGCCCTTCCAGTGTGGCAGAAAAAGTGGGTTCTGAAAAAGAAATAAAATCTGTATTCACAGAAGTATCTTTCAGCAGGTTGAATGCGCCTGCCCTGGTTGCCTTGTTGTCAATTTCCACCAGGCTCATCTTTACACCCTTGGAGCCTACCTCAATGCCTGCAAATACGGTTGATTTCTTAAACTTCAGCTTCAGGCTTGTTTGAGCCAATGCCGGCACACACAGCAATAACATTACCGGCACAACACAAAATTTCACCACGCGGCACATGTTTATTTTCATTTTCGATAAAATTACAGATTAATACTATGGCTGAGGGGAGATATAAACGTGCTGTGAAAAACTTTTGGGTTAGCTACAGATTGCACGGATTGACACAGAAAAGAAAAAGCCACGAATATTTCAGCTTCGTTCAATACACCAATTTCCACGAATCTTCTTTATTCGTGTACATTCGTGAAATTCGTGACTAAATATTCTTCGGGTAATCAAAAAACAAAAATTCCCGGGCTGTCTTCCTGAAGTGCTTCCATGAAGATTCTCTAATGCTTACTGCAAATACACCACAAGTGGGCATATTATCAATCCGCACATCTTTTACCAGCAGGTTTACAAATTCAGTAATGCCGGGGTTGTGAGAGAAAACCGCCACTGTATTAAATACCTCGTCCAGATTTTCCACCACATCAAAAAAAGTGTCTGTTCCTGCATGGTACAGTTTTGAAATAAAAATGATTTCACTTTCCTTCCCGCCATACACTTCGGCAAAATATTCAGCCGTTTTTTTAGCCCGCTTTGCAGGGCTGGCAACAAATGCATCGATCATTATTTTTTTATCCTTCAGCTTTTGAGCCATTGCCGGCGCATCTTTTTTGCCCCTGTCATTGAGCGGCCTTTCAAAATCGTTCAGTGTGGCAATATCCCAACTGCTCTTGGCATGCCGCACAATCAATAATGTTTTGCCTCCAGTTCTTTCCATAATACCGCAATTTTAGTGAAATAATTCCCTGTACAAGTGATTGGATTGATACAACAATTGCAATGCCGTAAGATTGAATTTGCTGCTGTTATTTTTATATTTGAAAAGGTTTAAACATTATGCACCGCCATCTGCTCCTCATACCCGGTTTATTTTTTTCAGTTATTTTGGTATATGAGCAATACTACAGTATCATGCCTGGAAATTTACTTCCTGCAGCAAAAAGAATTATTCATAATGTAAAAGAAAAGTTCTTTAGCGATGAAGAAATAAGAAAAGCGGAATTTCTCCTTGGTTTAAATGAATTGAAAGTGATTTCCGGTCTGACCTGCGGTGCCGACCGGTATTATCTCCCAAAATCATCCTGTACCCTCACAATATCATCTTCATCGCTGGGATTTACATGATCGGTATGGCGCCATATTTCGGCCACAATACCCCAGCCGTCAAGGCCAAGCAGGCGATGGCGTTCTCCCTGCGCCAATTGGATGATGTCGCCGATTTGCAAATGAGTGGTCTCTTTTTCTTCATCAGTATCACTGGTTACCACGCCAGCCGTACCACCAATAAGCTTCCATATTTCAGCACGGCGGTGGTGATATTGCCAGCTTAATCTCTTGTGTGGCCCCACTACCAGGATCTTCGGACTTAGTTTACCGGAGATAGATAATTCTTCTTTTGTAAGATGGGGAAAATATAAGCTGATAAATTTTTCGGCTTCTCCTTCATTCAGCACAAAAAATCCACCCCAGGGTCTTGATTCATCCTTATTGGCCACCGGTAATGACAGTTCCTGCAGGTATTGAGATACACTTTTAAAAACTTCTTCTTTAGGCGTTTCAGCAGAAAAATTCAGGTTCATAATTGTTTAAATTTTTATCGGCCCATAAATATCATCAGTATCTGTACATCGCTGGGATTCACTCCCGAAATACGGGAAGCCTGCCCTAATGTGTGTGGTTTTATTTTTGTAAATTTTTGCCTTGCTTCAGCACTTAGTGAAACCAGCTTGGCATAGTTAAAATTGTCGGGTATCACCAAGTCTTCTAACTGGCTCATTTTTGAGACCAGCTCCTTCTCTTTATCGATATAAGTATCATATTTCAATTGTATTTCTGCCTGTTCCAGTACTTCTGTACCAAACCCATCCAACGCTTCCTGCAGTTTTTGCGAATGGCCGATCATTTGCGATAATCCAAGGTTGGGCCTCAGCAACAGTTGTCCTGCTTTTTGCCTAGCCGATAGTGGTGTAGACAATTGATTTTCAAGTAGTTGATTAATATCTTCCGGTTCTAAAGCTATCGAATTAAGTATTTCTTTAATTTTTTCAACCTGCCCTGTTTTTGCTTTTACTTTTTCCATTCTTTCCTCCGAAGCTAATCCTAAGCGATAACTCAGTTCTGTAAGCCGCAGATCAGCGTTGTCCTGTCTTAATAAAGTCCTGAATTCTGCTCGGCTGGTAAACATCCTGTATGGCTCATCAGTTCCCTTATTAATTAAATCATCAATCAACACACCAATATAAGCCCCATTTCTTTTTAACACCACCGGCTCCAATTCCCTGGCTTTTTGGTGGGCGTTGATGCCGGCCATCAATCCCTGGCAGGCGGCTTCCTCATAACCGGTGGTACCGTTTATTTGTCCTGCAAAAAAAAGGTTATCAATTAGCTTTGTCTCCAGGCTAAATTTCAGTTGTGTCGGGGGAAAATAATCATACTCAATCGCATAGCCGGGCCGGAACATCCGGCAGTTCCCAAAACCCGGCACCAATTGCAGCGCTTTGTATTGTACTTCTTCCGGCAGGGAAGATGAAAAGCCATTCACATATATTTCAACGGTATTAAACCCTTCCGGCTCCACAAATAACTGGTGCCTGTCTCTTTCAGAAAAGCGGTTTATTTTATCCTCAATGCTGGGGCAATACCGTGGCCCCGTACCCTGTATCCTTCCCTGGAACATAGGACTTTTATCAAAACCTGTTTTTAAAATATCATGTACTTCCTGATTGGTATAAGTTATCCAGCAACTTCTTTGTTCTTGTGAAGTAATTTTTTTCGTGTCCAAATAACTGAAGCCGGTAATGTCACTATCACCCTTTTGTTCTTCCATTTTGGAATAATCAAGGCTGCGGCCATCAATACGGGGTGGTGTGCCGGTTTTGAGGCGGGCACTTTCAAAGCCGAGGCTCACCAATTGTTCAGTAATGCCGGTGGCTGCTTTCTCAGCCATTCTACCCCCACCTAGTTTCTTTTCTCCTATATGTATCACCCCGTTCAAAAAGGTACCATTTGTAAGCACTACCGATTTTGCTTTTATCTCATGACCCAGGCCCGTTAGTACTCCACGGACTTTTCCGTCCTTTATCAACAGGCCATTTACCATATCCTGGTAAAAATCCACGTTAGGGGTTTGCTCCAGCATTTGTCTCCACTTGGCAGCAAACAGCATCCGGTCGCTTTGAGCACGGGGACTCCACATGGCTGGCCCTTTGCTCCTGTTCAGCATCCTGAACTGAATAAGGCTTTCATCGGTTACAATCCCACTATAACCCCCCATAGCGTCTATTTCTC
>JBEHYP010000121.1:0-11113 GCA_048498115.1 Bacteroidota bacterium | reverse complement strand
CCTGTTTCTGTAATGGCTTTGATGATGGCAGGATAATTCAGTTCCTGTGTTTCATTAATCTCATGCCTGCCGGGAACGCCTGCCGTATGATAATGCCCGAAGTACTGATGAAAATCTTTTATAGTATGGATCACATCGCCTTCATTTATTTGCATGTGATAAATATCATAGAGCAATTTAAAATTTCCGGAATCCAGCCTTTTGCATAATTCAACACCCCAGGCGCTTTTATCCGCCATGTAATCATGATGGTCAACCTTGCTGTTGAACAATTCCATTTGCACAATAATGCCGTTCTTTTCTGCCAGGGGTAAAATTTTCTGCAGGCCTTCCACGCAATTTTTCAATCCTGTTTCATCGTCCATGCCGTTACGGTTGCCGCTAAAGCAGATCAGGTTTTTATAACCCGCCTGTTTCATTAACGGAATTACTTCGAGATAATCCTTAACAAGCCCGGCGTGATAAAGTTTATTATTAAAACCTTTGGTCAGGCTTACTTCGCCTGCGATATAACACATAGAGCAATAGATGCCATGCTGCTGCAATACAGGCCAGTCTTTAGGCGCTATCAGGTCAATGGAACTAAAACCAATTTCTTTTACTGCTTTGCACAATTCTTCAAGAGAAAGAAAGTCATACGTCCACCGGCAAACAGAATGGTTTACATTTCCGTTCAATGCGGCAGAAGTCCCCGCTGCTTCCAGTGAAGAAAAAGCAGAAAGCCCGCCCAATGCCAGCGAACCGGCAGTAATATTTTTGATCATTTCCCTTCGGCTTGTTTTTTTCATAGATTTATCGAATTATTTTTTCATCCTTAAATGCAGCAGAAAAAATAATAAACACCAGCAATGCAATGCCCGATGGTATCAGCCATATCATTTTATAATCAAATGTGCCGTCTGTATGTTTATAAGCATCAGTAATAATGCCGGCCACCCAAAAGCCGATGAGCATACCTACACCGTAAGTGGCCAGTGTAATAAGACCCTGTGCAGCACTTTTATATTTTTCACCTGCTTTAGCGTTGGTATAGATCTGTCCCGACACAAAAAAGAAATCATAACAGATGCCGTGCAGGGCAATGCCAATAACTAGCATAAAACTTAATGCGCCTGCATTGCCATAAGCAAACAATGCATACCGCACTGCCCATGCCAGCATGCCCACCAAAATAGTTTTCTTAAAGCCGTATTTTTTAAAAAATACAGGCAGTAACAGCATGAACAGCACTTCTGAAAATTGCCCGATGGTCATTTTACCGGTTGGGTTTTCCATGCCGATATTGGATAAGAACGCATTGGCATTTTGATAATAAAAAGCAAGGGGAATACAGATAAGCACAGAGGCGGCAAAGAACACTGCAAAGTTTTTATCCTTCAATAATTTTAATGCTTCCAGCCCAAGCATTTCATTTACGCTTGCTTTTTCGCCGGCGCTTTTTTTGGGCGGCGTTTTGGGCAGTGTAAAACTAAACAGCCCCAGCAGCAGCGATGCAGCAGATGCCATTAAAAAAGTGTTTTTCAAAAGCCCGGCTTCCGTACCCTCTTTTGAATCCCAATGAAAAATATAGCTGATAGCCAATCCTGCCGCAATCCATCCAAGAGTGCCAAATACACGAATGGAAGAAAAATCTTTTTCGGGGTTTGCCATTTGATTAAAAGCAACAGAGTTTACCAGTGCCAGCGTAGGCATATACACGATCATGTAAGTGAGCACATAAGGATAAAACGAAGCAATGACATCTGCTTTATACATCTGGTACATCAGCAGTGCCCCCAGCAAATGCAGGACAGCCAGTATTTTTTCTGCATTAAAATACCTGTCGGCGATCAGCCCGATAATGAACGGCGCAATAATGGCGCCCCAGGACTGGGTAGAAAAGACGCCGGCTGTTTCGGTGCCGGATGCACGAAGGTTATTATTGAGAAAAGTACCCAGCGTTACAAACCATGCCCCCCAGATAAAAAAATTGAGGAACATCATTACACTTAGCTGTGTGCGAATGGAACTTTTCATAATGGCAAATAGCGGTTTCGGTTGGCAATCGTTATAAACAGGAACTAAAATAAATTTTTATTTGCTTACACAAAACATTTTTTTACCGGTGGCTATAAAAGAATCATATTGCCAGGTTGCTGCAAATGATTGGATAAAAAAGTATCAGCCAAGACAATATTTCAAAAAAATATATAAAAGCAAAACCAATCTTCTTCGTAATCTTGTTGAAATTTCCCTTCTCTCCAAAAATTGTAACGCTGTATGAAAAGAAAACTGCGTGCAGGAATGATCGGTGGCGGAAAAAATGCCTTTATCGGGGCCATACACAGGATAGCACTAAATATGGATGGCCTTGCAGAACTGGTCTGCGGTGCTTTCAGCAGCCATCCTGCCATTGCCAAAGAATCAGGAGAAGCATTGTTCCTGGCTCCTGAAAGGATATACAGCAGTTTTGAAGAAATGCTGGAAAAAGAAAGCCGGCTGCCTGCCGGTGTACGGATGGATTTTGTAACCATCGTTACACCTAACCATGCACATTTTGCCCCGGCCAAAATGGCTTTGCAAAAAGGTTTTCATGTGGTGGTTGAAAAACCCTTCACCTTTAACCTTGAAGAAGCATTGGCATTAAAAAAATTAGTGGAAGATACAGGTTTGTTATTATGCCTTACACACACTTACTCCGGCTACCCGATGGTAAAGCAGGCAAGGCAAATGCTGAAAGACGGGGTATTCGGCACCGTTAGAAAAGTGTGGGTGGAGTATCCGCAGGGATGGCTGAGCACTTTAAGCGAAAAAGAAGGCAATGCACAGGCTGCCTGGAGAACAGACCCTGCCAGGAGCGGCAAGGCAGGCAGCATGGGGGATATTGGCACACACGCAGCACATTTAGCCGAATACATTACCGGCCTGCAAATAACACGGCTCTGCGCCGACCTGAATATTATGGTGCCCGGCAGGCTGCTGGACGATGACGGCAATGTATTATTAAGATTTAATAATGGCGCCACCGGCGTGCTGATGGCATCACAAGTGGCAGCGGGTGAAGAAAATGCCTTGAAGATAAGAGTGTATGGAGAAAAAGGCGGGCTGGAATGGGCACAGATGGAACCGAATACTTTAATTGTAAAATGGCTGGATGCGCCCACGCAAATATTGAGGGCAGGCAGTAATTATGGCGACAGGTTATCAAGCTATGCCATTCACAACAGCCGTACTCCCGGCGGCCACCCTGAGGGTTATTTGGAAGCTTTCGCCAATATCTACCGCAATTTTATACTAACGCTGTCGGCAAAAACCGAAGGCACTGTTCCTGCTGCGGAAGCACTGGATTTTCCGGGAGTGGAAGATGGGGTGAGAGGCATGGCATTTATTGATACCGTGGTGGCTTCGGGAAAGAGTGATAAAAAGTGGACGGAGTTTGTGGTGTGAGCAGCAGAGAAAAAGAGTCCCACGCAGCGGCGCTGAGAACGCTGAGAAAAAATAAAATAATACACAAAGACCAAGCAGGAGGAAAAAGAACATTCTCCCTGCGTCTCTGCGTGGGATAATAAACCCCTCTATGGAAATAAATGAAATAACAGGAATAATTTATTCAGGAAGCAATTAAAATACACCGGGATGTAGGGCCGGGGCTGATGGAATCTGTGTATGAAGAATTGCTGTATTACCGATTAACAAAGTATCATGGATTAAATGTTTAAGGCAGGGGAAAATAAACCTGGTATATGAAGGATTACAAATGGACATTGACCTTCGTTACGATTTAATGGTAGAAGGCAAAGTGGTGGTAGAATTGAAATCACAGGAAACTGTTCCTCCTGTTGCATACAAAATTCTTACAACTTATCTCCGGCTTGCTAATATTTCAGTTGGGTTAATGATAAATTTTAATGTGGAGATTTTGAAAGACGGGATAAAGAGAATGGTAAATAATTATGTAGAAGAGTAGTGGCACGCAGAGGCGCTGAGGACGCTGAGAAAAAAATAATACGCAAAGAAAAGCAGAAACAAGAGAACTCATTCCTCTCTGCGTGGGATAAATAAAATAACTCGTATATGCAAACAATAAAGGGCCCCGGCATCTTCCTGGCACAGTTTCTCGGCGACAAGCCGCCGTTCAATGATTTAAAAACGATCTGCCGGTGGGCCAAAAGCCTTGGTTTTGCCGGCGTGCAAATACCCACATGGGACAGTCGCTGCATTGACCTGCAAAAAGCGGCGGAAAGCAAAACTTATTGCGATGACCTAAAAGGGTTGATAAATGAATGCGGGCTTGAAATAACCGAACTGAGCACTCACCTGCAGGGGCAACTGGTGGCAGTGCACCCGGCTTATGATGACCTGTTCAATGCTTTTGCACCCAAAGCGCTGCATGGCAATAATAAAGCAAGGACTGAATGGGCAGTGCAGCAACTGATGTATGCGGCAAGGGCGTCACAGCATTTAGGGCTAACGGCCATGCCCACCTTTAGTGGTTCATTGCTCTGGCATACTTTTCATCCCTGGCCGCAGCGGCCGGCCGGCTTGGTGGAAACAGGCTTTACAGAGCTGGCAAAGCGCTGGCTTCCCATTCTCAACTACGCTGATGTGTGCGGCGTGGATGTGGCCTACGAAATTCATCCCGGCGAAGATTTGTTTGATGGCATTACCTACGAAATGTTCCTGGAAAAAGTGAACAACCATGCAAGGGCCTGTTTGCTCTACGATCCTTCGCATTTTGTATTGCAGCAATTGGATTACAAACAGTACATTGACTTTTACCATGAACGCATCAAAGCATTTCATGTAAAAGATGCAGAGTTTAACCCTACCGGTAAGCAGGGTACATTTGGCGGATACCAAAGCTGGCTGAACCGTGCAGGCCGCTACCGCAGCCCCGGTGATGGACAGATCGATTTTAAAACCATCTTCAGCAAGCTGGCACAGTACAATTACAAAGGCTGGGCTGTGATGGAATGGGAATGCTGCATCAAGCATCCCGAAGATGGCGCAAAAGAGGGTTGTGCGTTCATCAAAAAACACATCATCAGGGTTACTGAAAAAGCCTTTGATGATTTTGCACAAACAGAAAATAACGATGCCTTCAATAAAAAACTATTAGGAATATAATTT
Organism: Bacteroidota bacterium; assembly: GCA_048498115.1. GTDB lineage: Bacteria > Bacteroidota > Bacteroidia > Chitinophagales > Chitinophagaceae > Ferruginibacter. The sequence continues at coordinate 6,004 of JBEHYP010000121.1, read as the reverse complement.
TGCACCAAACTTACTGTAATGAAAAAAACATTTTTATGCTTTTGCATCGCAACTGTTTTATTTGCCTGCAACAGCAATGAAGAAACCAATGGCTCCGCAGAAAAAAAAGATGCAACAGGCGACCCGGTTTTTATCAAAGGCCGTGACCTGGTAAATACTTCCGACTGCTTTACCTGTCACAAAGTGGATGAAGTGCTTACCGGCCCTCCTTACAGGGAAGTGGCGAAAAAATATGCCAATACCCCCGAAAATATTTCCATGCTGGCGGATAAAATTATAAAAGGCGGCTCCGGCCACTGGGGCACTGTACCTATGCTGGCGCATCCTTCTGTTTCAAATGAAGATGCTGCTGCCATGGCAAAGTACATTTTGATGCTGAAGAAATAAAGCTAAGAGATCAAAAAAGAAAGGGAGACGAAAAAGAATGAACCGCCAGTATCAAGTGTCCAGAATCCAGTATGGTTATATCCCCGAAGCCCCCTAATTTTGCAGCCACTTAATGAAACATTATGTCAGTATTAGTCAATAAAAATTCAAAGATTATTGTACAGGGCTTCACCGGCACTGAAGGAACCTTTCACGCCACGCAAATGATAGAATATGGCACCAGCGTAGTGGGTGGCGTTACCCCCGGCAAGGGCGGCAGCACCCATCTTGACAAGCCCGTGTTCAACACCGTGGCCGATGCCGTAAAAGCCACAGCCGCTGACGTTAGTATCATTTTTGTGCCACCGGCCTTTGCTGCCGATGCCATCATGGAGGCTGCCGATGCAGGCATTGCACTCGTGGTGTGCATCACCGAAGGCATTCCTGTGCAGGACATGGTGAAAGTGAAAAATTACCTCCTTGATAAAGACACCCGTTTGATAGGTCCCAATTGCCCCGGCGTTATCACTGCTGATGAATGCAAAGTAGGCATCATGCCCGGCTTTATCTTTAAAAAAGGCCGCATCGGCATCGTATCAAAAAGTGGTACGCTCACTTATGAAGCAGCCGACCAGGTGGCCAAAGCAGGCCTGGGTATTTCCACTGCCATCGGCATTGGCGGCGACCCTATCATTGGGACTACTACCAAACAGGCTGTTGAGCTATTCATGAACGATCCTGAAACCGATGCCATCGTAATGATCGGTGAAATTGGTGGCGGCATGGAAGCTGAAGCCGCACAATACATCAAAAGCACCGGTAATAAAAAACCCGTGGTGGGTTTCATTGCGGGGCAAACCGCTCCTCCCGGCCGCCGCATGGGCCATGCCGGCGCTATCGTAGGCGGAGCAGACGATACTGCTGCTGCCAAAATGAAGATCATGGCAGAATGTGGTATCCATGTAGTAGCCAGCCCTGCTGACATTGGCAAAACAATGGCGGAAGCAATCAAAAAATAATCATAACAAAATATTTTTCAGGGATCCGGTTGTGTAAGCAGCCGGATTTTTTATTGACCTGAGCGAAACAGTCGGGTGGAGACCAGAAATAAATTCAGAATTCTCTTTTTTCCGGCTGTTCGCTGCTGCTTTATCCAACACATAAAAGCCTGCAAGGTTTACCCTCACAGGCTTAAACTATAAAACATACTGCAGTTATAGTATCTGCACTTCTTTTGCCTTTACGGATTTTCAGTTTTGGAATGCCTGCCTTTAAACCCCGCGAAATATTATCTGAGGATAAGTATCAGCAACAAAATAATAATGATAATCGCACCCACTGAAACATACACTTTGCTGTCAAGCCCGTCAGCCTGTTTTTTCATTTCATTTAATTCTTTCCTTAATGCTTTTTTTTCAACAGGCGTCAGGTTGGTTTTATCCATCTGCTGAATTTCATTCACCCTTGCAATGATGCCGGATAATACCCGGGCGCCTTCGGTGCTGTCTTTTGGCAGCACGACAATACTTGTATTATATAGAGTGGCAGAATAAACAGGTACAATACCTGCCAATACGAGCAGCAATGATATTATTACTGCTTTGAAAAAAGAAACAGTTTTCATACGAACGGTTTTAATATTTGATTAATCCGCCAGCTCAAAACGAACGGGCAGGCTGTATCTTGTTTTTACATTTTTGCCTTTGAGCGAACCCGGCTGCCATGCCGGCATCTTTTTAAATACTCTCACAGCTTCCTGCTCCAGGCCATACCCAATAGCAGGATTAACGGTTTTCACCGAGCCTACTTTCCCCCGTTCATCTACCGTAAAATTGAGTTCCACTGTGCCCTCTACTCCATTGTCCGATGCATCCTGCGGGTATTGTATATTTTGCTGAAAAAACTTATTAATGGCATTATCACCGCCGGGATAACTGGGATATACGTTAACGTAATAGCCTTCCTTGTCCATAGCACTTTCATCCCCGGCACTGCTATTTCTTGCTGTCACATTCACGGTACCTTTCTTTCCCTTCTTGACCGGGTTCGGGCGTACACCTACCGTATCTGTTGCCATCCTGTTGCTGTCAGCAGTTGCATTTACTGTTGTGTTATCCGGCGTGGGTGCAGTGGCTGCTCCCGTAGTAGTGCTGTCCGTTACGCCTGATACAGGCGCCACATCATCCTGCCTGTTCATGTTGCAGGCTGCCGCAGCAAACAACAGCAGCAGGGGCATCCAGCTCCTGTTAAATACTCTTTTCATAAGAAAATTTTTTGGTCATACGTTTTAAAAAAATTCAAATAACATGCCTTCCCCAAAAGCATTTATTTTTTGGCCATTACCGGTAATAATAGGGAGAAAAAAGATACAGTATGAGGAATAAAACCCACAGCAGGCTTGGTGCAATAAAAAAAGCCTGCAGTATCACCACAGGCGTTAGCATTAATTTGAAAGAAGAAAACTTTATTCCCGCTGGTACACCCTCACATAGTCAACCAGGGTAGTGCAGGGAAATACGGCATTATCCACTATAGCGCCACCATAGCTCACATTATCATTGCCACCCACACCGGCTGAAAGTATAAGGTAAAATTTATGGCTGAAGGGCTGCCACTCATTAAAATGATGAGAGTATTCCGATTTCATTACCCTTTTTCCATTTGCACTAATGATGGCATCAGCATCCTCACCATCCGGCAGGTTGGCAAAGGCAGCGCCGTCATTAAAATAATTGATATGATACACATTGCCGTCAATGCTGAATTCAATACGGTCATCAAACCAGTCAATGCGGTATAAATGATAACCGCTGCTGCCGGCTTTTGGGTCATCATTTGCTGCAGGCCAGCCGCCATAGCCGGGATTGGCCGCAGGCACCTGCTGCTGTTCATAATTATAATAAGCGCCTTTGTGCCCGTGGTTCCAGTCCTGGTACCGGTTGTTTTCCCATGACCATGCATAATGCACACTGCCTAAATTATGATAGGGAATTGCGCCAACAAACTCGGCAATATCAATTTCGCCACCCTGCGGCCACATGATGTATGATTGATCAGCAGGTTTTTCAGCAGGCATCATCCAGAAAGCAAATCCCTGCCCTTTGTACCGCACATTACGTGGCCATATACGGGCTTCAATACGGGTGCCGGGCCCGGCAGAAAATTTCTCGTTGGTATTGATGCGGCCGCTGGTGTAATTCCTGTCGGTATAAAATTCCCGGCGGGTAGTAATAGCCAGTGCGCCATCGCCGGGATGATCTGAGCTTGGCAATATGCTTACATTTTCGGTGCGGCTGGTAGCCCGGTCAAGCTGGCCGGTACCAAAATCACCATTTACACCTGTACCGGTTTCATAGCCCCATTTGCCTGAATTAAGTGACGTGCCGTTAAACTCATCGTTCCATAAGAGTGTATAGCCATCGTAAGCAGTTACCGCCACTTCTGTAGGATTGGAAGTATCGCCCGAAGGCTGGGGATTGGGGTTATTTACTACAGGCTGCGTGGGATAATAATTATTGTCCTTTTTTTTACAGGCAGCAAATAATGCTATCAAAAGAAAAATGTACATATACCTTGACATAGCAACAATTATAAAATGAGATGCTTTATTTAATAAAATTAAGGGCAGGATGAACAGGCCGGATAAAAGAAACCACATCTATACCACATCAATCAAAGCAAAGCTTCCAGATTATATACATCATTTGTTTCCTCCGCACTTTATGTAATAATATGGTGCCGCTTTTTTCTTCTGCCCAAAAATCGTAGCTTCACGTCTTCCCTCTGACAAGCTTCTTATTCCGCATTCCCGCTAATAGTAACATTTTTAATTGCATTGCATGAACAATACCGCAGTTGCCCGCTCCCGCGTTCAATCTATTGACCTGCTTCGTGGCGCCATCATGATCATCATGGCGCTCGACCATGTGAGGGATTATTTTCATAAAGGATCTTTTTTATTTGATCCCCTGGCACTTGATAAAACCTCTGTTCCCATTTTCCTTACCAGGTGGATAACCCATTTTTGTGCCCCCATATTTATGCTGCTGGCAGGCACTTCGGCATTTTTGTCGGGGCAGCGAAAAAGTAAAAAAGAATTGTCACTGTTTCTTTTTACCCGCGGGTTATGGCTTGCTTTTATGGAACTGGTTGTTGTTAATTTCGGCTGGAACTTCGACATACAATTTCATTCCATCCTGTTCATTACCATCTGGGCATTAGGCATCAGCATGATCGCACTGGCGGCATTAATATGGCTGCCACTGAAAGCTATCCTTGCTGCAGGTATTGTATTAGTGGCAGGCCACAACCTGCTTGACGGTGTGCATGTAACCGGTGATAATGCAGGCGCTTTCGGCTGGGCCTTGCTGCATGATCCCAATGTATTCTTCTGGCATGGAGAAACCGTCCTGGTGGGCTACCCCATTATCCCTTGGATTGGCACGATGGCGCTGGGCTATTGCCTCGGTAATCTTTATGTTTCCTTTGATGCAATCAAAAGAAAAAAGCTGCTGTTGCAGCTGGGCACCGGTGCTGTTATATTGTTTATTGTGCTGCGCTTTATCAATGTATATGGCGACCCGTCACATTGGTCAGCGCAACGAAGGCCTTTTTTCACTTTTCTTTCCTTTATTGATACTACCAAATACCCGCCATCCCTGTTATATCTTTTAATGACGCTGGGGCCTGCCCTCGTCTTTCTTTCCCTTACAGAGAAAGTAAAAAGCAAAACCGGCGACATCGTTTCGGTATACGGCCGTGTGCCGATGTTTTATTACCTGCTGCATATTTATGTCATTCACCTGCTGGCAATGGTTGCATCGCCGCTGTTCACCAATTACAGCATGGATAAATGGATATTGCATAAACCGTTCTGGTTTATTGAAAGCTTTAAAGGGTACGGCTATTCCCTAATCGTTGTGTACTTCGTTTGGATAATAGTGGTAATGAGCCTGTTTCCCCTGTGTAAACGGTATGATAGGTACAAACAAAGCCATAAAGAAAAATGGTGGCTCAGTTATTTATAAAGATCCTTTACATAAAGAAGTCAAGTTTTAAAAACTTGGCTTCTTTATGTAAGTATTCAAATATTCTCTTACCGTGCTATTATAAATGAAGTGTACTGCAGGTCTGCATCATTGATCAAAAATGCAAAATACCTTCCTGCCGGCAGATGATTTACCCGCAGTTTGATGCTGCTCTGCGCAATGGGTATGCTTTGCCTGTATACTTCTTTACCTGTAATATCAATTATTTTTAAAGCACACCGGGATGATTGTGCCGCCTGGGGCAACGCAATATTGATTTCATTTAAAGCAGGATTAGGGTAAATGCTAAAGCCGCTTGCATAAGGGTTCAGCGCCACGCTCACTATCTTGCTGTAAGAAATATAGCCATCCTCGTCCACTGTTTTCAGGCGGTAAAAAACAGTTTTTACCACTGGCAGGTTGTTGTCCGGAAGGCTATAGCCCGGCCGGTGTGCAGCGGGTACAACGCCTACCACCTGGGTAAAGTTTATCCCGTCAGTGCTTCTTTCCACTTCATATTGTTTGCAGTTGGTTTCCTGTGCCACTTTCCATTGCAGTAAAACACCGGCATTATTTTTTGCAGCCGTAAAGTCAGTCAGTGTTACCGCCAG
>JBEHYP010000120.1:0-11397 GCA_048498115.1 Bacteroidota bacterium | reverse complement strand
CGTCTGTGTCATCCAGTATAGGTTTGGGCAGTTTCATGTGTTTGGGGTTGTTCAGCTCGCTGTAAGCGTAGTCAAGCGGGTTGAGCCACCAGAGTGGTTCAACAGATTTGCCACCCAGGTTAAAGTTAAGACCCAGAGACAAATAGTTCCACGAATCATAATCACGTGTTAAAGCAGGATCATTAGCCGGGTGCACCTGCCATTGCTGGCCGTCTAACAAGTCAGATTTAACGAATGTGTGACGGTCTTCCAGGGCAATGTTTATCCTCTTGCTTAATTTGAAAGCAATACCGGCCAGGATGGTACCGGAAGCTTTCAGCGTGCTGCCACCTACTTTACCACCAAACCTTTTACCAGCTTCAGATTCTGCAGCTGTTTCGTACGTATTGTCTAATGAAGCTTTCACTTCCTTTAAGATATTTTTCCTGTCTGCATGTACAAAACCTGCAGAAGCATACTTATTTGCAATGTCGCCCCATACGTCAGCATAAGTATTACCAGCGGCGTCAGTAGCATTTACCATGGTTTTAAACCAGGTAGCGCCTAAACCAGCACCTCCGTATAATGTAATACCTGTTTTGTTTTTATGAAAACGGATATTATTTAAGGTAACTATACCCTGTAAACCCAGATCCTGGATTTTAGATTTATAATTATAAAAAACATAATCAGAGCCGGAATTATAGCTGGCTGCACCGGCAATATTACCCGGGCGAACAGGATCAGTCTCGCTTCTCCAGGCCGGGTTATTGGGATAAACAGTTGATGGCTGCCATGCTAAACCTTTAGCAGTACCATTTACGTAAGAAAGCCTTAAAGAGAAAACATATCCCAAAGCTTTCCTTACATGCACGCCAAAACCCAAAGTAGGAAACTGGGCAGGTACGTCACCGGTAACAGTTGCTGCACCGCCGGATACGCCTATTTCCCACATGTTGCGTGGCTTGGCAGGGAAATTATATGTATTGTTCCAAAACTCATTCTGCTGTGGCATCCTCTTGGAAGGGATTACAGAAGAGTCAAAGACACTGTAGCCAGCGCCGGAAGTTGTTGTTTTTTCCTGGGCAAAGGCTGCAGATGTCATTAGGGTAATGACCCCTAACAGTAATTTGTACTTTTTGCTTGCCATAAATGATTAGTATTTGATTTCTGAAAAATTACAGGTTGTTTACATGCAAAAATATCAATTGAGATTTAAAAACCAAATTTTTTTAGTATTTATTTATGAGAATTATGGTTTTATTTCCTTATATTTTAACCAGTTACAGGCCGCTTTTTGTTATAATAAGCTGCACCCGGATAAAAAAAATCCTAAATAATACAGTCTTGCCGTGTGTACGCCGGCTAAAAATAAATAAATTACTTTGAAAGGGCATACTGCTTTAAATTGCTCCTTTTTACTCCTGATGAAATTTATAACAGATATTATAGGTGACGAACTGGGCATTTTTGAAAAGAAGTTTTCAGATGCCGTGAAAAGCAATACGCCCCTGCTTGACAGGGTGATGAAATATATCATAAAGCGGAAAGGCAAGCAGCTAAGGCCCATGTTTGTTTTTTTAAGCGCCAAGCTGCACGGCAGCGTTAATGAAAGCACTTACCGGGCAGCGGCGCTGGTTGAATTGCTCCACACGGCCACGCTGGTGCATGATGATGTGGTAGATGAATCCCTCGAACGAAGGGGTTTTTTTTCCATTAATGCCATCTGGAAGAATAAAATTGCAGTGCTGGTAGGGGATTATTTATTATCCAAAGGCCTGCTGCTCTCTACCAGCAACAACGATTTTGAGCACCTGCACATTTTATCAGAGGCGGTAAAGCAAATGAGCGAAGGCGAATTATTACAAATTGAGAAGTCAAGAAACCTTAACTTAAGTGAAGAAGTATATTTTGAAATCATCCGCAACAAAACAGCATCCCTCCTCTCCTCTGCCTGTGGCGCAGGCGCCTGGAGCACCAGTAAGGATGCCGGCATTTGCAATAAGATGAAACTCTTCGGGGAAAAAGTGGGCATTGCTTTTCAAATAAAAGATGACCTTTTTGATTACGGGAGCGAGAATGTAGGCAAACCAACAGGCAATGATATCAAAGAAAAAAAACTGACCCTGCCGCTTATTTATACCCTCAACAATGTGCAGGCATCAAAAAAGCGGGAGTTGATCTACATCATTAAAAATGAAAACACAAAACCTGATAAAGTAAAACATATCATTAACGAAGTGATAGCAGCAGGCGGTATGCAGTATGCCACTGAAAAGATGAATACCTACAGGGATGAGGCGATGGAAATACTGCATGAATTTCCTGAAACGGATGTAAGGAAAGCACTGGAAGAACTGGTACGTTTTACCACCGACAGAAAATATTAATCCACCCTTAATTTTTTGCTATGAGAAAAAGATGGAACCGCCTGGAGGCAGCAAATGAAAAAGTAAAACAACTGCAGGAAACCCTTACTATTAACCCTACGCTTTGCAAAATACTGGTGCAGCGTGGCATTGATGATTTTGATAAAAGCAAAGCGTATTTCAGGCCGCAACTGAACGCCCTGCATGACCCTTACCTGATGAAAGACATGGGCAAGGCAGTGGAAAGAATCGCTGAAGCATTTGACAAAAAAGAAAAAATACTGGTATTTGGGGATTATGATGTGGACGGCACTACGGCTGTTGCCTGCATGTACCAGTTCCTGGAAAAAATTTATGAGCCTTCTTTGCTTGAGTTTTATATTCCCCACCGCTACCGTGAAGGATATGGTATAAGCAAGGCCGGTATTGATTATGCTGCTGAAAATAATTTCACCCTCATTATTTCATTAGACTGCGGTATAAAGTCTGTTGAACTGGTGTCGTATGCTTCCACGCTTGGCATTGATTTTATTATTTGCGACCATCACCTGCCGGACAAAGAGATACCTGCAGCCGTTGCCATACTCAACCCAAAACAGGAAGATTGCAATTATCCATATAAAGAATTATGCGGCTGCGGTGTTGGCTTTAAGCTGATAACGGCGCTTGCACAACGGTACGGCATACACGAAAAGGATTATTTATGCTTTCTTGACCTTGTGGTTACGGCTATTGCCGCCGATATTGTGCCCATTACGGGAGAAAACAGGATTCTGGCCTGCCACGGGCTTGAAAGAATCAATGCAGATCCTTCGGCAGGTATCAAAGCGCTCATCAAACTGGGTGGCATACAAAAAAAATTGTCCGTCAATAATGTGGTGTTTGTAATTGCCCCTCGGGTGAATGCTGCCGGCAGGATGGATGATGCCCGGAAAGCGGTATTGATGTTCATTGAAAAAGATGAAGCAAAAGCATTGCAGCTGGCAGAACAGCTGCACAACGATAACAGCGAAAGAAAAGAAGCCGACAGCATCATCACGGAAGAAGCATTGTTTGAAATTAAAAGCAATGAATTTTTGCAAACCAGCAAATCAACAGTAGTATATAAGGAGCACTGGCACAAAGGCGTGGTAGGCATTGTGGCCAGCCGCCTGATTGAAACGTATTACCGCCCCACGGTAGTGCTTACCAAAAGCGGTGAGCTGGCAGCAGGCAGCGCAAGGAGTGTTACAGGCTTTAATTTATACGAGGCCATTCATGCCTGCCGGGAACATTTATTGGGCTACGGCGGGCATTTTGCAGCTGCCGGCCTTTCTTTATTGCCTGAAAATATTGAAGCCTTCCGGCTAAAATTTGAGGAAGTGGTGAACAGCACCATTGACCCGCAGCTGCTGATACCTGAAATAGTTATTGACGCCGCTGTTTCATTTGCTGACATAAAGCCTTCGTTTTACAATATCATCAAACAGATGGAGCCGTTTGGCCCTGATAACATGCGGCCGGTATTCATTGCAGAAAAAGTAACCGAAACCGGTTATTCAAAAGTTGTAAAAGAACAGCACATACGTTTTGTTTTAAAACAGGGCGGCTTTACATTTACAGGTATCGGCTTTAACATGGCAGCAAAATTTGAATTGCTGCAAATGAAAAAACCTTTGGACATTGTATTCACCATAGATGAAAACGAATGGAACGGGCAGACCAACCTCCAGTTAAAAATGATTGATTTTGCCCTGTCAGAAAATTAACTATACCCAAACGAATATTTGTTCAGCTTGAAAATTTTTCAATACATACGGTATTTCTTTTTTGTAGGGCTTAACTGGGGCTGGAGAATTGCTTTTATCATCATTATACAGGAAATAAAGGGAGAAAAAAAATACGGCATCAATACCACCGGTGCCGATGAATTGAAGCGCCTCAGGAAGAAAGGCATTGATATTTCCCATGCCACGATGTACATGCCTGTTAGCTATAAACTACTGGAAGAAGCGCTTGCACAAATTCCGGGGGAAACAAAAAAACATTTTTTGGATATTGGCTGCGGCAAAGGAAGGGCACTGTGTGTAGCAGCTCATTATGGATTTCAAAAATTGACCGGCATTGATTTTTCAAAAGACTTTTGCGATGATGCATTGAAAAATCTTGCAGTGGTAAAAGAAAACATTCCCGGCATTGACCTTTCTGTTGTTCAGCATAACGCGGCCACCTGGCCAATACCGGGAGATGTGGATTGTATTTTTTTATTCAACCCTTTTGATGAAGTGGTGATGAAAAAAGTAGTGGAAAATATTAAAACAGGCATCGGCAATAAACCAGGAAAAGTGAATGTGATTTATGCAAACCCCCTGTATAAAAACCTGTTCCTCCAAAATAATTTTAAAGAAATTTATTACAGCAAAAAACTGGAACAATTTGAAGTGTCAATTTTAGCCACGAATTGTAAGAATCTTCACCAATAGTAAAAAACGCTATTCAATACTAATTTGTGAATCGAACTCCTGCCGTAGTACGATATAATATCCGGGTGCATTCGTACAATTCGTGGCTAACAAAAATTATTCTGTAATAATCAATGCGCTTTTCTTCGCTCCTGTCATTAATTCCACGCTCCTGTTGATGAAATTGGTAAGGTCGTTCCCTTTCAATAAGTCCTGCGAAAGCAATGCCAGGTCCGCCAGGTTCCTGGTTTGTTTTTCCTGGCTGGCAGCATCTTTTTCGCTTAAAATATTTTTATAAACAGGATGGTTGCCATTTACCGTAAGTGTTACTTCATCAGGCATCGTGGCATAGAAAGCAGCCATACCGCCGCCAATGGCTCTCATATCTTTCATTCTGCGCATTAGCTCCGGCCTTGTTGCCACTACCGGCGGCGCTTCAGGGCTCAGGCCTTTTACTTCAACAGTGATGTGCAATGAGGACCGTTCCTGGTTAAACAAACTTTGCAATTTTTCCGCTTCTTCCTTGCTCAACACGCTGTCTGCATGTTCGCTTTTATCAATTAAATTATCTACAATATCAGCATCCACCCTTGTAAACTGCACGTTTTCCCATTTCATTTCTATGGTGTTGATAAAGGCAGCATCCACCAGTGTTTCCATCTTTACCACTCTATAACCTTTTGCCGTTGCCGCCTGTATATAAGCATCCTGCTGCACAGGGTTGGTAGTGTACAGGATCACCTGTTTACCTTCCTTGTTCTTCTGTAAAGTTTCTGTGGCAATCTTATATTCTTCCAGCGTGTAAAATTTACCTGTTTCTGCCGTGTCTTCCATCACCAAAAACTTGTTTGCCTTTTCCAGGAACTTATCATCGGTCATCATCCCGTATTTCACAAACAGGCCAAGGCTTTCCCATTTTTCCTCGAATGCCTTACGGTCGTTTTTGAAAATTTCTTCCAGCTTATCTGCTACTTTTTTTGTGATGTGATTATTGATCTTTTTCACATTGGGGTCTCCCTGCAGGTAGCTGCGGCTTACATTCAGTGGAATGTCCGGGCTGTCAATTACGCCCTGCAGGAGCATTAAAAATTCCGGCACTATATCTTTTACTTCATCCGTAACAAATACCTGGTTGCTGTACAATTGAATTTTATCTTTTTGTATCTCGTAGGTCTGCTTGATTTTGGGGAAATACAAAATACCTGTGAGGTTAAAAGGATAATCCACATTCAAATGGATCCAGAACAAAGGCGCTTCATTGAAAGGATATAGTTCTTTATAAAAATCCTGGTAGTCTTCGGCCGTTAATTCAGAAGGCTTTTTTGTCCAGGCGGGAGTAGTATTATTGATTTGCTTGTCCTCAAAGAATACAGGTACCGGCAGGAAGCGGCAGAATTTTTCAAGAATTGTTTTGATGCGGTGGGCTTCTAAAAACTCTTTGCTTTCTTCATTCAGGTGCAGGACGATATCCGTACCGCGGCTTTCTTTTTCCACTTCTTCCAGAGTAAATTCGGGGCTTCCGTCGCATTCCCACCGCACAGCTTTAGCTCCTTCTTTAAAAGATTTGGTAACCACTTCCACTTTGTCACTCACCATGAACGAAGAATAGAAACCCAGCCCGAAATGGCCGATGATATTATTCTCGTTCTGTCCTTTATATTTATTCAAAAACTCTTCTGCACCGCTGAAAGCCACCTGGTTCAGGTATTTGTCTACTTCCTCTGCCGTCATACCGATTCCCCTGTCGGCAATAGTAAGCGTTTTGTTATCAGCATCAATCTTTACATCAATTCTCAGCTCGCCGATATCGCCTTTTGCTTCGCCAAGGGATGAAAGGGTTTTTAATTTCTGGCTGGCATCCACTGCATTGCTGACCAGCTCCCGCAAAAAAATATCATGTTCGCTGTATAGAAATTTTTTAATGATGGGGAAAATGTTTTCCGTTTGTACACGTATGCTTCCTTTTTGCATAAATATGAAATTTTGCAGGACACAGACAAAGACAATACCAAATGGATATAAACTGACATGATGACAAAAAAACAGGCTGTACTAAAGCACAGCCTGTTCCATTTAAAAAATTTATTTATTCTTTAATTCCAGCTGATTTTAAAATTATCGATTGCTGATGAAGCCCTGTTGCCGGAACCTGTCGAACTTGTTAATGTAACAATTCTTATCCAAACTTTGGATGCGCTGTTATCCAAAGCTCCGCCAAAGTTAACGCTGACAGGGTTGCTTGAGAAGGTATTCCCCCCTGTAGTTAAAGTTCCCGTAGCAGCCCCTTCAGTAAAAGATGTTGGGCTGTCACCTACAGCATAGTCTATTTTCCATGTAATAGTTCTTGGTGCAGTAGAAGCATCTAACGACTGAAGAAGAAAATCTAGTTTAACCCCGGTTTTACCAGTTGTATTGGCTATTTGAAATACAAAAGCAGACCCCGGATCGTAGCCGGCAGAACTTGTCTGGCGAACTCCTAATGCCCTGTCTGATGAATTTACCTGTGCAGCAGAATCCGCGGCAGAAGTTAACCCTGTTGCAGAAGCATAGTTTTTAAATCCAACGCCTGTTTTATTCCATAAGCTTGCAGAAGCCGAAGAATTAAAGGTAACTTCTGTTCCCACTGCGCTTGCGCTGGCTGCATTCCTAACGGAAACTCCGGCAGGCAGCCCGGAACCAATTCCATTAAAATCCAAAATGAAAGGAGAAGATGATCCGAGATTGATGCCATCGCCGCCTACGGGGCCGCCACCGCCTGTTACATCAGAAGCATTTCTTACCAGGAATTGCCTGGTAGCATCAAATGAACTTGCATAACCTACCCATGTAGCATTGCCTGTTGGCAAAGTATTAGATGCAAAAGTAGCTGCAGACCTTGTAAATAAAATGATATTTCCGGATGCGTCAGTTAATGTTTTATTACCGCTGTAAGTACCTGCAGGAGTGGCCGCGGCATCTACTATCTTTACCAAAGTATATTCAATATTGGTTGCGGAACCTAACGGCGTAGCCAAAGCAGTATTTAATTCAGCAATTGTCTTTGTTGCCGGGGTTATCACGTTGCCGGTTGTTGTAGCCGCCGGAGCTGTAGCGCCGAACGGAGTTTTAACTTCCAGCGAGCCCCTGTATTTTATTAAAGAGTCGCCGGAAACATTGATGATTACTGAATCACCAATATTATATGTTAATGTGCCTCCGAAATAAACTGAAATACCTGCATTGCCATCCTGCAAAATCACACTGCCGCCTGAAATGTTCTTATTAGCGATATCGCATATTACAACACCACCAATTTCATAGTTATCAGTTATCTTGATATCTGAACCGGTATATTTTGAACGCAATGTTGCAATGGAAATACGGTTTCCGGGTGTTGGGATAGGGCTTGAGCCATCGCAACGGTTAGCATAGAACTGAACATCAGAAGTGTCTCTGAGTATCAATTGTTTTGTAGTACCATACGCCGTGTAAAGAGCCGTCAGCTTACCATTGCCGTCCGGTACATTCAAGCCTGCAAAACTTGCGTATGCACTTGTTCTTACAATCACGGATGAGCCGGAACAGCCATGAACATTTAAGTTAACTGTCTTTTTATAAACTGAGGTATCAGCATACGTTTTGGTTTTATCAGCATCAGTAAATTCAAAACCGTCCAGCTGGATCAATGAGCCAAGGTATTTATCCTGCATGTTTGTAGTTAAATCACTTAAGGTTACAACATGAGGAACTACAGGATTATTCAAAGAACCACCAATGATAAATTCCCTGATCCTGTTACTTTCTACGCCTTCTAATGAAGGGGCACCATTTAATACAAGTTTTGCGCCCAATTCCATTAACCCGTTATCATCACTTAATACAAGCCCTTTACATTTAACCCATAATTTTCTCCCTACAGGATAAGGGCCATATAAACCAGCCTGATCTAACAATATCATGATACCTCCGGTAGAATCTTCTACAACTAATTGCTTATACAGGTTTCCGCTTTTATCGTTGGCAGTTACTACCACTGACAATACAACACTGTCTGTAATAGCATCAAAAGCGCCACCCACTGTGTGGCGGGCTTTTAGATCCTTAACACTAATTTGCGTGTACCCGTCAGGGATTGGCTGGTCTGCAGAGGCTGGCGGAGCATCAAATTTTTTGCTGCATGAAGTAACCCCTGTTATAGCAGTAAACAATAACAGTACACTGCTGAACCACAATAATGATTTTTTCTGTTGCATACTATGAGATAATTATTGGTATTTATTATTAATTTGATGTTTTAGAAACGGAAGGTTACGCTGGCAAAATAGTTAATGCCCCATGCGTAGAAATATTTTGGCGGGAACTTATTTATATTCTTGTTCTCGTCATCAAAACGCAATTGTTCAAAACCTCCGGTGATGGCATTTTTATTATTCAAAAGATTATTAACCCCCAGGTTAAATACTAAATAAGTGGGGCGTTTGGCGATATTATACTTTTTGGGCAGCCTGTAAGACCAGCCGCCAAAGAAGTCCATCATAAACTGGTCGTCAAACTGTGTTTGCTGCAATATATCATTCCATTGCTTGCTGCCCTCTTCCAGGCCGTCAACCGCCACGGCTGTGCGGCGCACCGGACTGAAGCTTAACCAGGCCTGGCGGTAATAATTGCCGGTAAGGCTTACAAACCAGAATTTAGGTGACCGGTAAGTAATTCCCAGGCTATAAGCTTCCTGCGGCGTGGAAGGCACCCTGTAATTTTCAGAATACACGGTTACGTCCTGCTGAAGCACGGCGCTAGTATTGTCAACAGTGGTAGTCACGTTTTGGCGGCTTGTGTAATAGTAACGGCCAACCGCTGCTGCTGCATTGGCTGAAAAGCCACGCCCCAGGTTCCCTTCAATACCCAATTCCCCGCCAAAATGCAGCTTGTCAATATTGGTAATAGAGATATTGCCGAATGAATTATAAAAATCATCATAGTAAGTGATCACATCCATACCATCATCAAAGCGGGTAAGGTACCCATTCAGCCTTACTTTGATTTTAGGCGCATTCATTATATAACCGCCTTCTATGGATTTTATTTTTTCACTTGTAATATTATCCACCAGTGTATTTCTCGTACGCAAAGACTGGTAAACATTTTCGAAGAGTGGTGCTTTTGTCTGGTAAGAACCGTTTACAAACAGGTAGTTACGGCCATTGATCTTATAAGTAAAGCCTCCTTTAACAGCATAATTGTCAAATTGGTTTACTGCCGATTTACCATAAGAATCATCGGGGAACAGGCCATTTTGATAATTGCCCGTTCTCCAGAACCTGGTATGTGAGAATTGCCCTGCAGCAAAGAAATCTACTTTATTAAACTTAAACACAAGCTGTGCCCAGCTTCCCAGTTTATCAAAGTTCATCAGGTAATCGTATCCAAATTTATCACCCACTTTTAAGATGCGGTTGGGGGTGATAAGGTCATTTTGGTTCTTAGTGGGGTCGTTGCCAAAATCCCTTTCGGCAAACTGGTTCACATTCAGGTAAAAATCCCCTCCCAGCAGGTCATCTACTTTTTTATAATAATTGTTCTTTTGCCATTGGTAATTAACGCCCATGCTTAAATCCACATTTCCTATGAGGGTGTTGTATACGGTGTTCGCATTAAACCTTTTGGTATTCACTATCCTGTCTTCTACTATATAACGGGAACGTTTGCCGCTGACAGTATTACCCTGTATGCCATTGGCATTTTGCACCACGTCCCACTGGCCGCGGTTTACTTCATACAATTTGTCCCAGTCTATCTGGCGAAGGTTTTCATCATTTGACATTGCATTTACCAAAGCATTATAACGTTCAGGATCTGTATAGCCCCCCACTCCATCAGAATAGAAAGAATAGTAGCTCGGTAAATAACGGTAATAATCCGGGCGTGGATCAGCCGTATTATACCAGTCCAGTGCAGTAACGCTCCTGTCGCCCCATGAATAGCCGGCAGCAGTGGTAAATTTAGTTTTATCATTTACCCTGAAATCGTGGGTTAAAATAACCACCGGCTGATCGGTTTTTCCTACGCTGGCATTTCTTTTTTTACCGTTTTGGTAGCCCCAGTTGGGATTATAATAATTGGTGCCTGCCAGGTCCATCATTTCCTGTACTGCGGCTCCCTGGCGGCCATTTTCAGTAGGCGCCCCAAAGAAGGTGAGTGACAGCAGGTTCCTTCTGCCTAATTTTTTATCAACAGCAGCAAAATAGCTCCACCCGTCGTAATAAGTGCCGGGTACATAGCCTTCATCTGCCCACCTGCGGCTTCCGCTGAAAGTGAATGCCCATCCTTTTTTTGACATTCCCGTGGAATGGGTAAGCATCCAGCGGTGGGTATAATTCCTGTTTGACAATGCATAGCTGAAGCTTGTTTGCTTGCGCTGCGAGCTTGCCCTCGCGTCAATATTGGTATTGCTGCCGATATCGCCGAAAGTACGCGGCCTCCCGCCTAAGCGGGAGGCCGCGTAAATGTTCGGCACCACCCTCGTCCTCGCCTTGCGCTCGATCCGCCGCCACTTGCTGCGCTCGTTCCTCACCATCCTCGGCATCGTCATCGGCGTCGCCGCGGTGGTGACGATGGTGACTCTGGGCAAC
>JBEHYP010000119.1:0-11494 GCA_048498115.1 Bacteroidota bacterium | reverse complement strand
ATTACCCCAATGAGAAATTATCAAATTGACAGTTGTTAAAACAATCTAAAATAATATAAGGCTGTTGTGGAATTTTAAAAGTGCCCCATCTTGGTAAAAACTTTTTTATGAACCAACTGTTTAAAATCACCGCAGGCTTTGCCTGCCTTGCCGCTATTATCGCTTTTCAAAAAACAGCTTCCTCAAAAAACAGTCAACCGCCGGCACCGGCAGCAGCTAAAAGCAAACAATCAAAAATTCAGGCTGCTATTTTACTGGACGTAAGCAACAGCATGGATGGGCTGATTGACCAGGCCAAAGCACAATTGTGGAATATGGTAAGCGTAATGGGCAAAGCAACATGTGACGGCATAACCCCGCAAATTGAAATTGCATTATACGAATATGGAAGGCCGGCCAATGGCCCTGAAAATGGGTACGTGAAGCAAATCAGCCTTTTTTCAACCGACCTTGACCAACTGTCGCAAAAACTGTTTGGCCTTACTACCAACGGCGGCGATGAATATTGCGGCCATGTTATTTATAATTCACTAAACGAACTGAATTGGGATACAGCACCGGGCAGCTATAAAGTTATTTTTATTGCAGGCAATGAGGATTTTCTACAAGGTGATATTGCTTTTACCAAAGCCTGCGAAAAAGCAAAACAAAAAGGCGTGACCGTAAATACCATTTACTGCGGCAGCAAAATGCAGGGTATCCGGGAACACTGGAATCTTGGCGGGGAATGCGGCAATGGCAGCTATACCAATATTGATGAAAATGCAAAGCTGGAAGATATCCCAACCCCTTACGACAGTATGTTGTTTGTGCTGAATGAAAAACTGAACGGCACTTATGTTGCCTATGGGTATGCCGGGGCGGCAGCGTCTGTTCAACAGCGGCAAATGGACGAAGCCAATATGTCTCTCAACAAGTCGGCAGGGTTAAAGCGCATTGCAGTAAAAGGGAGAAAGGAATTGTACAAAAACTATTCATGGGATTTAGTGGATGCGGTTGCCTACGATAGCCTGGCAGTAGATAAAATGGAAAAAGACGAATTGCCGGACAGCCTGAAAAATAAAAGCAGGGAAGAAATAAAAAGAATTATCGCCGCAAAGAATACGGAACGCACCAATATTCAAAACCAAATCGGGGAATTAAACAGCAAAAGAGAGGCCTATATCACGGCAGCAAAAGCAAAACAAAGTGCAGCCTCCGGTCAACCAACGCTGGAAACGGAAATTGAGAAAATAATAAAACAGCAGGCAAAGCGGTTTAATATGCAGGTGCAGTAGCTTATTATTGGGCCTTCTCTGTTTCGCTGAAAGCCCTTTTATGCACAAATGAATTCAAAAAAGAAAGCAGTATGCTGAACAGCATGGCATGCCAGAAAGATTCCACTTTAAAGCCATGCACAAAATGGGCGTCAATTAAAATAATGCAGGCATTGATGACGAAAAGAAAAAGCCCCAGCGTAAGGATAGTGGCGGGAAGTGTAAGCAATACCAGCAGCGGCTTGATAAAAGCATCCAGCAGGGCCAGCACAAAGGCCACTACAATAGCGGTGAAAAAATTATTGTTCTCAATGTCCACGCCCGGCAGTATATATGCCAGCACAAATACATTCACTGTTGTGATAAGGACTTTTAGCAAAAATTTCATCTCATGATTATTAGTTAAAATAAAGATGCGGCAAATTTTTTTAAATTACAACCAGCTCATAAAAATTCCCCGGCACCAGGTATTTATTGGCCAATACCTTTAATTCTTCTGCTGTAATGGATTTAATAGTATCAATGGAGCTGTAAAAATATTGTTCGTCCAGGTTATTCAATATAATATTCTTCCACCGGCTGATGATATGGAAAGGCCCGTCAAGGTCACCAAGTATGATGCCGATGAGATAGTTTTTTACCAGCAGCAGCTCTTCATCGTCCACCAGTTCTTCCCTCAGTAATTTCATTTCTTTGTACACTTCTTCCACGGTTGCTTCACACACGTCTTTGCCGGCTTCTGTGCTTATCAGCAGGGCGCTGTCCTGCAAATGGTTTTGCACATAGCTGTGTATGCCGTAAGTGTAGCCCTTGTCTTCCCGTATATTGCTCATGAGCCTTGAACCGAAGTATCCGCCAAACAAAGTATTCAGCACCATCATTTTTGTAAAATCAGGATGGCGGCGGTCAGGAAATGGTGCTGCAATCCTTATTGCTCCCTGTACACCGTTGGGGTCATTTTGTATGCGGTATTTTTTTTCTGCAGCAGGATTTTGCCGGACAACAATGCTGGATTGCGGCCGGGGTCTTACACCCAGCGAACCAAATTGGTTGTTTAACTGCTCATATATATCAGCAGGCAATTTTCCGGCAACAAAAATTACACAATTGCCATTTAGATAATATTGATCAAAATATTTTTTTAATTGCTCTGTTGTCAGTGCATCATAATCCGCCGGGCTGGTATATTTTCCATACGGATGTTGCTCACCGTACAGGTAAGCATCTATCAGGCGGTTGGCTACAAAATCACATTTCTTTAAGTTAACCGATAGCTTCTGTTTGCTGTTTTGCTTGTAAATGGCAAGCTCGTTCTCCGGGAATACCGACCCTGTAACCATTTCTTTTACTACCGGCAATAATTCTTTCAGGTATTTGCTCAGCGTGTGGAGAGATATAGTGGCCGTTTCATTATAGCAGGCACGGTTGCAATGGGCGCCGTAATATTCAAAGTGCTCGTTTATTTCAAACGCTGTTTTGCCGGCGGTGCCGTTTTTCAGCAAATGATTGGTGGCTGCGGCAACGGTATTGGCAGGTTCGTAACTGTTGCCTGCATAAAATACCCATTCTATTTGCAGCACTTCCTGCGAGCCTGCATCAATAGCAAATACTTCCAGCCCGTTATTCAAAATGTATTTTGTGTATGGCTTCAGGTGAAGTGAAAATTCTACTGCATCCTTTATCGGTGGGGCGATTGTCCTGTTAAGCATTAAGTCTTTGTTTTATGTACGGATACGTTTTAATTATTGGAATAATAGTAAAGCGTATTGCTGTTGTTTTCATTAAATATCCTGCTGCATTCTTCCTGTATCTCTGCCGCCGTTACCTGCTGGTAGCGCTCAAGCTCTTCGTTTATCAGGTTGGCATCACCCAGCAATTCATAAATAGCGATATTGGTGGCACGGTTCATCAGGCTCATGTCTTCAAAAGCCAGCATGCTTTCTGTTTTGTTCTTCACTTTCTGCAATTCCTTTTCGCTTATGCCCTCCCGCAGGAGCCTGTTCACTTCTTCCATCACAGCCGCTTCTGCCTCTTGCATGTTCACTCCCTTCACTAATTTTCCTTCAATGGTAAGCAGGCCTGCATCAAAGCTTCCAAAGTGATGGCACTCTATACTGCTGAACAATTTTTTTTCTTTTACCAATGCCTGAAACAGGCGTGAGGAACCGCCGCCGCTTAATATTTCTGTTATCAGTTCTGTGGCGTAATACCTTTTATCAAGCCTTGAAGTAATATGCCATGATTTGTATAATGCATCCAATGGCACATCCGCTTTTACTTCCATTTTTCTTGCCACTGTTTGTACAGGCTCTGCAGGCAATAGCCTTCTGTATTTTTCACCGGGAGGGATGGAGCCAAACCATTTTTCTGCCAGCTCTTTCACTTTTTCCGCCGTGATATTTCCCGCCACCACCAGTATTGCATTTACCGGCGTATAATGTTTAAAGAAAAAATCTTTTACATCCTGTAATGTTGCCTCCTCCACGTGCTTCAATTCTTTACCGATTGTCATCCAGCGGTAAGGATGCGCAGTGTATGCCAGCTCTCTCATCTTATGCCACACATCGCCATAAGGCTTATTGATGTAATGTTCTTTGAATTCCTCGCACACCACTTTACGCTGCACATCCAGGCTTTTTTCTCCGAATGCAAGGCTCAGCATACGATCGCTTTCGAGCCAAAAGGCAGTTTCAACATTTTCCACCGGCAGCTGGCAATAATAATTGGTAAGATCGTTGGTGGTAAACGCATTGTTTTCGCCACCGGCCAGCTGCAATGGTTCATCATAGGAAGGGATATTCACGCTGCCGCCAAACATCAGGTGCTCAAACAAATGCGCAAAGCCTGTTTTATCGGGATTTTCATCTCTTGCGCCCACATCGTAAATCACATTTACTACCGCCATTGGCGTGGTAGCATCTTCATGCACCAGCACTTTTAACCCGTTGGCAAGGGTAAATTTTTCAAATTGAATCATGCGGCAAAGTTAAGGGAGCAAATACCAAGTACCCGGCATCCGCCTACAAAATACTGTCCGGCTTTATGAACAATTGCATCAGCTCACCATTGCGCCGTATTACAAGGCTTATTTTTTCACGGGCATTTTGAAGCAGTGTTTTGTACTGCATAATGTTGTTGCTGAAGTTACCGCTTACGCCTATTAAAACATCATCCACTTTAACGCCTGCCCTGTCTGCAGGAGAGCCGGGCGTCACCTCTTCTATAATAATCCTGCCATCCACGTAATAAACTGCCATACCGGTATAAGCGTAATCAAACGGCTCCAGAAAATGTGTGTTCGGCAACAGGTGAATCTCCCTCTGCGGGTAATTGAGGATAATATTAAAGCGCCGTAAAAGATCGTTGCCCAAAAGCCCGCCTATATACGGATAGGAAGTAACGTTAAAATCGTCCTTAAAAAGATAAGTGGGCACATTTTTAAATTTATAACGGCCCACCTGTAGTTGTTTTATCACGGTCAGGCTCATTTGCAACTTACCTCCCATGCCTTCTGCCTGCGTAACCACCGGCCTGCGCTTATGCGATAGTACAGCGCTGTCTTTTGCAAATGCTTCACTCATTAAAAAACAAAGCCCGGCGCCGGTATCAAAGTAAAAATTGAAATCAACAGAACGGCCATCTTTGATGTGCAGGTTTTGTATAGGAAGCGCCGTAAATGCCGGCCGCAAAACAGAACCCTGCCTTGGGTATTTCATGTCACCGGGTTTATAAACATCTATATACAGGCTGTCAAAATTTATTTTTACGATGAACCGTCTTAGAAAGCTGTACCCAATTATGCCGTCAATCCTTTCCCCGTACACACTGGTAAGCACTTCATAATTGTTTACGTGAAAGTCAAGCTTGTCAAGGGTAAGCCCGGGCAAATGCAAATCCTGGTCGTACACAAACAATGCCCGGTGTGTGTTGCCCATTCCCGTAACAACGGTATCCGATCTTTTCGGCTCAAGCCCCAAATAAGCACAGGTGGAAGAGTCAAGCGATATGCCGCCGCTGCCGGTATCCAAAATAAAATTAAGGGTATCGGGTATCTTATTAAGCAGCGCCTGTATGATCATTACCCCGCCGCTGTATTGTTTAAAAGGAAACCGGGTGACGAATTCCGCCTGCGGCCTTGGCGTTAAAACCTCCTGGCTTGCCGCCACGCCGCAGGCACAGCTTATCAGTAAAGCACAAAAAAATCTTTTCATATCATGGCAATGAATAAATATACAAACTAATGCCCGTAATTTTGTCCCCTATTATTTAAACGGGGAATATGCAACTGGCTGATCTGTATAAAAAGGCGTTGAATTTTGAATTTCTTTCTGTGGAAGAAGGCGTGTTTTTATTTGAAAATGCACCGCTGGCAGAATTAATGTTCGTGGCGGATGAATGCAGGAAAAAACAGGTGCCGCATGGAAAAGTTACGTGGATCATTGACCGCAACCTCAATACCACCAATGTATGCATTGCCAACTGCAAGTTTTGTAATTTCTACCGTATCCCGGGGCACCCCGAAGCATACATTACGGACATTGAAACATACAAAAGAAAAATTGATGAAACCATCCGCTATGGCGGTGAGCAATTGCTGCTGCAGGGCGGCCATCACCCTGATCTGGGCCTAAGCTATTATGTAAACCTGTTCAGAGAATTAAAAAGGCTTTATCCTAACCTAAAACTGCATACGCTTGGCCCGCCGGAGGTAGCGCATATCACCAAGCTTGAAAAAAGCAACCACCGCGATGTATTGGCAGCATTGAAAGAAGCCGGCCTTGACAGCCTGCCCGGCCCCGGCGCAGAAATATTATCAGACAGGGTGCGCCGGCTTATCAGCAAAGGCAAATGCGGCAGCCAGGAATGGCTTGATATAATGCATGAAGCGCACAAGCTGAACATTACCACCAGCGCCACCATGATGTTTGGCCACGTGGAAACCATTGAAGAACGTTTTGAGCACCTGGTAAAAATAAGGGAAGTGCAAAGCCGGAAGCCTGAAAATGCAAAAGGGTTTATTGCTTTTATTCCATGGACCTTCCAGGACGTAGATACATTGCTGGCGAAAATAAGAGGTGTACACAACTTGACCACACCGGAAGAATACATCCGCATGATCGCTATGAGCCGTATTATGCTGCCGAATGTAAAAAACATACAGGCAAGCTGGCTTACGGTGGGAAAGAAAACAGCACAGATTTGCTTACATGCAGGCGCCAATGATTTTGGCAGCATTATGATAGAAGAAAATGTGGTGAGCGCTGCCGGGGCGCCGCACCGGTTTACCAGCAAAAGCATACAGTCCGCTATAAAGGAAGCCGGCTTTGAGCCACAGCTCCGCAACCAGCAATATGAATTCAGGGCCATGCCTGCCGTAATGGAAGAGCAGGTGATTACTTATTAGCTATTTGCATTGGTGCCGCCGCCGGATGATACAACCCTGCACCCGGAAAAGAAGTCAATAAGGAAATGCCACACTAAACAATAATTTCATATTTATTTTCGTTTCACAAGAATAATCCCCATGAAAATGAGCAATACTGCAACCAAAAACCAGTCCTTACCACTTATGAAAGCTGTAAAAAGCCTTTTCAGCAAGCTGGTAAAAGCAAATGACGATTACCCGGTAAAATATTATAAACGGGACAGGAATTTTTCGAAAATGAGGCGTTCATAAAACACTCTGCTTACTTACCCATAATTATACGGAAGCCCTTACGGTAGTAGGTAAGGGTTTTCTTATTGCCTTAAGTTAACGTTTTGTACACAATATTCCTGCGTATCTTTCGTTTACCGTTTATTATTAAATTTCTTTTTTATGAATAATAACAGCAGGAACAGCAGCAATCTTTTTGCTAAAATGTTCAATACATTTTTCAGCAAGCTGGTACAGTCCCCCGATGTTTATCCTATCAAGTTTTACATGAAAGGCAGCCGGGTGCGCCGGAAGTACACGTACATAGCAAAATAAGCGTTATAACTGCCCTCAATGATACCGCCTTCCCCATGGGAGGGCTTTTTTATTGCCCCGCCTGAAAATACCCCAAAAAGGGTATTGTACAAAACGGCTTTTGCCGGTAGTTTTGTACCAGGTTTTTCAAAGGATATTGGATTTAAAGCGGGGCTGGATATTTATCCTGGCCCCTTTTATTTTTATACATTCGCAGCCAGCGTTACAAATATGGCAACAATAAAGAACATCATTTTTGATTTAGGCGGCGTATTGCTGAATATTGATTTCAATAAAGCTTCGGCAGCGTTTAAAGAACTCGGTGTAGAAAATTTTGATGAGCTGTATTCAAAAAATGCAGCTACAGAATTGTTTGAGAAGCTGGAAACAGGCAGCATCAGCAGTAATGACTTTTATGCTGCCCTGCAGCTGCATTGTTATCCCGGCACCGGCTTTCAGCAAATAGAAGCGGCATGGAATGCCATCCTCATCGGCTTTCGTAAAGAAAGTGTGCTGCACCTGCCATCACTGGAAGAAAAATATAACCTTTACCTGTTAAGCAATACCAACATTATTCACCATGCTGAATTTAGCAGGCTTTTTAAAAAAGAAATTCCCGGCAAACCATTGGAGGAATATTTTATCAAAGCCTGGTACTCCCACCACATTCATTTTCGCAAGCCGCATATCGAGGCTTACCGCTTTGTATTGGAGCAGGAAAAAATAAACCCTGCCGAAACATTGTTCATTGATGATTCCACGGCTAATATCGAAGGCGCTAAGCAGGCCGGGCTGCAAACCTGCTGGCTGCAGGCTTCAGAAAGAATAGAAAAACTGGGATTGTAATTATTTCACTTCTTCAAAATCTATATAATCATCATCCTTTGCGGTGATGGAAGTGGTTTTGGAAGAATGCTGGTTATTTTGGTATTGCTGCTGCTGGCGGCGGCTCACTTCTTCCTGCATTTGTGAGCTCATGTCAGAAAACTGCTTTTTTACCTGTTTGGTGGTTTTAGCTACAGGAATGATAAAATCAAACACCAGCTTGTATAGCAGGTACAGGGCAAACAGTTCAAATACGATTCTAAACAGGTTCATAATAGGCAAATGTATAACAGAAAGCCGCTATGGCTGTTAACTTAAACATAAAAACTAAAAATAGGTTCAAAAGAGAATCTGTTTGGAGTTTATTATATTGTTGCTTACCTTTGCAGCGGACAAAAAGATACAATGGAAGGGAACGGAAGCGTTCCCTTCTCTATTATAATGAACCAGCCGGTATCAATACAGCAGATAGAAGCGTTGGTGGAAAGGGCCATTGCTCCCGAAACGGATATTTTCCTGGTGTCGGTACGCATTAAGCCCACTAACAACATTAAGATATTCCTGGATGCAGACAGTGGCCTTACCATTGATAAGTGTATTAAGATAAACCGGGCGCTTTATAAGACCATTGAAGAGAACGCCTGGTATCCCGATGGTAATTTTTCGCTGGAAGTATCAAGTCCCGGCGTGGATGAGCCGCTTAAGCTGCTGAGGCAGTATAAGAAAAATACCGGCCGCAAGCTGGAAGTGGTTTTTACTGACGACACTAAAAAAGAAGGAAAGCTGGTGGGTGTAAGTGAAGAGAGCATTCAGCTGGAACATACCACGGGCAAAAATAAAAAAGCCGTGACCACCGTGCTGGATATTCCCTTCAGCCAGGTAAAGCAGGCAACCGTATTGGTTTCTTTTTAATTAATCATAATAACAAAAACCCTTGCCGGAGGGTAAAAAATAGAGGCCGGTAAGCTATATGGCACGTATTAATTTAATTGATTCCTTCCAGGAGTTTAAAGAAGCAGAAAACATTGACCGCCCCACGCTGATGAAAGTGATGGAGGATGTTTTTAAAACTTTGATACGAAAAAAATATGGCAGCGATGACCAGTTTGACGTAATTGTGAATGACCAGAAAGGCGATCTTGAAATTTTCCGCCGCCGCACCATTGTGGACGATGGCGATATTTACAATACACTTACTGAAATTGAATACAGCGATGCTATAAAGATAGAACCCGACTACCAGGTGGGCGAAGAGCTGTATGAAGAAGTGGATATCCAGAAGGAATTTGGCCGAAGGGCTATCCTCGCCGGTAAGCAAACGCTGGCCAGCCGTATCAACGACCTGAAGAAAAACCTGCTTATTAAAAAATACGAAGACAGGGTAGGTGAAATCGTTAACGGCGAAATATACCAGGTGTGGAAGAAAGAAGTGCTGCTGCTGGATGAAGAAGGCAATGAAATGATCCTGCCCAAATCTGAGCAGATACCTTCTGACTATTTTAAAAAAGGCGAAACCGTGAGGGGCGTGGTAAAAAAAGTGGAGTTGAAGAACAACCAGGCAGTAATCATTGTTTCCCGTACAAGCCCGGTGTTCCTTGAAAAATTACTGGAAATAGAAGTGCCCGAAATTTTTGACGGCCTCATCGTGGTAAGGAAAATTGTGAGGGAACCGGGAGAAAGGGCAAAAATTGCAGTGGAAAGCTTTGACGACAGGATAGACCCCGTGGGCGCCTGCGTGGGTATGAAAGGAAGCCGCATACACGGCATTGTAAGGGAGCTGAAAAACGAGAATATTGATGTTATCAACTGGACAAACAATGTGCAGCTGCTGATACAGCGGTCGCTCACGCCGGCAAAAATCACCAATATTGCCCTTGACGAAGAAAAGAAGCATGCAACGGTGTACTTAAAGCCCGACCAGGTTTCGCTGGCCATTGGCAAACGCGGCGTAAACATTAAGCTTGCCTGCGAGCTGACCGGCTACGAAATTGATGTGTACAGGGACAACGAAGGCGAAGAAGAAGAATTTGATATTGACCTCGATGAATTCAGCGATGAAATTGAAACATGGGTA
The DNA here is from genome assembly GCA_048498115.1 of Bacteroidota bacterium. GTDB lineage: Bacteria > Bacteroidota > Bacteroidia > Chitinophagales > Chitinophagaceae > Ferruginibacter. The sequence continues at coordinate 1,389 of JBEHYP010000119.1, read as the reverse complement.
ATTGATGCCCTCAAAGCCGTTGGCTGCGATACGGCAAGGTCAGTGCTGGCACTAAGCCCCGAAGAGCTGGAAAGAAGGACCGATCTTGAAAAAGAAACCATTACCGATGTATTGAGGATACTGAAAGAAGAGTTTGAAAAAGAATAGCAGGTTATTGTTGTATTGCTAAATTGTTGATAGCCTCCTCAATGTTCAAGGGCTAATAACAATTTAGCCTCCCGGCAATTACCGGGAAAGCAATTAAATATTAAAAAAATAAACCCCCTTTAGGAATTAAGGTTAACGAATGGCAGAAAACACAATTATATTACCCCGGGCAGCGAAAGCTGCTATTGAATTCAATGTAAGTAAAGATACCCTCGTTGAATTTTTGACAAGCAAGGGTTTCAGTCCTGATGAGATGCAGCGGGACTTTAAGCTTACGCCCGATATGTACCGGGTGGCCCAGCAGGAATTTCAGCTGGATAAGGTAGCGAAACAAAATGCCGAAAAAATTGAGCTGACAAAAGGCGCCGGGCCGGCAGAGGCAAAGAAAAAGAAAGATGAACAGGATCTTTCTTTTAAGAAAAAGGAAGCACCGGCAGCAGAAAAAGCAGCGCCCCCGGCAGAAGAGCCGGTAGCTAAACAACCGAAAGAAAGCCAGGAAGCGCCCGCAGCAGAAGATAAAAAGGCGGATGTTGTAAAAATTGAAGCTCCTGAGCTGGACGGGCCCAAAGTGGTTACTAAAATTGATCTTGAAGCGATAGATTCTTCCACCCGTCCTAAGAAAGGCACTAAAAAAGCAGAGGATAAAAAGGCTCCCGCAAACGAAAAGCAGGAAGCACCTGCCGGGCCTGCAGCTGAGCAACCAAAGCAGGAAACAACGGTACCGGAAGAAGGGCCGAAACCGGAAGCGCCGCCAACAATAGAAAATATTAAAGCGGAAAAATTAGAAGGGCCGAAAATATTGGGCAAAATACAATTGCCTGTTGACAGCGACACAAGGCCCAAAAGAGATGCTGATGATAAACGCAAACGCAAACGCATCCCTGTTGAAAGAAAAGGGCCTCCCCCGTCACAGGGTGGCTCACAGCCACAGCAAAGGCAGGGTGGGCCAGGCCAACAGGGCAATAGGCCTCCTCATGGCCCGGGCGGAAGGCAGGGCGGACAGCATGGTGGCGGGCAAAACAGGTTTGGCAACCGGCCACCCCACCAGGGCCATGGCCGCAGGGAAGACAGGGAAATTGATGCAAAAGAAATACAGGATAAAATAAAGGAAACACAAGCCAAGCTTTCAGGCGGCGCCGGCAGGGGCAAAAGCGTTAAAGCCAAAATGCGCAAGGCCCGCAGGGATGAGCTGGCCGAACAAAGGGAAGGCGAACAGGAACAAAGCAGCAAGCTGCAGGTTAC
>JBEHYP010000118.1:0-11660 GCA_048498115.1 Bacteroidota bacterium | reverse complement strand
TCTCGCGGAAGCCGACGATCATGTGGGCGTCCGGGAGTAGGCTTGGGACAAGCAGCAGCGATAGCCTTATAATGCTGAAAAATGCCTTCCTGGGAAGGCTTGCTGTAATAAGGTGCAGCGCTTAAAACAGCAGCCGCTTTTTCCAAAGGAAAGCTTTCAATATCCTTAATTACAGCTTTGGTATTATTGCTGCCAATGCCCACCACCACAGGCACACGGCCGTTCACTTTTTCAAAAGTATAGTTCACTATATCAAGCTTTTCCTGCTTATCCAATGTAGGTGTTTCGCCGGTGGTGCCAAGCGAAACAATATATTCAATACCGTTAGCAATAATAAAATCGATCAATTTGCCCAGCGCTTCAAAATCTATGGATTCATCCTCTTTAAATGGTGTTACGATGGCCACACCTGTGCCTCTTAATTGTTGCCTTAATGACATTGTAAAAATTTTTCGGTGAAGTTATTGTTTTAACGATAAAAATGGGCAAGAAAAGAAATGCAAAGCCCGCAAAGAATTTTTTTTGCGGGCTTTGCATTGAGAAAGCGTTTCAAATGATTTTACCTGTATGCCAGCAAAGGTGCTGTGTTTTTAAGTATAGATGAATGGCGGAAATAATTCCTGTCTTCACCAAAAATGAAAAGACAGGTGCCATTTTTTATTTTATCAATAATTTGCTTATGCTGCTTTTCGGGCACAGCAGGGCATCCCTGGCTGCGGCCAATATATCCCTGTGCGTGGATAAGATTTTCATTTACATAACCTGCGCCATGCATTACGATATCCCTCCTGTATGCATTGTCATTGATGCCTTTTTCAAGCCCGGCCAAATGGAGGGAATACCCGTTTTTACCCGTGTAAGTGCTGCCTGTTTCATAAAAACCGAGGCTGCTTTTATTGCTTTCAGGAATATTAGAGAACTGGCGGGCAAATTCCTGGCCCGAGTTCATGCCATGTGCCACATAAGTATTGAAAAGCACTTTATAATTTGCCAGGTCAATTACGAATAACCTTTTTTTGGTGGATGATTTGCTGAAGTCAACAATAGAAAGTACAGATGTATTGTCAAGTTTACCTGCTGTTTTTAAATAATCAAAGCCCTTCATTGCACAATCAAATACCTGGCGGGCAAGGCCGAGAGATGCCAGTTTAAGACTGTCATAAATATTGCCGCCTGCTGTTACAGTACTCATATTATTAGTATAAATACCGTCAACCATTACCGGAACAGCAGCCGCTTTGTTGAAGGAAGCATTTATGAATTTGGGCTTTGTTTTGGCAAATACAAACGGGATATGCAGGAAGCAGATGAACAGGGACGAAAAAAAGAGATGGATTTTCCTGATACCGGGTTTTTTCATGGTTATATTAGATTTATATTTTGCATTCTTTGGCGCAAGAACGCAAAAGTAATGCCTGAAGGCTGGCTTTTAATGTTAAAATTTCTCCTCCTGTTTTTCCGGTTGTTCCTAAGCTGAAAACCAATGCACCAAGGATCTTTCAAGCATATCCAAACTTAACCGGCCATTATTTTTTCACGGAGAACTTCTTAAAATACAAAGCCCCGGCATGATACCGGGGCTTTTTTATCGTGAAAATTATTTGGCTTAGTGTTTTACAGCTTCTTTTGCTTTGTCAACTGCTTTATCAACACCTTCTTTTGCTTTATCAGCAGCTTTTTCTACGCCTTCTTTTGCCTTATCAGCAGCGTTTTCAATTGCAGATTTGGCAGAGTCAACCTTTGCACCTACTGTAGAATCTGCAGTTTTTACAGTAGAATCAACAGTAGCAGCAGCGGCAGAAGCAGTAGAATCAACGGTAACTTTTGTTGAATCAGCAGTAGTGGCAGAAGTTTCACCAGAATTGTTACAGGCTGTCATAGCGGCAGCAACAGCGAAAATTGCAAATAATTTTTTCATTTGTATTTTTTTTAATTTTTAAATGCGGTGCAAAGCTAATATTTAATCTGAATTTTACAAGTTTTTAACAAAAAAACTTATCCATCTATTAATTTCCCAGCATTTCCTTTGCATTTTGAATAGCTGCATTGCCGGGATTTTCGCCGCCCAGCATTTGGGCTATTATCTTTATCCTTTCTGCATTGGTAAGCAACTTCACTAAAGTGGACACCTTGTTGTTTAGAGAATTCTTATATACAAAATAATGTGCATTGGCTTTAGCCGCTATCTGCGGCTGGTGTGTAATGGAGATTACCTGGTGCACCTGCGAAAGCTCTTTCATCAGCACGCCTACCTGCCTTGCGGCTTCCCCGCTGATGCCGGTATCAATTTCATCAAAGATCAAAGTAGGCAACTGTAGTTTTTTAGAAACAACCGATTTGATGCAAAGCATCAGCCTGCTTAGCTCTCCCCCGCTGGCCACCTTGTGCAAAGGCTCAAAATGGTTTGTCTTGTTAGCATCAAACAAAAACTGGATATCATCTGTGCCGTATTCATTTATTTCCACCGGCTGCAACTGCACTTTTATTTGTGCATTGGGCATACCTACCTGCTTCAGCATGGTATTCACCTTATCCGTAAAAGGTTTCGCCGCTTTATTGCGGTTAACAGAAATAGTTGCCGCTGCCCTGATACAGGATTGCAACAGTTCGCCTGTTTGCTTTTCTTTGGCTGCAATGGCGCTGCCAATGTTAAAAATAACGCTGAGCTTTTCCTGTAATCCGTCTTTTATGGCAAGCAGCTCATTAGTTGTATTTACATTATGCTTTTTCAGCAGTTTATAGCCGAGTGAAATCTTATCATTTACAAGCTGTATCCTCTCCGCATTATGCTCCACAGAACCATTGATCGTTTCAACGCTTCCTGCAATATCATTCAGTTCCACCTGCACACTTTGCATGCGGTTGCTCAATTCTGTTATTCCCGGATGGTATTGTTGTAACGAATGCAGCTTTGCCGTCATTGTTTTTAACTGCTGCACTAATGGCGGTTCGCTTTCTTTCAGTTCAAAATAAATGCTGTCCAGTTGTGCCTTCACCTCTTCTGCATGGGTAAGCAATTTTAGTTCAGCATCCAGTTCTTCCAGTTCACCGGGTTTAAGAGCTGCTTCTGCCAGTTCATCAAACAAAAACTGGTTATAGTCAAGCACTGTATTGGCTTCCTGCTGTTGCTTTTTTAATTGCTCCAGCTCATGCCCGGCACTTTTATATTCTTTATACAATTTGCCATATTCCTGCAGCAAATCTGTATTACCTGCAACCGTATCTACTATTTTTCTTTGAAAATCATCATCCCCTAATTCCTGCGTGTCAAATTGCTGGTGCAGGTCAACCAGCAGCAATCCTGCCTCTTTTAACTGGCCGAGGTTTACAGGCGTATCATTAATGAAGGCACGTGATTTACCGTTTACAGAAATCTCTCTCCGCAGCAGCATTTCATTATCGGCGTCCAGTTCGTTGGTTATTAAAAAAGAACGGGCAGCTTCATTTCCCTCTACATTAAAGAGCGCTTCCACGGTGCATTTTTTTTCTTTGTTCAGCAGGGCGCTGCTTTCTGCCCGGTTGCCCAACACCAGCCCAAGGGCACCCATGAGGATGCTTTTGCCGGCACCGGTTTCTCCTGTGATTATATTCAGGTTTTGTGAAAAACTGATATCAATTTCTTCAATGATGGCGTAATTGGATATGTGTAATTTTTGAAGCATAAAAACGAGGAGCAAATTAGGTATTTTTTATGCTCAACGTGAAGGAGGTGCCGGCAAAAAATAATACCGGTGCTAATATTCCAGCTGCACCGGGAATATCTGGGTTATAAGTTTCTGATGATAAAAAAGAATAGCTCCTGTTTAGAATTTATTTACATGCAGACCCTTTATCCCCGCGGATGCAGGCCGGCCAATTATGCTATTTATTGTCCACCAGAATTTTTATCACACTTGCTTTTCCATCCATTCCTGTTATTTCCAGTTGGTAAGTTCCGCTGGCAGGCAATGTTTTCGGCCTTATAACTTTTACGGAAGTGCCGCCCGGATGGTTAATTACATCTTTTGTTATCAATACACCTGACAAATTGAATAACCTTGCTGTATATACACCTGCTGGCAGGTTGCTCAGTTGCAGTGTTATATTGCCATCTGTTACGGGATTGGGATACACGGCGAAGCCGGCTTTTTCTTTTCCTGCAACTATTTTTACAATGCTGCTGTATCCGGCTGTTCCGTCCTTATCAATACTTTTAATGCGGTAAAAATTATTACGGGGCAGTGGCAGGGCATCCAATGAATTATAAGTACCGGTATTTTCAGTTGCTGCCACGCTGTTTATTGCAGCAAAGTATACCCCGTCTGCTGAACGTTCCACTTCATACTTTACAATATTGATCTCATTTTCCACTTTCCATTCAATAACATTATCATTATCTTTTTGAATAGCGGTAACAGTCACAAATTTTACAGGTAAAGGCCTTACATCACGAAATACAATACGGAACCTGTTGGCCGCAGCAGAAGCGGCATTGCTGGTCACTGCAAAGTCAACTGTTGTGGTGCCGTTCATACTAACGGGAGTGGATATACGCAAATATGTGTCTTCCAGAAAGCCGGTGAGTGTATTATCAAAATTGCCGGTCACAAATTCCAGGCGATAAGGCTGCAGCTTCAGGTTTCTCATGTTAAAGAAGATAGTATCGTCTGCCGTTACCATCGGCCTTGTTTCCACTACAAGTGTTTTACCATTGCTCAGCACAGCAAAATTGTCACCGAAATTATTAGGCTTTAAGGCATCATTTCTATCTATGGCAGCCGAATACTCATCACTGAATATAACTACATTGGCATCAGTAATATTATCAACCCCCGTACTCCTGTTGTAAAGATTAGTAGTAATGGCCGGCCTTGCTGAAAACCCGGCAGGCCTTAATACTGTTTTGCTTCCTGTTATTTTACTGTTTTCAGTAAATGTAATGCCGCCACCGCCGGTGGAATGTACCATAAATGCCTGTCCTGATTCTATCCTTGTAACAGGCACGCCGGCAGGATAACTTCCCCCAGCCGGCACCGGCAGCCATGCATTGGCGGCACTGAAAGTAACCCACCCGCCAAGGCCCTGCGCACCGGGTATTTTTGGATCCCATACAGAAAAAGATGCGTCAATATTGGTTTTTGACAACACGCTAAAATCAACAGGTGATGCATAGTTATTGCCTACCGCCGCAAACTGGCCGGAGGCAACAGCTACAGCCGGCAGGTTGCCCTGGAACAATGAACCTTTTATACGCAACAGCACCGGCGTGGGTGTTACGTTTGTGCCCATTGCAGGGGTAATGCTCCTGTCACCACGGGTAAAAATCATATAGGATTTATTGCTCCCGGCAGCAGAAATCGGTGATGTAGTGTTTGCAATACCCGTCCATGAATTGGAAGCAGGATTATATACCACCAGTGAATTACCGGGTGTATTAAAATCAAAACCATTGGCAGCCCATGTACCGGCACTGGAAGTAATCATAGTGCCATAGCCTGTACCGGGGTTTACACCGGCAGGCTGGTTTTCCTGCCATGCTTGCTTGATTGTTTGCCCGTAAGCAGGTGCTCCAAGCAACCTCCATGCCCTTATTGGCGACAGGTAACGTTCCACTGTAACATCGCCGTTAATGTAGCCTCCTCCTGCAGCACCGGGAGCAACCCTCGCTGTGCCATTAGCGCCTGATTTGAGCGTAAGATAACCGGCCGTGTTCAACACGGATGTACCGGTTACTGAAACAGCGCCTTCGCTGCCCGGTGAAGCGCCGTCTGTAATATCAAGTGCTGTGCCCAGCGCAGCGCTGGCGCTGCCAGTAAGTGATAAATTCTTCAATACCTGCCTGCCGGAAGTAAAACTAACGGTGCCGGCTATTCCGCCTAAAGCAAGGTTAGAAGTATTGGAACCGCTTAAAGTGCCGGGGCCGCTGACACTGCCGTTAATGGTGAGCGTATTGCCGTTGATATCAAGAATGGAAGATGCCGTACCGGTAATAAAATTACCTGTCCGGGGAGTTTTTTCAATCGTTAAATCAGAAGCCAGTGTGATGGTCACAGGTCTGTTAATGGTAAACTGCCCCGTGGTATTGCCACCGGTAGCAAAACGCAATGTACCTACAGTGCCAACAGTACCGCTTATTGTCAATATAGAATTTTTGTCTGCATAAATATTGCCCGTAGTGCTTGCCAGCCCGGAAAATTGAAGGTCATTGGCAGCTTGTTTTAAAGTGTAGGAAGCCAGGTCCAGGGTAGCACTGGCAACAATGGACTTGTTTAATGAAACAGCCGCTCCAATGGTCAGGTTGGCCATATTGGTAATGGCAGCAGGGAATGGGTTTACAGTAGCACCGTTTAAAACATAGTTTGCAGTGGTATTATATGTCTTTATGATCTTTGTGCCGGCTAAAATAGTACCTGTAGTTCCATCAGTTGCAGCGCCTTCGATGGCAGTATTGGGCGCAAGCCCGGTATTAGCCGTTATCAGTGTAGCATTTGAGTTAAGGTTAAATGAAGCATCATTGCCCGTATTGCCATCATCTGTACCAACACTGATATTTTTTGTGCCGGCATTCAGTATTGAATTGCCGGCTACTGTAAAACTACTGCTGTATGGCGCTGTGCCGGAGCGTATCAGCTCAAGCCTGCTGTTCAATGTAAGTGTAGTGACTGCGGTTCCATTACCAACAATAAAATTAACATACCCGTTCCTGTTGGAAGAGGTATTACTGTATTGTTGTGCAGTGCCGTTAAATAAAATACTGCCGCAGTTTGTTCCCAATAAGGTTGTAATCTCACCGCTGCCGCTAATGTCAAGATTGCCGGTAAGGTTGATCCTGATCGTATAGGCATAAGCGTTAAAATCAATTATGCTCGTGAGTGCTGATGTTGCAGAAGTGCCGTTTACTTTCAGGTCCCCAAGGATACTGAGTGTCCTGTTTGTGGTATTATTGCCTATAGTAACCTGGGCATAAGCCGCATCGGACCCGGTAACATTTAAATTGCCAGCCAATGTAAGATCTCCCAATAACTGGTGCGTACCGCTTTCCACTGTAATGTTATTATAATTATTGCTGCCGCTGGCAGGTTTTAAAACAGGAATGCTTGCAGAGCCTATGCTGAAATCAACAGTACTTCCCGCAGCATTAAATCCTGTTCCGGCGGTAGCAAAGCTTGCAACAGAAGGAACAGAAAAATTGCCCGTAATAAATATGGTATCAGTGTTGCTGCCGCCTAAAGTAATAACCCTGTTGCCGTTTGATATTACCAGGTTATTAAACTTCCATGCCGGTGTATTGGTAGCCGCATTGGTTTTAAACGCAGGAATACTCTGGTTGCCGGTACCATTAAAATTAAATGTATGGGTAGTATTTGTAAACCTGAAATTAGTAGCGCTTACAGTAAAAGTACCGGCGATGCTGATGGTATTGCCGGAAGCAACACTCACTATATTGTTACTGATATTACCGGCCAGTTCAAAATCATAATAAGCAAAGCCTGATAAGGTGGTATTACCCGTGGTCAAAGTTCTGTTCAGTACAATTTTTGAACCGGTTACCGTGTTATCTGCCGCCACATAAGGGGAATGGGGGCTTAATGCTTTGCAATTAATTACATGCGCCGGATCTGCTGAGCCCATCGGATCAAATATTCTTTTACCTGAACCGGTGCTTACATTGGTTATGCTGCCATAAGTAAAGCCGGGAATGGTTACTTCAGCAGCAGAACTGAAGTTAAAAGTATTATACGCATCAATATTGGCAGTATAATTCGTGGCTGACATAGCAAAAACATTAGCCACATCAATTACATTATTCGATACTCCGTTACCAAGGCGTATTGTTCTTCCTCCACGGTTGCCGGTAAAAGTAAGGTTGTAATAATTGGCAGCAGCCACCCTTTGTATGGCAGCAGTGCCGGCTGCATATACAAATGTTCCTGTTCCAAATACAGGGGTGGCACCAGTAATGGTAAAGTCACCTGTAACTGTTGTTACAGGTGGCAATGTTTTGGAAGCAGATCCTGCTACGCCTAAATTTACGTAAGCAAGATTTGCTATACTTTGCGGGATAACCGAGCTTGCATAGGTAAAAGTGCTTGCCCCGCTAAAATTAGCTGTTCCGTCAAAACTAACAATGTCATACACCATAATGCTGGATGTGCCATCCATGGTAAGCGATGAGCCGGAACCTACGGTAAGCTGGTACACACTAACAGCCGTATTGCCGGTAATAGCAGGCATATTGCCACTGGCAGTGTTAATGATAGCTATTTCTGTAGGAGCTGCAGGATAGCCTACACCTCCCGTCCAGTTCGCTGCATTTGTCCAGGCAGTATTTGCAGCACCCGTCCATGTAAAAGTTACTATCTGCAAAGCATTTTGGTTATCACTGCCAATGTAAAATGTTTTCCCGTTTATATCAGCCAAAGTTAGATTTGACTTGCCAACCAGCGGTGCATCAACAGTGCCTGTGGTAGGTATCAAAGTACCAAAGCCTGCTATCCCGTCTGTAAACCGCAAGCTTGTAACATTATCCACTGAACCTATGTTGTTTCCCTGTGCAGTTACTGATATGGTGGTGCCGCCGCTGCCGAGATCAAAACTACCGGTACTAATCTTCCAGCTTGAATTGGTTCTTTTATCTAATAATGAGCCATTATCTGTAAATAAAGGATTAATGGGAGTTGCATTTACTACGGCAGTATGGGAAATAGCTATATCGCCGCCTGTGCCGCCGGTTAAGCTGGCAGCAGAAAAGAATACGTTGACAAAACGGTTATTATTACCTGTTCCAAAAGGATAGCGTGAATTGGTTGTGGTAGCATTGGTTGGCAATCCTGTTACAGGAAAACGCCTGCTTAAAGTGCCGCTTGTAATGAAGCCGGATGTATAACTAAGCTGAGCAGCCAGGCTGGCGTTAGTAAGATACAATGTATCAGTTAAAGCAATTGCCCCCGATATCATAGAAAGCGTACCCGTTACAGTTCTGCTGAATGAAGAAGGGAAATTCACGGAAGTGCCGCTGTTAATAGTCAAATTAACCGGGCCGCCTGACACCGGGAATTCTACAGAAGAAACAGTTTGGGGCGATCCGCCATTGTATATAAGCGCAAGAGAGCCGCTGCCCCCACCTGAATAGGCAATAGTACCCGTGCCGGTAAAATTTCCTGATGAGGTGCAGGTGGCAGCGGTTGTGCTGTTAACATTTACCACTTTTAAAGTACCGGTAACGGATACTCCACTGGGGTCAGCATTGCTATTAATAATATTACATCTTCCGCCTGAAACACTCCACCCACCCGCAATTGTAACCACCTGGGAAGAAATGCCGGAAAACTGCACATTCATTGCTGCAGCAGCATTGGTAGATGATGAACTCCATATAGTAGAACCTGAGCCTTTCGTTACATTCCCCTGTAAATTAAGCGTTGCCGAGCCAGCCCCGGGATTAGCAACAAAATTAATAGTACCGGCGGTTGTATGAGAAAAAACACCTTTAACCGTCAATGTTGTACCGGCGTTTGAAGCCTGCAGTACAAAGATGCCGCCTGTTTGGGTATAAGCACCCGTATTGATAACGGAATTGCTGCTTCCTGTAATTCTTAATGCATTAGTGCCCGCTCCTGTACTTGTGATAGTCAGTGTTCCTGCGATGGTTACAGGGTTCCCGGTAAAATCAAGGTCAATATTTCCCGCCTGTGCCGGGCAGTTCCATGTTAAATTGGCAAAAGAAGATAAGGTAAATCCTGTGGGTGCGATATTACCCCCGTTCAAACCGGTAATAGTACAGGTGGAACCGCCTGACCAAACACTTACAGGGATAGCGGATGCTGCAGCACCCGTAGCCGCATGATAATAATTTGACCCGTTTGCCCAGGTAATAGCTCCCGCATTTGCACTATTAAAAGTTCCGGAACTGTAGGTAATAGAGCCGCCGCTATTGATAGTGGTACCGCCTGTGCCGGGCACATCAAAATCTAAAGTGCCGCCGGCCAATGTAAGCGAACCGCTGATTGTAATCCTGCCGCCTGTACTGGGCGCAATCCCGAATGTTCCCGAACTGATTGAAAAAGCGGCAGCGGCATTTGATAAAGAAATAGTAAGCAGGTCTCCTGCATAAATACTGCCGGCAGTAGTGTAAACCAGGGGAGTGCCGGCGCTAAGCGACAACACGCTGTTTACAACATTTGTAGTAAATGTTACAGTGCTGGTTCCTGATAATATCCTGACAGCGCCAATTGTTTGGGTCGGTACATTGGCAATTGTTATAGGTGAAGAAGCATTAAAAGCAAGAATATCCGTAGCAGCGGGTGTCGTTCTTGCAGGGCTCCAGTTTGTGCTTAACTGGTAATCGCCAACAGCAGTTCCCGCCCATGTATATGTTGTTTGGGCAACAGCATAGCCGGATGATGCCAGCAAAAGCAATAGTAAAAAATAAATCCTTCGCATTGGCACAAGAGTTTTCTTTAAAAATTAAGTACGGTTATTAAAACTTTATAAAGACGCCTTTATTGTTTTTAAAGGACATTTAAATTAAAAAAATTCTGCAAAGGAGTGGAGATTTTTCTTGGGATAGAGAATATTGACGGGAATTACCAACTTATTCACAAATGTAAGGTAATTTCCGGTTACAAGCAAAAAAAAGCCCCAACGGAAACCGTCAGGGCTTAATGAATATGGCAACTACCTACTCTCCCGGTTGGAATACCAGTACCATCGGCCATAAGGGGCTTAACTTCTCTGTTCGGAATGGGAAGAGGTGAACACCCTTGGAAAAATCACCATAAGAACTTACTACTGTTGTGATAAACAGCAAATAATGTACATATTGGGAAAGCTGTAAAGGAGTATTAAAAATAAAAAATAAAGCTTACGGGTAATTAGTACTACTCGGCTTTAGTGTTACCACTTTTATACCTGTAGCCTATCAACGTCATAGTCTTTGACGGCCCTTAAAAGTAAACTCATCTCGAAGAAGGTTTCACGCTTAGATGCTTTCAGCGTTTATCCTGGCTGTGCATAGCTACTCTGCATTGCACCTGGCGGCACAACAGATACACCAGCGGCACATACGACCCGGTCCTCTCGTACTAAGGTCATGCCTTCTCAATTTACTAACGCCCATCACAGATAGGGACCGAACTGTCTTGCGACGTTCTGAACCCAGTTCACGTGCCACTTTAATCGGCGAACAGCCGAACCCTTGGGACCTTCTCCAGCCCCAGGATGTGACGAACCGACATCGAGGTGCCAAACCTTACCGTCGATATGAGCTCTTGGGTAAGATCAGCCTGTTATCCCCAGAGTACCTTTTATCCTTTGAGCGATGGCCCTTCCATGCAGAACCACCGGATCACTTTAGCCGACTTTCGTCCCTGATCGGCTTGTATGCCTCACAGTCAAGCTCCCTTATACTAATGCGCTCTATGTACGATTACCAACCGTACTGAGGGAACCTTTGCAAGCCTCCGTTACTTTTTAGGAGGCGACCACCCCAGTCAAACTACCCACCATGCACTGTTTCCCGCTAGGGATTAGATTCTAAATGTTTAAAGGTTGGTATTTCAACGATGACTCCATGATGCCTGGCGACACCACTTCAAAGTCTCCCAACTATCCTACACATCAAAAATTCAAAATCAATGCAAAGTTGTAGTGAAGGTTCATGGGGTCTTTCCGTCCCGTGA
>JBEHYP010000117.1:0-11695 GCA_048498115.1 Bacteroidota bacterium | reverse complement strand
GCTCGATCGCGCGTTGAAACTGATCGCGTGCCTTGGACAATTCTTTCTATTGCAGTAAAAGTACGATAAACTATATTCCTGCTGAACCCCGGCGAAGATGGGAATATATGCTGGCCTGCTGTTTGTATTCTATTACTTAAAAAAATTTATGCCTGAAGGCCCGTCAATCGTTATTGCCAGGGAAATACTGGAAGAGTTTATTGGTAAAAAAATACAGGAAGCAACCGGTAATGCAAAAATTGACATGGGCATGCTTACCGGGGAAAAAATTGCAGACATTAAAAGCTACGGCAAGCATTTGCTTATCTGCCTGCCGGCTGTCACTATACGGATTCATTTTCTTTTATTCGGTTCTTACAGCGTTGGTACGCAAACAAAGCCTGATAAAGGCCTGCGGCTGCACCTGCATTTTACAAAAGGAGACCTGTTTTTTTATACCTGTTCCGTAAAGCTTATTGAAGGTGATCTTGATAAGCTGTACGAATGGGATACTGACGTACTGAACCCTGCCTGGGATGCCGCTAAAGCCCTCCGGAAACTAAAGCTGCACCCCGGCATGCTTATTTGTGATGCGTTGCTTGACCAGGATATTTTTGCCGGCGTAGGAAATATCATTAAAAACGAAGTGCTGTACAGGGTAAGAGTGCACCCCGAAAGTGTTGTTGGCAAAATACCGGTTGCCAGGCTGAAAGAAATTATAAAGGAAGCCAGCAACTACAGTTTTGATTTTTTAAAATGGAAGAAAGCATTTGAATTAAAAAAGCACTGGCTGGTGCATACCAAAAAGGAATGCCCCAACTGTCATGGGCCAATAGTAAAAAAATACCTGGGCAAAACCAACCGCCGTACATTTTTTTGCAATAACTGCCAGGTAAAATATGCCTGATAGTACGGGCTATAATTTTATTTGGATAAACGGTTAATGGCCGGTCCCCGGTTTCTTTTTACTGCGTTTGGTGGCTGCAGAATCCTGCCCGTGGCTTTTCATCTGCACTTTTATAAGGGCGCTGTCCGTCTCTGTGAGCACGGTGCCGCTGTCTTTGGGCTTACCGGGTGCATTCATAATGCTGTCAGTAGAAATCAGGCCCCTGTTGCTGCCATTATCTGTGCTGTCCCGTGAAGTATCCCCTGTTTTTTCCGGGAGTATGCTTGCCCCGCTCCCTTCTGTGTTAGTGCTTCCTTCCGGGCTGTTGGTGCAGGAAATGATGGCTGCTGCCATTATAAAAAATATTGCCTTCATAGCTGCTTCATTTTATTATACAGTGCAGCAGCCAAATACCTGCCAGCTTTTCCTTACCGGGATTTTGCAGTACTACCGGCTTATTGTGTAATTAATTGCATGGTGAGGGTATAACCCGGCACGAATGAGCAAATAGAGAAACTAACAGCAAAGAAAGAATAAGAATACAGGAGAAGTACGGCCAGCCGCTATTGCACCTTCACCACCGGCTTCATCTGCACGTTGCGGCCGTTTTGATACCGGATATAATAAATGCCGGTGGGGTATTCACTAAGGTTGATTTGCTTATTGATCGTCTGGGCGCCACCGTAAGTAGCTTCCAAAATGGTTTTAAGAGGGCGGCCTTCTTTGCTCACCAGTTGCAGCAGGGTATGCCCGCCGTTGGTATAAAATGAAAGCGTGGTAATACCGCCTGAAGGATTGGGCGCTGTATTCACAAAATTGCGTTCGCTTACAGCAGGCGGCCTGCCTAAGGGGGCACAATCATAATTGTTGCAAATATTAAGGTCTGTAAAGCCTTCCTGTATTATCTGCTGCAGGCTGGTACTGTCCTGGCAAAGCCAGCGTTTCATTATGCTGTAATATACCTGCCTGAAATCATACTGCATTTCAATATTATCATTTACCGTAGCAGCCGCCGGCAATAGAGGATTGGCACCGGTAACGCCGCCTGTAACCTGGCTGCCAAAAATAAACATCGGGGCAGCAGTGCCATGGTCGGTACCCAGCCCGGCATTGCTTTTAATACGCCTTCCAAATTCGCTAAAGGTCATGCCCAGCACACGCTGCGCTTTATTCATCAGCGTAAGATCGTTATGGAAAGCTTTAATGGCGTCACTAACGGTGGCGAGTAAGGCAGCATGGTTGCCGGTAGTGGCATCAATGCCATTGCTTTGATTGGTATGTGTATCAAAGCCCTTCAGGTTCACCACGTACACTTTTGTTTTAAGCCCGCCATTGATGAGCCTTGCAATAATTTTTAACTGCGATGCCAAACCGGTGGATGGGTAAGTACACAAATTATTATTGCCGGGACGGTTATACGCATCTTTGATAACGGTGCTGTACACTTCTGCCTGTTTTGCCACATCCCGCAGGTAAGCCAGCTTTTCACCCATAGGAGTATCGGCACTCACCGTATCCTGGCCACCGTTGGCATTATTCATAAATGCATTGGGGTCGCTGATGGTATAAGCCATTTGCGCAGAAGGCCCCAGCAATGCCAGCGCTGCACTGCCGCCAAACTGTATGGCCAATGGGTCGCCCATTTCCACTGTGGGATAAGCAGCAGGGTAATTGGGGTATTCCCCGTTAAGATAGCGGCCCAGCCAGCCATCATTTAAAAATTCATTGCTGGCAGAGCCTGTATTCCATATATCGGTGGAGCGGAAATGCGAAAAGCTGGGGTCAGGATAACCCACGGACTGCACAATGCAAAGGTTGCCGTTGTTATACATATCCCTTAACCCTGTAAGCGAAGGATGTAATCCAAGTGTATTCGTTCCCGTTAGCGCCAGCACCTTGTTTTGCGGAATGGCGATATTGGCACGGGCATTATAATAATTACTGTACTGGTCAAGCGGTATCACTGTATTTAAACCATCATTGCCGCCGCTTAGCTGCACCATTAC
Organism: Bacteroidota bacterium; assembly: GCA_048498115.1. Taxonomy (GTDB): domain Bacteria; phylum Bacteroidota; class Bacteroidia; order Chitinophagales; family Chitinophagaceae; genus Ferruginibacter. The sequence goes on along the minus strand of JBEHYP010000117.1, from coordinate 8,824 downwards.
CAGTATATGATCGTTTTCAGTACCCGGCATCAGTAAGCTGCCCAGCAGGTTGTTTTGCGTATGTGCTTTAAGGCTAAAGCCATTAAGCAGGCCCGGCACCCCTGCCGCTGCTATTGCTGAATGGCGTATGAATTTTCTTCTTTGCATGTTTACTGTTTTCTCTTCCTCTGTTCTACATCAAATGATACTCTTCCTGCTTGCTTAAAAAATAAAATAACAGTGATTTTAACCTCGTATTGATAACACTATAGTTGTCCAGGTTGGCCGGGTCACCGGTATAAGCATTCCAGGCCTGTGTCCAGTAATTGTCATTTGTGGCGCCGGTTAATAAAATGTCTGTTTTAATGCTGTCCTTCAGGGGCTGGCTCAGCTCCCTGCGGTAAAAATATTTATTGAGATCATTAATGAGTGCATTGGGATCAGCGGGGTTGCTCATACGGGCAGCAATGGCCACGGGATCAATAAATATTTTAAACCCACCATTACTGTAGCCGCCATTGACCATGGCATTTACAAAACTTTGCCTTTTGGCAAACGTATCGGTATTTACCCAAAGCTTATCAAAGAACGGCGTTTGGTAATACGCCAAAAATCCTGATACATTATTGGGGTCGCCAATTGTCTGGTCAACAGATGGCATGAAAGTGCTTGCCAGATAGCTCAAATGCTTATACTGCAATTGCGGGTTGCTGCGTGGCGGAAGCTTGACCGCACATTCCCTTATCATGCCCACGGTAAAGTCAAGAGGGCTTTTAATGGTATCGCCAAACTGCAGCGCATTAAAGAAGTGTTCGCTTTTAAGCAACTGCAGCAGCACCGGTTTCAATTCATAATTATTATTTCGGAAGGTAGCAGCCAGCGGCGTAATAACGTTGGCTTCCGCATCAGCAGTAATATTGTGATAAACAAAATAACGGTATAGCCTGCGGCAGATGTTTTTAGAAACTTCCTCATTGGCAAATATCATTTCAATCAAATCATCGGTTTCCATAGCACCCTGGTTGGCAGGGCGGCTGATGACTGTATTATTGTAAAATGCCGAAAACTGCTTTGGCTCTGTGTCATGCCTTGAAGCGCTGAATGCATAATAAGCATCCTGCAGGTTGGCCATGTGGCCGGTAAGCACCCTTGCTGCCGCCTTTATATCGTCTTCGGTATAGTGGCTGTCCGGCCCCTTACCTACGGTAAATAATTCCTGCAGCTCACGGGCATAGTTTTCATCAGGCGCTGCCTTGGTATTCTGGTAACCATTAAGGTACACCAGCATGGCGGGGTTGATGGTTATTTCTTTTATAAACGTTTTAAAATTTCCAGTGGCATGCTGCCTTAATAATTTCATGTAATTATAACAAAGCAGGGCGCCGGTTACCATTGCAAATTCTACCGTAACGTGGTTGCTCCAGAAGAGTATCATTTTTTCTTCAATGCTCCTGGGCTGGTTTATCATGTTATTAAGCCACCAGCACCTAATAGTATCACGCCTGTCCCTGTTTACATTGTTGGAGGTGGTGCCTGTTGTTACCCACGGCCTTCCTGCAGGAATAGACCAATCGGGATCTGTTGCAACTGTGGCAGGGTCGGTATTGTACACTTTAATGGGCTGCCCGGGATTGGTATTCACCGTGTTTACCAGCTCATCCACTGCATCGCTTAAGCTCATTTGAGAAAAATAAGCAACATCTTCCACCGGTGCGCCATACATGGTACGCTTGAGCAAATGCACCACTTCATTTCCTGACCATGTGCCGGTGTATTCCGCCAGTCCGCCTTCTATCGGCTGCACATCACCGGGCATTGTGCCTGAAGACCACGGCTTTTTATTAGCTGTTGTTTTAAAGAATGACCGTATAAACTCTTTTCTTTCCATTGTTTGTTTTCAGTACGAATGCAGCCGCTGATTATTTTTTTAAAGCGGCCTTCAATTCCTCGATTTCTTTTTGCTGTGCATCTATCAGGGCTTTCATTTCCTGTATAGCTTTTACCAGCGGTGTTACCAGTTCTGCATAACGTATGCCATAAGGCGTTTGCTCATTTGTGGGTTTGTCTATCCCGCTAAAATCATACCCTATGCTTTTGGCTGCTGCTTCCACTTCCTGCGCCAGCAGGCCGGTAAAACGCATGTTTTCAAAACCGCTGTTCACCGCACTTCCTTTGCCACCCTGTATGCTTTTCAACCGTTGTAAATCATAATTATAAGTAACCGGCCTTAATTTTTCAATAAAAGCAAGGCCCGGCACATCTTCCTTTATGTTCTTTTTTACCCGGGCATCGCTGAATGTTGTCCACCCCACCTGCCCGCCGATACTGGTGATATCGGTATTGCCTATACGCACCTGGTTGCTGGCGGTTATCATTACATTTTGCCCTAAAGCGGATGAGTTATTGGGAGCAAAATTACCGGCCACATCCACGCCTGTGCCAACATAAGTGTTGCCGCTGCCGCCTGTCTGGCTTAAAGCGCTTTGATATCCCACAAAAACATTATCCCCATTGCCGCCTGCCGAATAAGAAATACCTGCATTATGGCCAAGCACCGTATTGCGGCTGCTGCCTGCGGTGCTGCTTAAAGCATAATGCCCCAGCAATACATTATAATTAGATGATGTAAGGCTTGCGCCTGCGTTATAGCCCAGCGCTACATTTTCCTGCCCGCCATTCAGCAACTGCAAAGCATTAACGCCTATTGCCAGTTGTGTATTGCCAATGGTATTGCTCTGCAGCGCTGCTGTTCCTATTGCCAAAATATTGGCCCCGGCTGTATTAGCCGCTGCTGCATCCTTACCTAATGCAATGTTCTCAGACGAGAGGTTATTTTTTAAGGCATTGCTGCCAATGGCTATGTTACTTACTGCCGCTCCTGACATTTGTAACGATTTGCTTCCCAATGCTATATTATCATTACCTGAAATAATATTGAATGCTGCTGAATCCCCGAATGCTATATTATTGCTGCCTGTGGTAAGGCTGGCCAATGACAGGTATCCAAACGCATTATTACCCGTTCCGCCGGTCAATTGCCCAAGGCTGCGGTTGCCATAAGCATTGTTTCTGCCGGTAGCCGAAGGATCAATAAAACCCGAAGGCTGGTTGTTAGTACGCAGCATCAAAGTTTTGGCATCGGTGGTGCCCAAAAAATTAATGGAAGGATTGGTGCTGCCATTGCCCGTGGTGCTCCAGCCGGTAAGCGATACAGTAAAAGCACCGCTCCGTTTTCTTATTACCCCAAGGGAATCTACAGTAACGATGCTATCTGACATATCTCCGGGCTGCAGGCCTTCAAGCCTTAAAGGGTTGGCCGTGGATACTATGTGGAGGGCATGTGTAGGTGCATCAGTACCGATGCCTATATTTTGGGCAAAAGCACTACAGGAAACACACAGCAAAATAAAGGTGAAGAGTTTATGCATGCGGCAAAATTGACTTCAAAAATAAAACAAAAGTTGCAGGGGATATGATATGTTAACAACGAAACCGGCGCAATAAAAAAGAATCAAAATTAAATGCTATCTTAAATTTTTAATACCCGCAATACATGCAGCACCATTTTTTCGAAGACAATTATAAAAAACTCGGTTTCTTTCCTGCTGAAGCCGGTACGGTTGATGAGATTAACACCGATACCTATAAGCCTTATATTAAAATAATGTACCTGCCGGCGGACTATACGCTTACGGTGGATTTTACACAGTACAGCACCACTGCCCCCAGCCTGTTTTTTATTAACGGCAACCAGCATCTGCAGTTACAGCAGGCTGGTAAAAAGAAAGGTGCTTTTATTTATTACAATCGTGATTTTTACTGCATCCAGATACATGATTCCGAAGTGGCCTGCGATGGCCTGCTTTTTAATAACCTGTACGGAATGCCCATGACCGTGTTGCCGGATGCTGAACAAGAACGCATTGAATCTATTTTACAGCAGATAGAAGAAGAATTGCAAACTGATGAGACCAGCCGGGAAGAACTGCTGCGTATTTACCTTAAAGAACTTATTATAAAAGCCACCCGAGCCTGGAAAAAACAACAGCTTCCTGCCGGTGAAGAAGCACAAATAACAGATGCAGAGTTCTTCCGTAATTTCAGCAGGCTGGTGGAAATTCATTATAAAGAAAAACACAGCGTAGCGGATTATGCAGACATCATGGGCATTGCACCCAAGACATTAACGCATAAGTTAAAAAAATTACGGCTCTCCCAACCCAACGATATCATCAAAGACCGCATTATGCTGGAAGCAAAGCGCCTGCTTATTTACACTTCTATGAGCGCCAAAGAAATTGCTTATACACTCGGGTATTATGACCCGGCTTATTTTAACCGGCTGTTCACCATCAAGGCCGGTGGCCCACCCTCTGATTTCAGGAAAAAATACCTGCAGGGAAAAATGTACAATTAATAGCGCCCTTTCTGCCTTCTTACCGCCCTGCTGCGAAAGTAGCTTTGTGTTATCAAAATTGATAAAAAACAAAAAATCAATAAACATGAAACGCAAAGCAACAGCCGTATGGAACGGCAACATCAAAGAAGGCAAAGGCCATCTCACTACAGGCAGCACTGTTTTGAACCAGACACAGTATTCATTCAACAGCCGGTTTGCTGATGGCATCGGCACTAACCCTGAAGAACTGCTGGCAGCAGCACATGCCGGATGCTTTACCATGAAGCTAAGCCTTGACCTGGGCAATGCAGGCTATACTGCCGAAGCGCTCACTACCGATTCCGTTGTAACATTGGACAATGGCAAAATAACAAGCTCTGCGCTTGTATTAAAAGCAAAAGTGCCCGGCATTGCTGAAGAAGAATTTCAACGCATTGCCAAACAGGCTGAAGCCACCTGCCCGGTGGGACAAGGTTTTTTTCATTCTTCAATTTATCAATCATGAAACACATTTCAATCAAACCAACATTCATCATTTTATTATTCACATTTTTAAATTCATTTGTTATGGCACAGCAATTAATCAAAGGGGAAAAAGACCCTGCAGTATTTAAAGAAGTAAGAAGTTTTTTACAGGCGCTCAATTCCGGCAACGGAAAGCCACTGGAACAACTGGCACCTGCCGATGCAAGGCAGGTACTGGTAGGCGCACAAAATTCTGTAGCAGTAGATTATTCCGGCATCACTGAATCAGAAAAGGTGATAGAACAGAACGGGTACAAAGTGAAGATACATATCACCAAACCGGTGGGCGTAGCAAACAATGCTCCTGTGTTTATCTTCATCCACGGCGGCGGCTGGGTGCTGGGCGATTATCCTACGCACAGGCGGCTGGTAAGAGACCTGGTGGTGGAAAGCGGCGCTGTGGCAGTGTTTCCTGACTACACTCCCTCTCCCGAAGCAAAATACCCGGTGGCCATCAATGAAATTTATGCTGCTGCACAATGGGTGGCTGAGCATGGCAGCGAAATAGGTGTGAATGGTAAGAACCTGGCAGTGGCGGGTAACAGCGTGGGTGGTAATATGGCTGCTGTAACAGCGCTGATGGCAAAGGAAAAGAATGGTCCTCACATAAAACTGCAGGTATTATTGTGGCCGGTAACCGATGCCAATTTTGAAACCGTTTCTTACAACCAGTATGCCGAAGGCAGGTTCCTTACAAAGAATATGATGAAATGGTTTTGGGACAATTACCTGCCTGATGCCAATAAAAGAAAAGACGTATATGCGTCACCGTTACAGGCAAGCACTGAACAATTAAAAAGCCTGCCACCGGCATTAGTGCAAACGGCGGAAAATGATGTGCTCCGTGATGAAGGCGAGGCCTATGCAAGAAAGCTGGATGAAGCCGGGGTGCCGGTAACACTTACCCGGTATAATGGGCTTATACATGACTATGGCCTATTGAACCCCATCGCTAATGTTCCTGCTGTTAAAACCGCCGTATTGCAGGCGGCAGCGGTGATAAAGGAAGCGTTGAAATAAATGTACCGGCATATTAAACAAAAGGGAAGTGCAATGCTTCCCTTTTAGTTTTAATTATTTACAGATGCATTTTATGAATGCTTCAGAAAAAATCTTTTGTAGAAGAAAGCAAGTATCAAAGCAGTTAGTACGCCTTCGATAGTATGATAACCCGAATCCACCCAAAACACCATTGCCGGCATTTTGAAAGTAGCTACTTCTATCATGCCGCCCTGCAGCCCGTCCCATAAAAATCCTGTGATAGCACCAAAGATAATTGCTGCCCTTGTTAATCCCCACTGGTATTTTTTTGCAGCATATTCATAGTAAATGGGCAGGAAATAAGCCTGGAAAGCAATGTACAGAATAAAGGCCAGTGCAATCAGGGGAATGATGTAGGTATCCCGCTGTAGGGCCCCTATGTTCTCTTTAAAAAAATTTCCCATGATGATCTCGTGGAAAACGTACCCGAGATTAAAGATGATAAGGAAAGTTATGAAGCCACCGAGTGAATAATATTTTTTCATGGTTGATTTATTGTTTAACCCAAATAACAAATCGGTCAAGTAATAAATATAGTCAAAAAAGATAAGACTTTCACTTTGGCTTTATTAAAATAACTATCATCTTCCTCCGCGTAGGAAATACACCTTATTTTAATCTCTCCTTATAATCCAATCCATTCTCCTGCAAAGTTTTCTTCGCTACCTCATACCCTGCATCTGCATGCCGTATCACCCCCATTCCCGGGTCATTCCTCAGTACACGGCTTAAGCGCAAAGCAGCCTCTTCCGTTCCATCGGCCACTATCACCATGCCTGCATGAATGGAGTACCCCATTCCTACCCCGCCACCATGGTGCAACGAAACCCAACTGGCGCCGCCGGCAGTGTTGACCAATGCATTCAGCAAAGGCCAGTCGGCAATGGCATCGCTGCCGTCAAGCATGGCTTCAGTCTCACGATTGGGAGAAGCAACAGAGCCAGTGTCCAGATGGTCACGGCCAATTACAATGGGTGCCTTTACTTTGCCGGTTTTTACTAATTCATTAAATGCAAGCCCTGCTTTTTCCCTTTCGCCCTGCCCCAGCCAGCATATCCTTGCCGGCAATCCCTGGAAAGCGATTTTTTCTTTAGCTAATTTGAGCCAGCGCTGCAATGATTTGTTTGCGGGAAACATGTTCGCTATCACTTCATCGGTCACGGCAATATCTGCCGGGTCGCCACTCAGCGCTGCCCAGCGGAAAGGGCCTTTGCCTTCGCAGAACAGCGGGCGTATATAGGCGGGGACAAAGCCGGGGAAGGCGAAGGAACGCCCAAGTTGAAAGTTGAGAGTTGAGAGTTGAGAGTTTTGCCCACTCTCCACTCTCAACTTTCCATTTTCCACTTCCTGTGCCCTTGCCCTGATATTATTCCCGTAATCAAAAGTTATCGCTCCCCTGTCCATCAGTTGCAGCATCAGCTGCACATGCAGGTACATGCTTTCGTAGCTAAGCTGCAGGTATTGTTCTTTATTTTGTTCCCTTAATACATTGGCCTGTTCATTGGTGAGAGTATGTGGTATGTAACCGATCAGCGGATCGTGGGCGCTGGTCTGGTCAGTGAGAGTATCGGGAATGATATTTCTTTCGAGCAGGCGTTGCAGTAAGTGAACAGCGTTGCAGAGAACGCCAATGCTTTTCCCTGTGCCGGCGGCCTTATATTGCAAAGCCTTATCTATCGCTTCATCAATATCAGTGAATTTTTCATCGAGGTATTTTGTCTCCAGCCGTTTGTCAATGCGCCACTCTTCTACTTCAGCAATAAGCGCCACGCCTTCGTTCATGGTGATGGCAAGCGGCTGTGCGCCGCCCATGCCGCCAAGCCCGGCGGTTACGTTCAATGTTCCTTTTAAGCTGCCGCCAAAATGTTTGTCAGCAGCGGCTGCATAGGTTTCATAGGTGCCCTGCACAATGCCCTGGCTACCGATGTATATCCAGCTGCCGGCAGTCATTTGCCCGTACATAATGAGGCCTTTTTTTTCCAGCTCTTCAAAATGCTGCCAGTTGGCCCAATTGGGTACCAATTGAGAATTGCTTATTAAAACCCTTGGCGTGTCCTTATGCGTTTTGAGTATGCCCACCGGCTTGCCGCTTTGTATCAATAATGATTCATCGTTTTCCAGCACTTTTAATGCGGCAATAATATTGTCAAGCGCTTCAAAATTTCTTGCTGCCTTGCCGCGGCCGCCGTACACAATCAGGTCATCGGGACGCTCGGCCACTTCGGGGTTCAAATTATTAAGGAGCATTCTTAAAGCAGCTTCCTGTATCCAGCCTTTGCAGGTGAGTGTGGTGCCGGTGGGAGTTTTATATTTTACGGGGTCGTATTTTTTTGCAATTACAGTCATAAGCATTATTTCACACAAAGAAACAAAGAATTTATTTCACACAACGGGACAAAGAAAACAGCGAAACAACGTTGCGTCCGCAGGGATCCGTTGTTCCTGTGGTGTGAAACTCCTGAAACCCTTCGTTTGTGTGAAACCCCTTATCTTAGCCACCCTAAAAAATAATTTATGAGTGTACATATCAGCGCCCGGCCGGGAGAAATAGCCAAAATTGTATTAATGCCCGGTGATCCTCTGCGGGCAAAATATATTGCTGAAAAGTTTTTGCAGGATACCAAATTGGTGAGCCAGACGAGAAACGCATTTTATTATACCGGCACTTATAAAGGCAAGGCTATTACCATCGGCGCCAGTGGTATGGGCTGCCCCAGCATTGGTATTTATTCTTACGAGCTGTACAGCCAGTATGATGTGGACTGTATTATCCGCATCGGCACCTGCGGCGCTTACAGCACTGATCTTAAAGTGTTTGATTTGATTAACGTGGATGTAGCCGCCAGCGAAAGCACTTTTGCCCTGCATGCCTGGGGCGTT
>JBEHYP010000116.1:0-11729 GCA_048498115.1 Bacteroidota bacterium | reverse complement strand
GGTATTGGTACCGCAGAGCCGTCTTACAGAATGGATATAAATGGCCGTATACGTTTACGGTATAATGATGCTTCTTCTGCCGGTATCTGGTTTAATAAATCAAACAACGCAGAAGGCGTTTTTACCGGGATGGTCAACGACAGTATCATCGGTTTTTGGGGAAACGGTGTTGCCGGGAACTGGCGTATGGGCATTGATGTAAATAATGCAAGGCTTGGCATAGGCACCACTGCTCCTGCCGCTCCGCTTTCTTTTAACAATGGCAATGGCAATAAAATAGATTTGTATTACAATGCTGCCAACAGCCGCTATGGCATGGGTATTCAGAGTTCTTTAATGCAGTTATATGCCGGCGGCAGCGGCGATGATATTGCCTTTGGCTATGGCAGCAGCGCTTCGTTTACCGAAAACATGCGGATAAAAGGCAATGGCAACGTAGGTATCGGCATTAATTCCCCCGGGGCAAAATTAGATATCAGGGACGCCGGTACTTCATACGCCCTGTACGCTTCCAAAACCGGTACAGCTACCGGCGTAGTAGCGGGATTTAGCAATAACAGCGCTTCCTCTACTTTATATGCAGTGAACAGCGGCAGTGGTGCAGCCATCGTTACCGGCGGAAAAGTCGGTATTAATAATACCAATCCCGGTTATACACTGGATGTGGCCGGCAGGATGCGGCTGCGGAACGAAAGCGCCAGTGCAACAGCCGGCCTGTGGCTTGACGGGCCTGCTACTGCCGGCCGGAGTTTCATAGGCACTTATAATCAAAACCTGATGGGTATATACGGCGTATCAGGCGGCTGGAGCTTTTTGCATGATGTAACCACCGGCAATACGGGCATAGGTATTGGTGAAAATACGCCTAACTCCAAATTGCAGGTAGGCGGTTCCGTTAGTATGCCTCTGAGGGCAATTAGCGACAATTATACAGTAACAGACAACGATTATACTATAAGGTTTGTAACCAATCAAAATACCAACCTGCAAAAAACGATTACCTTACCCCCCGCAGCAGGTCGTGCAGGGAGGATTTACGTGATATATGCAGCAATACCCGTTTCAGGGCCTTCTAGTTTCCCTGGTGGTTTATTCCCATCCAAGGTCTTACTTAGAGAAGCAGGTACCAATATTGACGTTTTAGCAGGAGAATTGGGCTATGCTTTCCAGAATAATGTTTATCGTGCCGCTTCTGGTACTTTTGATAATTATACCCGGCTAACATCCGTAACTGTACAATCAGATGGCAATTCCTGGGTAGTAATTGCTGATAATTATAACTATTCCTGGGACTACTATGGGGATGGTACACCTTAGCATACTGGGTTAAATGCTTGTTGTGAATTCAGTGTTTAACAATTTCCCTGCGTATATGATATACCCATAAAAATAACAATCCCGCCAAAGGCGGGATTGTTATTAGTGGAGCTGGGCGGAGTCGAACCGCCGTCCAAACATATTCGCCGCAAGCTTTCTACATGTTTATTTGGTTATTAATTGTAGGGAAACAGCAGGAACCCAACCAACCAACTGTAACCTTAGATGAATGGTCTTAAGCAGCAGTCACATCATTCCGCTGCAGCATTCCGTTTTGTTTTTGAGTCGGCGGCGGGGCGTGGTAACGGAACTGACCTGCCCGGCGGCCCTAATGGATGTTAATCTATCGATTAAGCAGCCATGGCATACTGAGTATTGCCATTTGAAGTTTTCGTATTCAGATTGAAATGCTAATTACGCAACGCATTACATGCTTACACCTGCAAAGAACTATGCTGTCAAAACCGGTCAGCCCCGGGATCAGTGATCAGTTAACCAGTGATTGGTGCAAAGGTACGCCACAAATGATTTTTGAGCCACGAATTGCACAAATTAACACGAATTTTCTTCGTTTCCTTCGGAAACAAAGGTGCTGCCACAGATTTCACGGATTAACACAGATAACATACAGAAAGGCACGAATGGCGTAAACTGACACAAATGTGATTTGTTCGCTGTATTCGTTCGTGTGCATTGGTGAAATTAGTGGCTAATTAAAGCCCTTCCCACACATTATCCTCTTTATTCCAGTCAGGTACATAAAGGCTGCCTAATTGCACTTTCGTGATTTTTTTGGAAGAATTGAACTTCAACAAAACGGTTGTATTCCCTTTTTCCCATACAGCAATGCTGCGGTGGATTTTTTGGATAGTGCCATCAGCAAAAGTAACTGTAACATCAACCGGCACAGGCTTGTTGCCTTTTGATTCTATACTGATTTGCTTGGCAGAAGTTGTATTTACCACTTTATTGATGGCAAGGTCTGCATAACCATTGTCGTAAAACCATTTTTTCCAGAACCAGTTCAGGTTCTTCCCACTGCCGGTGTTCATGCAATTAAAAAAATCCAGCGGCCCTGGGTGTTTACCATTCCATTGCTGAATATAAAAATGCAGGCCTTTAAAAAACAGGCCATCCCCCAGCATATCTTTTACAAAAAGGTAGCCGAAAGCCGGTTTGGGATAAGAGTTGGTGAAGAATGCTGCGCCGTTCAGCGAAGTGGTCAATGTCGTTATCGGCAAGTCCTCTTCGCTCCCCATGCTTCTTTCTGTTTTTGAAACACCATAATCATCATGAATAGTGCTGTCTATCATAGTTGATAACAACCACTCCCCTATGGTTGCCCAGCCTTCATCCATCCATCCGTACTTGGTTTCATTAATGCCCATGTAAAAAGGGAACATGGTATGGAATATTTCATGATCGGTCAGTGTAATATCATCCTCTTTGGAGGAAACAGGGTTATCGTTCACCATCATCGGGTATTCCATCTGGTCAAGCCCGTCAAATACGCTGATGTGGTTGTAGGGATAAGGCCATTTAGGGAAATCATAGCTCATTAACTGAACTGTCTTCCGGGCATAGTTGATCACATCAAAGTATGATTTGTGCTTTGTATTGAACAATGCATCCACCCTTGTTCTCCGCCCTGTGCTTTTATCCACCACCAGGCTGGTGGCATTCCAAACATAATGATTGCTTACCGCAAAGGCAACATCCACTACGTTGGAAGCTTTGAATTTCCATGTATTGGCCAGGCTGTCTTTGGTAATGCCGCCAGTTTTAAGATCGTTTTCATCTACGATAAAAACAATGCTGTCGCTTTTTTCTGCGTTGGCAATTCTTCCGCAATATTTATCAGCCAATACTTCATTACAGTTTTGCAGGTCGCCGGTGCCCCATACCAGGTAGCCCGGGGGCACCGTAACAGACAAGTTAAAGTTGCAGAAGTCATTATAAAATTCTGCCTGCCCCAGATATGGGTTCATATTCCATCCATCCAGCTCATCGTACACTGCAACACGGGGAAAGAAGTAGGCAATAAATGCAGCGCCTTCTTCTATCTCACCGGTACGGATATGCGAAGATTTGTTGAGTGTATAACTGAAGTCAACCGCTACTTTTACTGTTTGCCCGGCAGGAATAGCCGCCGGCACAAACATATTGGTGCCATTTATCGCCAGCTGTTTTACATCTTTAGGCTTCCCTGCAATTTCCAGCCTGCTGATGTTAACGCCGTCCGTCATATCTGCCACATCCACCGCCATATTGCGCAGGGCGTCTTTTTTGTAAAGATTAGGATACAATTTAAAAAGCAGGGCGGTTAATTTACCAGGGCTGTTGTTGATGTATGTAATTTCTTCTGTGCCGGTGATAAGCCTGCTTACCGGATCATAACTTACATTAATAGTATAGTCAGCAGTATTTTGCCAGTAATTTTTGCCCGGCTTCCCGTCTGCAGAACGGTATCCTTTATTATACAACTCCTGCACATTAAGGGGCACAGGCAGCTTTACCTGCGCCGTTGCCTGCTGAACGATCAATAATAAAAATAAGAACCTTTTCATATTATATTTTTTACCGGATAAAAATAACAAAGCCGGCTGTGCAATACAAACCGGCCTGTCAATATTATTTAGACGGCTGATTGAATTAAAACCATCCTTTAAATTTCCTGAACACATCATTGCCATTAGTAAATACCATCAGCCCGATAATGATGATAAAGCCGATAAGGTTGGCTTTTTCCAAAAACTTATCCGGTACTTTTTTACCGGTGATAATTTCAAACAAAGTAAAAAGAATGTAACCGCCGTCCAGCATGGGAATAGGGAGGAAATTCATAAACGCCAGCACGATGCTGAAGAAAGCAGTGATGCTCCAGAAAGCTTCCCAGTCCCAGTGCGTGCCAAATACCTGCGTCATGCTGGCAAAGCCGCCCATTCCTTTATAAGCGCCTGTAGACGGTTTAAATATCAAAGCAAACTGGTCAATATAATCGCCCAATTTTGAAAAGGTTTTTTTGATACCGGCAGGTATGCTTTCAAAAAAACCGTAAGGCCTGGTATAGATAGTAAGCCAGCCCATTGCCGCCAGCTTTTCGCCGTTAAGCGGGGCAATGCCCAGCTTGTGATCGGCATCAAGCGGCACATCAAAAGTGAGCGTATCTTTCCGGTTACGGATAGCCATTACTGTTACCACTGAAGAATCTTTTAGTGTTTCAGTGTATCTTGAAATATCCTCCCAATATTGAACAGGTGTATTGTTTAATTTAATAATGCTGTCGTTTGGCAATAATCCTTTTTTGAATGCATTGCTTCTTTCTGCATCTCTTTTATCCATGCTGTCAATAACAGCCGGCATTCTTAATCCAAGCAATCCTTTTTTATCAATCTTTTTGGTTGACAATTGCCCCAGGATTGTTTCAGGAACCTGCACTGTTGCCTCTGCCCCGTTTCTTTCTACCGTTACATTCACCTTTTCTCCTTTGATGATGATATTTTTAAGCACATCGTCAAAATATTCTATTGGCTTGCCATCAACGGATTTTATTTTATCGCCGTCCTTGAAACCGATATTATACATCAGCGAATCACCTACAGAAATGCCATTTTTTACAGAGCTGTTAACTATTTTTGTTTCGCCCCACACGAACAGTATCATGCCGTAAATGATAAAAGCGGTCAGCACATTTACAATTATGCCGCCCATCATGATGAACAAGCGCTGCACGGGCGTTTTGCTCCTGAATTCCCATGGCTGCGGCGGTTGCTTTAATTTTTCTGCATCCTGCGTTTCGTCCAGCATGCCGTCTATCTGTACATAGCCGCCAAAGGGGAACCAGCCAATGCCAAATTCCGTATCGCCCTTTTTCTTTTTGAATAAAGTAAAATTCAGCAGGTTGGGCACAGGAAATAAAAAATCAAAGAAGAGGTAAAATTTGTTGACCCTTGTTTTGAACAAACGGGCAAAGAAATAATGCCCCCACTCATGGAGCACTATCAGCAATGAGAGGGATAAAAAAAACTGCGCTACTTTAATGAGGGTATCCATTTAGTTTAGTGGTTTAGTAGTTTAGAGGTTTAGAATGCTAAACTATAAACTGTTTGTGTTTTTATTTGATGAATGATGCTGAAAAAGTTGAAGTGAGTGACACAACGATGTTTAATTGAAAAACCAATGTTTATACCAAAATAAAAACATCTTTTATACCAGCCCGGTTCTCGACTCCGCCCGAACCTGGCTTTAAAACCCTTCGACTCCCGCCTTTGCCGGGACAGGTTCACTCAGGGTGAATTTCGTTCCTTCTACAACTTCATCAGCGAAGCCGCAAAATTACGGGCTTCACCATCGCTTTCAAAATATTGTTCAAGCGTTGGCTTCTCAATGAAGGCAATTTTTTGCATGGCTTTTTCCACCACGGCAGTAATGTCCAAAAAGCCGATACGGTTGCGGAGAAAGGCCCACACGGCAATTTCATTGGCGGCATTCAGCACACAGGGCACATTGCCGCCTTTGAATAACGCTTCAGTGGCCAGCGCCAAATTTCTGAAAGTTTTAACATCCGGCTCTTCAAAATTGAGGCTGGAATATTTGCGGAAGTCAAAGCGGGGAAAGTCATTTTTTATGCGCTGCGGAAATGCCATTGCATATTGAATGGGCAGCTTCATATCGGGCAGTCCCATCTGCGCTTTCATGCTACCATCTTCAAATTGTACAATGCTGTGAACAATACTTTGCGGGTGAATAATTACCTGCACCTGCTCCGGCTGCAGGTTGAAGAGCCATTTCGCTTCTATCATCTCAAGGCCTTTGTTCATCAGCGTAGCAGAGTCAATGGTGATTTTTGCACCCATTGCCCAGTTAGGATGCTGCAGGGCATGGTCACGCTTTACATTCACCAGGAAGTTGGGCTTTTTTCCCAGGAAAGGGCCGCCACTTGCCGTGAGTATTATTTTTTCAATCTTATTTCTTCCCTCCCCTACCAGGCATTGAAAGATAGCCGAGTGTTCGCTGTCAACCGGGATGATAGGCGCCCTTTTTTCATAAGCCTTCTGCATTACAATGTCGCCGGCAACTACCAGTGTTTCTTTATTTGCCAAACCAATAGCCTTGCCTTTTTCCACTGCCTTTAATGTAGGCTTTAACCCGGCAAAGCCCACAATGGCGGCCAGCATCATATCATAGGTATCAAAGTCGGCTACTTCTTCCAGTGCGTTTTCCCCGGCAAAAACTTTTATACCAGTTTCTGCCAGCGCATCTTTCACTTTTTTGTACAATGATTCATCGCCGATGACCACTGCATTGGGCGTAAATTCCAGCGCCTGCTTAACGAGGAGGTCTGCATTCGTTTGTGCAGTGAGTATCTCCACCTCAAACAGATCCTGGTTGTTGCGGACAACCTCCAGTGCCTGCGTGCCGATAGAGCCTGTGGAGCCGAAGATGGCAATGCGTTTTTTGTTTTCCATAATTGGTGGGGAGTAAAGATAAGCTACAGATTGCACAGATGAACACAGATAAGGAATTAACACAGAAGATATGCCTGCGGCATATAGGGTTAGCCATGACCCGATAGCTATCGGGTTTCACGAATGGGCACGAATGAAGAAAAATTTAACTAAGCAATTTTGCTAATGTTTCTTTTATTTTATCAAACCCAAATGTGGCAATCACCTTCTCCATATTAGCGCTGATTTGTTCATTACACAAATTGCCAATAGAGCCTTCATGTGTATGGCTTACCGAAGCAGTATAAGTGAAATTATTTTGTTCAATATCCAATCCCACTTTTTTATATGCATCACGGAAAGGCATACCCTGTAATACCAATTTGTTTACTTCTTCCACGCTGAATAGGTATTTGTATTTTTCATCTTTCAGCAGTTCTTTTTTCACTTGTATATTGGAAAGCATTAAACCTGCCATTGCAATACAATCGTGCAGGGTTTTAAATGCAGGAAATAAATGCTCTTTGAGCAATTGCAAATCCCGGTGGTAGCCGGAAGGCAGGTTGGTGGTCATCAGCATTATTTCATTGGGCAATGCCTGCAGGCGGTTGCAGTGTGAACGTATCAGCTCAAATACATCCGGGTTTTTTTTATGCGGCATGATGCTGCTGCCGGTGGTGAGCTCATCGGGGAAACTGATGAAGCTAAAATTTTGATTGAGAAACAAACAGGCATCCATGCTGAGCCTGGAAAGCGTAGCCGCAATGTTCGCCATTGCGGCAGCGACAATCCGTTCCGTTTTGCCCCTGCCCATTTGTGCATACACCACGTTGTAATTCAAATCTTCAAAGCCGAGCAATTGAGTTGTTAAAGTACGGTTGATGGGAAAAGAAGAGCCATAACCGGCGGCAGACCCAAGCGGATTTTTGTTTACCACTTCAAAAGCTGCCTGTAAAGTAATAAGGTCATCCACCAAACTTTCTGCATAAGCGCCAAACCAAAGGCCAAAGGAGGATGGCATGGCTAATTGCAAATGGGTGTAGCCGGGCAATAAATCATCTTTGTATTTTTCGCTTTGCTGAATGAGCAGATCAAATAATTCTTTTGATTTTGTTACCAGCTTTTCAATCCCGCTGCGGAGAAATAATTTTATGTCCACCAGCACCTGGTCGTTCCTGCTTCTTGCGCTGTGAATTTTTTTACCTGTATCGCCTAATTTTTTTGTAAGCAGTAATTCAATTTGCGAATGAATATCTTCAACCCCTTCCTCCAAAGCAAATGCCGGATCAATGCTTTTATAGATTGCCTGTAATTCTTTTACCAAAATGCCCTTCTCTTCTTTCTCCAGCAAACCCACAGAAGCCAGCATGGTAACATGGGCAATGGAACCCAGTATATCAAAAGGCGCTAATTGCAAATCCATTTCACGGTCATTCCCAACTGTGAACTTTTCTACTTCTGCTAACGCGGTTTTATCTTTTTGCCAGAGTTTCATTTTTCTTTACGTTTCAAAGCATTGGTTTCGCAAAAAACAAAGAATATGCAGTTTGCTCCCTTTTATTTGCAAACCAATTTTACTTTCTTCAATAAGCTTGTAAAAATTTTTGGTGTGGGTATCTGCAACAATATTCTTTATTTCTAAAGGCTTATCCACCACTCTCAATTGCTGATAAGCCTTTCTGAATTTTTCTTGAAATGGCTGCGGACATTTCTGAAGTTGTTCAATAAACAAATCTTCAATTATTATTTCCATCCCATCCGTTTTTCAAATTCATCAGAAGAAACAAATTTCCCCTTAGCAAGACTTTCTTTCATCTTCACTGTATCCATATAATCTTCAATCTCTTCATTTTGAATAACAGAGAGCAGTTTTATCACTTCTTCTACAGACCATGCACCTTTCTGTTTTTTCAAAGAAAAATTTGCCGGCTTTAACCCTATTTTTGTGAAAGATAATCATTGCGATAGCCGCTGATTTCAATTAACCGGCCCATATTATTTACCAATAGCTGGTAATTCTTTGCAAGATTAGTCAACATAAAATATATTTTAATTTAAAAATACTGAATTTAAATTACAGATTTTTAATCAAATTACAATAACTGCTCCACCAATTTAATATAAGTCCCGATCCCTTCCTCTATTTCCGAAAGGTAAATAAATTCATCGGCGGTATGGCTGCGGGCGCTGTCGCCGGGGCCCATTTTTAAAGTGGGAAAGGGCATTAATGCTTTGTCTGATGTGGTAGGCGATCCGTAATAACCACGCCCTAAATTGATGCCAGCCTTCACCAAAATATGATCAAGCGGAATGGAAGTTGATTTCATTCTGGTAGTGCGTGGCTTGAATTCACTTTTTAAATTTGCTTTCAGCTCTGCCAGTATTTCTTCAAAAGTATAGAGTTCATTCACCCTTACATCAATTACAAATTTGCATTGCGAAGGCACTACATTGTGCTGTTTGTTTTCTGTTTCAATAACGGTGGCAGTCAGCCGGGATTCCCCTAACAGATCGCTTATCTTATCAAACTTTTTATTTCTTATCCAGTTAATATCGTCAACCGCTTTATACAAAGCATTTTCCCCTTCATTTCTTGCGGCATGCCCTGCCCTGCCCTGTGCGGTGCAGTCAATTACCATCAGGCCACGCTCTGCCACAGCCATTTCTAATTGAGTGGGTTCGCCCACAATGCCATAATCTATATTGCCGAGAAAAGGCAACACCAGCTCAATGCCATTCACCCCGCTGATTTCTTCTTCGGCGCTGGCGGCAAACACCACATTGTGTTTTGCGTTTTCAATATTGTAAAAATGTAAGAAAGTTGCAATCAGCGAAACAAGGCAGCCACCGGCATCATTGCTTCCCAGGCCAAACAGCTTCCCGTCTTTTTCCACCGGGGCAAAAGGGTCAAGCGTATAACCTTTGTTGGGCTTTACCGTGTCGTGGTGTGAGTTTAATAACACAGAAGGCCTGGAAGCATCATAGTTTTTATTTTTGGCATAAATATTATTACCCACTCTTGCATGTTCTATTCCCCGCTGTTCAAAAAACTGCATTAATATTTCTGCCGTATCATTTTCTTCCTTGGAAAAAGAAGGGGTTGCTATCAGTTGTTTCAGCAATCCAACCGCATCAGTATATATTTTTTTTTCAAAGCTCATTTTATCAGGGTGCCTTTTGTGGTTTCAGTAATGTTTTGCAGCAGGTCGCCTGCATGGCCGATCAACACTTCTTTTACACCGCTGTCAATAGCTGTAAAAGCATTGTCAATTTTAGGCAAAATGCCATCAAACAATTTTTTCTCATCTAACAGCTGCCGGTATTTTTCCTTTGTTATCACATCAATGACTGCGTTGTCATCTTCCATATCTGCCAATATCCCTTTTTTCTCAAAACAATAGATCAGTCTTACATCATACAACTTTGATAAAGCAACTGCCAATGATGAAGCAATAGTATCGGCGTTGGTATTAAGGATTTGCCCCTCACCATCGTGTGTTAGCGGGGCAATAACAGGCGTAATGTTCTGCTGCAACAACACATCCAGCACAGGCGCATTAATGCTGTTATTCTTTATATCACCGGCAAAACCATAATCTATATCCTTTACAGGCCGCTTGCCCGCCGGGATGATATTAGCATCTGCTCCCGTCAATCCAATAGCGTTGCATTTAAAAGCCTGCAATTGGGCAACTATTTTTTTATTCACCAACCCGCCGTACACCATTGTTACCAAATCAATCGTTTCTTCATCAGTTATACGGCGGCCATTTATATATTTTGATTCAATGCCCAGCTTATCTCCGATTTTGGTCGCAATTTTTCCGCCACCGTGTATCAATATCTTGTTTTCAGCAACAGCCGAAAACAACAAAAGAAACTGGTGCAACGCAGCTTCGTTATCAATTACATTACCGCCAATTTTTATAACGAAAAGTTTATTCATTCCCAAGAATTTCAGATAATACAGCCTGCGCCGCCCATACCCTGTTGCTTGCCTGTTGTGTAACAATGCTGTTCTCGCCATCCAGCACCTCATCACTTAATTCCACATTCCTTCTCACCGGAAGGCAATGCATCACTTTAGCGTTATTAGTGAGTTTTAATTTTTCATTGGTCAGCATCCACGATGGGTCGTTGGTATATATTCTCCCGTAATCAGCAAAAGTGCTCCAGTTTTTTACATACACAAAGTCAGCGCCTTTCAATGCTTCATCCTGGTTGTGGGTGATGGTGGCGCCTTTGGTAAATTGTTCATCCAGTTCATAATCTTCCGGGTGCGTAATCACAAAATCCGCTTTGCCCCAGGCATTGATCCATTGTGCCGTGGAGTTGGGCACACATTGCGGCAAAGGCTTGATGTGCGGCGCCCAGCTTAATACGATTTTGGGGCGCTTTGCTTTTGCATGTTCAGTTATAGTAATGATATCCGTTAAAGACTGCAGCGGGTGCAGCGTGGCGCTTTCCAGGCTCACCACGGGTACACCGGAATATTTTATAAATGCGGTCATCACTTCTTCGCTGTAATCATCCTCCTTATTTTTTAAAGAAGGAAAAGCCCGGATGCAAAGCATATCAAAATAATTGCCCAGTATCGGCGCTGCATCTTTCACATGCTCCACTGTGTTGCCGCTCATGATAGCGCCTTCTTCAAACTCCATTGCCCAGCCTTCTTTGTCAACGTTGAACACGATTGTTTCCAATCCTACATTGGAAGCGGCCACCTGTGTGCTCAATCTTGTACGAAGCGAAGGGTTCAAAAACAATAAACCAATTCTTTTGCCGGCACCCAGCATTTTATCTGCAAAAGGCTTCGCTTTGTATGCAAGCGCTTTTGCTACCAGTGCATCAATATCGGTCACGTCTTTTACGGAAATGAAATTTTTCATTTTTATTTTTTTGATACCATCATAAAAACATTATTCATCTTCATTGGCGTCGCATCCCGATAGCTATCGGGATACG
>JBEHYP010000115.1:0-11737 GCA_048498115.1 Bacteroidota bacterium | reverse complement strand
AAACTGCGTGTAGAGCTCGTGAAGCTTGCGACGGAGGACCGCCTTTGGCTTTCGGGTTTATACAACCACACAGTTGATACCAGGCAGTTGCTGCAGCTGGTAAACCTTGAAGAAAAAGCCAAAAGCAAATACAAGGAGCTGAGCGGCGGCCAAAAGCAGCGTTTTTCCATTGCCACCACGCTGATTAACCAGCCCAAAATTGTATTCCTGGATGAGCCCACTACCGGCCTTGACCCGCAGGCCCGCCGCAACCTATGGGATTTGATAAAGGATATACGGGCAAAGGGCACCACCGTTATTATCACCACGCATTATATGGACGAAGCGGAACAACTGTGCGACCGCATTGCCATTATGGATGAAGGAAAAATAATTGCCTTAGCTTCGCCGGACAAATTGATTGACGACCTGGTGGCTTCCGGTTTTGAAAGGCCCAAGCAGGTGAAAGCTGCCAATCTTGAAGATGTGTTTATCAACCTTACGGGAAAGGATATACGAAATGAATAAATTTTTAATAAACATTAAACAAAAAACAATGAAGCGATTTATCTTATTGGCTGTTGCCCCTGCGATAACTGTAGTTGCCGTAGCCCAGCCGAAAAAGCCGGCAGTTAAAAAGGCTGCTGACAATACCGTTAAAAAGGCAGAGCCTGCTTTTCTTAAAAATAACCTGGACTCTTTCAGCTATGCACTGGGCATGAACGTTGCCAACAGCTTAAAAATGCAGCATATTGAAAATATAAATGGCGTTGTGATGCAAAAAGCAATAAATGATGTATTTGCAAAGAAAACACCGGCCATTTCAGAAACGGATGCCAACATGTGCATACAGCAGAAGCTGCAGGCTACTGCCACTGTCAAATCAGGCGAAGAAAAAGCGAGGGGCGCTAAATTCCTGGCAGAAAATAAAAAGCGTCCCGGCGTTATTACTTTACCAAGCGGGCTGCAATATGAAGTGATTAAAAAAGGCGATGCTTCTTCTGCTACCCCGCAATTGCAGGATACGGTAGTGGCGCACTATGCAGGAACATTAATTGACGGAAAAGAATTTGACAATTCATATAAAAGGGGAGAGCCTATCACTATCCCGGTATCAGGTGTTATCAAAGGCTGGACAGAAGCGCTGCAACTGATGCATATCGGCGATAAATGGAAAGTATATATCCCGAGCGAGCTGGGCTATGGCGACAGGGGAGCCGGCGCTGATATCCCCGGTGGTGCTGCCCTGGTATTTGAAATGGAGCTGGTGGGTATAAAACCTGCCGGTGCCGTTACCGCCCCTGCAGAAGAAGAGAAAAAAAACTAGCACAACTTAATTTTGACATGTAATAATCAATAATTAGTATTAATAATTATTGATTATTATTTTTTGTACCATAAACAGTTTTATAATGGAAGACCTGCGTTATCCCATCGGCAAATACCAGCCGCAGCCTTTTTCTGAAAAACAATTAAAAGAATGGCTGATTGATATACAGTTTTTGCCGCAGCACCTGGAAAATGCTGTACTCAACCTTGATGATCAGCAATTGAGTACTCCTTACCGTGATGGAGGATGGACGGTGAAGCAGGTAGTGCACCATGTGGCCGACAGCCATATCAATGCGTTTATACGATTTAAGCTGGGATTGACAGAAGAGAACCCCGCCATTAAGCCATACCTGGAAGCGGAATGGGCCAGGCTTCCTGATACACAAAATTTGCCGGTGAATGTGTCACTTACTTTGCTTCATGCGCTGCACACCAGGTGGCTGGAAGTATTGAAGAATATAAAAGCTGAAGAATGGGACAGGACTGTTTTTCACCCGGAGCATAAAAAAGAAATGACGCTGTGGTTTTTGCTGGGCATGTATGCATGGCATAGCCGGCACCATGTGGCACATATTACTTCATTAAGGGAAAGGAAAGGATGGTGATTGGTGAACAGAACAGTGGATCAGTGATCAGCAGATCGGTGATCAGTTGAACGGTGTGAATAAGTAGGACTTTAAACCGTAGGTACCCCAACTGTAAACAGTCAACAGAAAACCGTATGAACTGGAAAAAAATCTCTTCAGAATACATCAGCAAGCACCAGTATTTCACGGCCCGTAAAGACGTATGTGAAATGCCTGATGGAAAAATAATTCCTGAATATTTCGTGGTGGAGCTTCCTGCCAGCGCCTGTGCGCTTGCCATAACGGAAGACAATAAGGTGGTAATGGTAAAACAGTACCGTTATCCCATTGGTGAAACATTGCTTGAAATCCCCGGCGGGTTTATTGACAAAGGTGAAGGCCCTGCTGCTGCTATTGCCAGGGAATTGCAGGAAGAAACGGGCTATGTTTTTTCCCGGGTTGAATATGTTGGCAAAGTGGCCGCCAATCCCGGTGTGCTTGACAGCTATACTTATTTGTTTTTGGCCACCGGCGGTAAAAAAGTTTCGGCACAAAGCCTTGATCCCAACGAAGACATTGAAGTTATACTATTGCCCGTGGAGGAAGTAAAAGCCATGCTGAAGAATAATGAATTTGCACAGGCACTGCATGTGTGCTGCATGATGTATGCGTTTGAGAGGTTGAAAAAAAATGTCATTCCGGGGAACGGGGAATCTGTCTGACGCTATTGCAGATGGTCAGCATTAGTTGCAGGGCCCGGCAGATTCTTCACCCGCTGTAAACAAAATAAAAGAGTAGCTACTAAGGCGGTTCGGAATGACAGCAACAAAAAAAGGCCGCATCTCTGCAGCCCTTTTCATATTCATCATAACACTCATTACTCATCATCCAACGTCACCGGGTAATCATACAAAGCATCATAGCCGGGATAAAAACCGCTGATGGTAACTGATTTTGCATTGCCAACGGCCTTGCTCAGATCTTCAGCATTCTTCACTTCTTTATCATCCACTTTTACGATGATAAAGCCATCCCTCATCCTTGTCTGGTCTTTCAGCGGGCCGTCATTTATTTTCTTGACTATAACGCCGCCGGTTACCCCAAGTTCTTTTGCTTTTTTAGCATCAAGGGTTACCAAATCAGCGCCTAATTTTGATAAAGCAGAATTGTCAACCTTCACAATATCAAAAGTGCCCATTTTGTTTTTCAGCGTTGCGGTTATGGCGTGGTCTTTCCCATCTCTTGAATAAATAAGGTTAATCTTGTCGCCGGGTTTGTATTTTGTTACAGCTTCCTGCAGTTCAGAAGGAACAGTTACCTGGCCATCGTTCACGCTTTTGATAATATCGCCTTTCTTCAATCCTGCATCTGCAGCAGCGCTGCCGGTAGCCACTTCGGTAATTACGAGGCCATCGCCTGTATAGCGCAGCCCCAGCTTTTCTTTCTGGTCATCAGGAATATCATTGGTATTGGCAGTAGACACACCGAGATACCCTCTTTGCACGTTACCGTACTTGATCAGATCATCTACTACTTTTTTCACAATGTTTACCGGTATAGCATAAGAATAACCGGAATAATAACCCGTAGGCGAAGCAATGGCCGAGTTAATGCCGATCAGCTGCCCGCTGGTATTAATCAATGCACCGCCGCTGTTGCCCTGGTTCACCGCAGCATCTGTTTGAATGAATGATTCTACCGGTGAATTGTTTTTAGTGCCTTTGTTAAGGCCGAGGCTTCTTGCCTTGGCACTTACAATGCCGGCGGTAACGGTGGTTTCCAGGTTAAGCGGATAACCGATTGCCAGCACCCACTGCCCGATCCTTACATCATCAGAATTGCCATACAATAAAAACGGCAATGCTGTGGCATCAATTTTTATTACAGCCAGGTCGTAAGCAGGGTCGGTACCCACTACTTTTGCGGTGTAGGATTTTTTGTTGTTAAGCGTTACAGTAAGCTCATCGGCATTTTCCACCACGTGGTTGTTGGTTACAATATAGCCGTCATCGCTGATGATAACACCGGAGCCGGAAGCTCTTTGCTCAGGGATATAGCTTGGGCCGCCTCTTCCAAAAAACTGGTTGAAAAGATCATCGTCAAAAAAATCACTGAAAGGATTGGCCGGCCTTTGCGAACGGGGCAGGTTATTGCTCACCTGCTTTGCATTGGTCTTTGTTTTTATATGCACCACGGCAGGTAATGCAGCAGCGGCTGGTTGCGTAAAGTCAACAGCGCCCGGCGGCAAATTATTATTCTCATTAAAGCCTGCAAATTTATAGTTAGATGGTAAGGTGCCGTTTGGCTGGCCTGCGTAGTTGCCCTTTTGTGCAAATTTTCCATAACCCCACATAACGGCAAAGGCGGTTACGGCGCTGATGGCAACTGTAGATAAGACTTGCTTTAGTTTCATCTGCTGTAATTTTTAATTTTTTCTAAATTTTTTTACAGGCGATAGCTGTTCAATTTCTATGCCTGTCACCACAAAATAACGAAGCACTGACAAAATGTAATTTACCAACCGGCACCTTTAACAATTAATTAGTAAGGCTTTCGTAGATGCTACAGCGATAACAAAAACTGCATGGTATCAACGCCGTCTGCATAATCCATCAGGCCGGGGTTTTGCGCCTGGCCAAAAGGAATGTCTATGCCTGCAATACACTGCACATCGCTGTTATTTTTTAATGATTTTATTACTTCGCTTTTATCTGTATAAAAACCATAATGCAGTTGGCTGATGGGGGCAAAAAGGGATTCATTTTCCACCAGCAGCACCGTATCATTGGTCATATAAAAACGGTTGTTCATAATATGCAATGATAAATTATAATCGTAATTGTTGCGGTACTTGTTATGGTCTGAAAAATATTTATAGCGGTCAAACGATTTCAGCAGCGGCACAAAATCATATGCCGGCGGCACATATATTTTTGTCACATTGCGGCAGCCCAGCCCAAAGTAAGTATGAATATCAGCTGACAATTTTTCCAGCTCTGCTGCTGTTTCATTGCCGCTCAATACTGCTACTGAAGTGCGGTTGCGCCGGATGATGCTCGGGTATTTTGAAAAATAATAATCAAAATACATAGCGCTGTTATTGCTGCCGGTGGCAATATAGGCATCACAGCCTTTGAGCATGGGGGCAAAGCTGATGTAGTTCTGTGCAGTTATTTCCCATTCATACATTTTCTGCACCAAATGCTTCAGCAGTATATCGTCTTTGGAAGATAATTTAACGGCCTGCACATGGCCCGTAACAAAAGCCGTTAAAAAATCATGGAACCCAACCAGCGGGATATTGCCTGCCATTACGATGCCTACATTTTTAGGTGCGATGGCATCATCAATATGATAATGCTTTATCCATGCAGCCAGTTTATCTGCTGCTAAAAACTCACTGGCAATATTATTTACCGAAAGATCAATAAATTCAGGAGTAAACCATCCGTTTGCTGCAAAAGCCCTTTGTTTTATTTGCTGCCAGCCTGTATCATTGCCGCTCAAATATTCTTTTAATTGCTGTAATAACTCAATCCGATTTCGTAATTTCATCCTGATGAACTTATTTTGTAGCGCAAAATTCGCAATTCCAACAATCTAAATCAAAACTATGGCTATTAAGATTACAGATGAATGTATCAACTGCGGCGCCTGCGAACCGGAATGCCCTAACAATGCAATTTATGAAGGGGGTGTGGAATGGGCAATTTCAGACGGAACAACAGTAAAGGGCTCTTATACTTTATTAGACGGAACAGTGGTGGACAGCGATGCAAGGCAGGCGCCCCTCAGCAACGATACCTATTATATCACACCCAATAAATGTACCGAGTGCCAGGGCTTTCATGAAGAGCCGCAATGTGCTGCCGTATGCCCGGTAGATTGTTGCGTACCGGATGAAATGTACCAGGAAACAGTAGAGCAGCTGATGGCAAAAAAAGCATCCCTGCACATTTAGTACAGGTAAAAATTTTTATTAAGCCTTAAGGGCTATTACAGCAGGTGATATTTCCTGCATCGTGGCGAAGGTATTGCACAAATACTTTCGCCTTTTGTTTTAGTTCGCCGGCTTTTGTAATTTTCACTTTATGATCAAGTATTTACTTCCTGTATTGGCTTTTTCTATACTGTTTGGCTGCCGTGGCCGGGTAAAGCACCGGGCCCGGGAGCAGCCCGGCGTTGCAGCATTAAAATTAGCATTGATAGAAGCAGACAGGGACTTTTCTGTAATGAGCGAAAAGAGAGGGCTGCGCTATGCGCTGATGGAATTTATTGACAGCAGCGGCGTATTGCTGCGGCCGGGCATGCTGCCGCTTACCGGCGCCAATGCAATGGATTTTATTGCACAGGGCAATGATTCATCTTATACAATGACATGGGAGCCGCAAAATGCTGCTGTAGCTGCCGATGGCAGCCTGGGTTATACGTATGGTGTATTTTCCCTGAAGCAGGCTACCAATGATTCTGTTATCTATGGCACTTATGTTACTGTCTGGAAGCACCAGCCCGATGGCAGGTGGAAATTCGTTTTGCAATCGGGAAATGAAGGAGTGGAAGATGCCAAAGAAGAAGCGCCGGAATAGCTCTCGTTGTAATTATCATTTAACGAATTATCCATTACCCATTAATAATTATTTCCGTTTCTTTGCTTAAACATCCTTTCTCTCAATGAAGAAAACAATAGCGCTTGTTACAGGCGGTTATTCCGGCGAATCGGTCATTTCTTATAAAACAGCCGCCACCATTGAAAAAAATATAGATACTGAAAAATGGAATTATTACACCATAGATATTAATCCTTCCGGCTGGTGGTATGTTTCGCCAGGCGGTGAAAAAATTTCAGTTGATAAAAATGACTTTTCCATTACAGTCAACGGCAACAAAATATTATTTGATGCGGTATTGATCGCCCTGCACGGTACCCCCGGCGAAGACGGGAAGCTGCAGGGATATTTTGACTGTTTACATATACCCTACACTTCCTGTGATGCTGCTACTTCAGCATTAACGTTCAATAAAAGATATACGGTGGCAGTGGCAGCATTTGCCGGTTTGCACGTAGCAAGATCAATGCACCTGTTCAGGGAAAGCCCGGTAAGCCCCGAAGCCATTTTAAAAGAGCTGAAGCTGCCGGTATTTGTAAAGCCCAATAATGGTGGCAGCAGCATCGGCATGAGCAAAGTGAGTGAAGCAGCAGGCCTGCAGGAAGCGCTTGACAAAGCGTTTAAAGAAGATACACAGGTGCTGGTGGAAGAATTTATCAAAGGCAGGGAATTTACCATTGGCGTATTTAAAGCAAAAGGCGAAATAAAGCCCCTGCCGATGACGGAAATTATTTCCAAAAAAGAATTCTTTGATTACGACGCCAAATACCATGGTGCCAGCGAAGAAATTACGCCTGCCAATGCGGATGAAAGCATTGCAGAAAAAGTGAGGGCTGCCGCAAAAAAAGCATACAGCATTTTCAATTGCAGGGGAGTGGTAAGGATCGATTTTATTTATGATGAAGCCAACGGCAGTCCTTATATGCTTGAAATAAATACGGTGCCCGGCCAGAGCGAAGCCAGCATAGTGCCGCAGCAGGTAAAAGCAATGGGCTGGACGCTGAAAGAATTTTACAGTGCGTTGATAGAGGAGTGCTTTATTTAATGGCTCAATTGCTGAACTGTTACATTGCTGTTGGGTACTTCCGGTTGTTCAGCAATTAAACAATATAACAATGCCGCCACTATTAAATTGTGTAATTGTCAAATTGTATACATGTTCAAATTCATAACACACCGTCCTTTTTGGGTAAACCTGCTTACCGCAGCCATATTGGCGCTGCTTATCATCTTTTTGATATTGCAGCTGCTGGGATGGATCACCAGGCACGGTGAATACCTTACCATTCCTGCTGTAAAAGGCAAAGGCACCGCGGAAGCGATCAAGCTGTTGGAAGATAAAGGCTTTGAAGTGGTGATCACAGATTCTGTGTATACAGACACTGCAAAACGCGGCACAGTGCTGAAGCAACTGCCTGACGCCAATGCCACCGTTAAAATAAACCGGAATGTTTTCATCACTGTTAATCGCTATGTGCCGCCCATGATAGTAATGCCTGCACTGGAAGGAAAGGGATTCAACTTTGCACTGGACATTTTGCAGCGCAACCATTTGCAGTTAGGCGATACAGTGTACCGGCCCGATTTTATGAAAGGTTCCGTGATAGAGCAGCGCTACAAGGGCCGGCGGATACAGGCAGGTGCCAAAGTGCAATGGGGCAGCACTATTGACTTCGTGATCGCCGGCGGGCTGGATGAAGAAAAAAACAAGGTGGTGCCGGATTTCCTGGGCATGACTTATGCTGAAGCAAAACCTGAACTGGACAGCCTTGGTGTTTTAATTACACTGATCGTTACATCACCGGGGCTGAAAGATACCATGGGCGCTTATATCGTAAAGCAAAACCCGGCGCACTTTAATACAAACAATGAACTGCAATACATAAAACCCGGGATGGTGATGGATGTTTTCCTGTCAAAAGAAAATGTTATCCTTGACTCAACCGGGATGAAAAAATAAAATGAATTATTATGACAACTATTACTGCTGAAGAAGTAAAAGCAAGGCTGGATGCCGGTGAAAAGCTGAACATCGTGGATGTAAGGGAACCGCATGAAAATGCGGAATTTAATATTGGTGGTCCACTGATCCCGTTGGGCAAGATACAGTCAATGCAGCTGGAAGAGCTGGAAGGCCTGAAAGAAGAAGAAGTGATACTTTATTGCAGGAGTGGTAACCGTAGCGGGCAGGCTTGCGCCATTCTTGATGCATTGGGTTTTAAAAATACTAAAAACCTGGTGGGGGGAATGCTGCACTGGAGAGAAGTATTTAAAGTGTAAAAGCCATGCTTTTTTGAACCTGAAAGAGCAAATATTAGCCGGGCATTCCAAAGAGCATGCATTAAAAATTGCCGCCTACGCCTGCCAGAACAAAAAGCACTTTAAGGAATTGATGCAATGCTTTATGAGCAGCGACTACCGCCTGGCACAGCGGGCGGCATGGAGCGTAAGCTGGGCCGCAAAGAAAAAACCTGCTATGGTGCAGCCCCATATAAAAGACCTCGTAAGTGTACTGGGAAGAACAGGTATGCATGATGCGGTAATCAGGAATTCAGTACGGGTGCTGGAAGCTATTGATATCCCGGAAGCGTTTCACGGGGAAGTAATGAGCCATTGTTTTAAATTTATTGAAAACCCTGCGACCCCTGCTGCCATTAAGGCTTTTTCACTCACCACGCTCTTCAACCTTTCTAAAATATATCCCGAAATAAAACAGGAGCTAAAGCTCATCATAGAAACCAACTGGAATAACGAATCGGCTGCGTTTAAAAGCAGGGGGAAAAGAATCCTGGCCCGGTTATAAAAACTAATAAAATTCATTTCCTGTTATCATAACCTAGTGTTCCTGTGGCTGTTCATTAAGCCTGCACTTATCCCCGCCTCAAAAAATATAATATGCACCGGCTTTTTTAATAAAAATGATATTCAATGCGTAGTATTACGTTAAAATAAATAGTTGTTTTACTAAAAACATTAAATAAAAAAACGTACTTTTACCATAGTAATTTTACTATTTAAACAGGGTGTTTTTACTAAAATATCTTTACTCGGCTAAATCGAAAAAGTCACTGAAACCCTTTGCTGAACTGGATTTCATGGGTTTTTTATGAAAGAATGGCCTGGTTCACCCATTGTGCAGGAACCGCTTTTGGAGAAAATTACAACAGAAACTATTTGTAAACTTTTAAAAAAATTTGCAATGAAACGTAACCTTACTGTTGAAAAAACCAAAGGAACTAAGGAGCAATGGTGGTTGACACTGTATTGGCCCTTCTAAGAAGTTTTTGCTCTTCTAAAAATTCTTACCTTATATTTGGATACTAAAACTCCCGATATAAGGTTTTTTTATTCTATAGTAGCAATCTCTGAATTAGCCCCCTTAATTCTTTTCTTTTTCAGAAAACAAAAGAAAAACCGGGTGATAACCCTGGCTTTTATTTGCCAGCTTACCAGCATTTTATCCGATATTATTACGGTTGTTGTAAGGAAAGCAAATGAATCCTATGGCGGCTTAAGCCTGAATATTTTTTCTATTGTCGCCCTTGTTGTTTTGTATTACCTGTACCGTTCGGTGGTGCAGGCGGTCCGGCTAAGGAAGATTATCCTGTTTTCAGCAGCGGCATTGGGCATTTACCTTGCAGCGGCATTGTTTGCCGACTATGATGAAAGCTTTAATTCGTTAAACGTGGTCTTATTGGCAATCCTCGTAATTATTTGGTCAATCCTTTTCTTTTATGAGCAGCTCACGAGGCCGATAGATGAGAACCAGCTGATCTTATACAGCTCTCCTGATTTTTGGGTAGTGTGTGCGTTCCTGATTTATTTCGCCGGCACATTCTTCCTGTTTATTTTTATTAAGATGAACGGAAAAGGTACGGACATTAACTTTGAGAATAACTATAATTTAATAAACGGCATCTTTGTTCTTATAAAAAATGTTTTGTTATCGGTGGCTATGTTCACAAAAAATGAATACAACCGGAAATTAGCCCCGGTTAACCCGATAAAGGAAATCCTGTAGTGCAGGGATTTTATTTCCCGCAAGCTAATAAACAATAGTGCCCGGCGCAATATCAGCCCCTTCAAATGCCTCAGTATAGTGTTTTTTAACTGCTGCCGCAGCGGTTGTTTTTTTCTGTAGCAATAGCGCTTTGTACAAACCATACAGCGACCAGTGATTGTTAGGGTTTTCTTTCAGCTCTTCCCTGAATGCTTTTTCTGCTTTTGCTGCATCGCCTGTCTTTAATAATACATTTCCCAGGTATTGCCTTGCAGGCAGCAGCCAGTCCCTCGGCTCATTATAAATAAGGGCGTCTTCATTTTTTGCAGCTTCGCCTAACAGTGCTGCCGCCAGGGATAAATTATTTTCTTTTTCTGCAATTACGCCTGCCAGTATTTTTTCTGCCACCAATGCCACCTGGTAAGGAGAATTGAATGGTTCCATCACCACATGTATATCGGGTGCAGTCATCTTTTCCTGCATCAATTTTAATGCTTCGTTTGCAGCAGGAATGTTTCCTTTGGCAGCATAGGCCATACCTTTTGCCCAGTGCAGCAGCAAGGCTTCATTAATATGGTGTTCCGGTGCTGCCGGCCTGCTTACTATTGCATCCCATTTCCCAAAGCGTACATCGCTGAACACGGGTGTCATATAAAAATACTGGATGAGATTGCCCAGCGGTGCAGGCATTGACAGCAGGGCAGTATCTACCTGCGCTGCACATTCATCAGCACTTTTTTTACTGTATGCATAATTGGCCTTGTTCAGGGCGCAGGCAGCCTTCATGTGCAGGTTATGGTACAGGTACAGGAAGGCATTGTTTTGTACATCCGGGTACAGGCCAAGAAATTTACTGTAGCCGGCTACAGCCATTTCA
Source organism: Bacteroidota bacterium (assembly GCA_048498115.1). Lineage (GTDB taxonomy): Bacteria > Bacteroidota > Bacteroidia > Chitinophagales > Chitinophagaceae > Ferruginibacter. The sequence continues at coordinate 376 of JBEHYP010000115.1, read as the reverse complement.
TTTACTTTAATGCCTTCTTTATAATTGCCAGTACGTATATAAATATGTGATGGCATGTGCACCATATGCGCTACCCCCGGCATTAATTTACCAAGCCGGTTGGCGCTGGGCAATGCCTTTTCAGGATTGGGAGATGCTTCTACCATATGTATATAATAATGATTGGCGCCGGGATGAACAGGGTGGGCGGCCAATGTTTGCTCAAGCACTTTTATAATGCCCCGTGTCCATGGTTCTGCTTCGCCGTTATGCTTCCAGTAATCCCATGGGTGCTGCAGCATCATGGCGTCTGCATACAATGCCGCTAGGTCTGCATCTGCTGAAAACTTAGTGTAAGATGCCTGCATTGCACCCGTATATTGTTGGTTAAGCAATT